>JAYTFN010000066.1:0-4602 GCA_043734325.1 Candidatus Adlerbacteria bacterium
AAGAAAGCAACAAAAACCCCCTCACCCGAGGGGGTTTTTGTTTTATACCCATACTGGTCATTCCTTAAAAACACCCCATACCTACCGTTTTATAAAAACACACCACCTAAAAACACCGCTCACTCTACCAACAAAGAGTGTTCAACAGCCTACATCCATCCAAACAACCCCCCTTACCCATACAAAGGACTGTCCTTTGTACACTTTTTTCCTTACCAATGACGTTCGGTACCTATACAAAGGACAGTCCTTTGTATAACTTATAACTTCGCCGTGTGTTCGCGCTTGCCTGTGATTTACAAAGGACTGTCCTTTGTATATGTTTTGTTTCGTTACAGATAGCGCTTGATGTGCTTGAATAAGGGTATGAACCGCTACTTTACGAAAACTTTTTTCTTATTTCTTGTTGGATTCCTGTGCATCCTCTACCTGGCCCACTCTGTGTTACTAGGTGCCTCTTTGTTGAAACCATAACCAAAAAAGTACAAAGGACTGTCCTTTGTATAATTTAGAACTTCGCCATGTGTTTGCGCTTGTATCTGATTTACAAAGGACTGTCCTTTGTAAATCAGAAAGGTTGAGTATACTAGGCGCAATGCAAAGAGAAACACCGTTGGCCACTTTCGAGACGTACCACATTTTTAATCGTGGGGCTCATAAGCAACGGATTTTTACTAACGAGGAAGATTATGCTCGCTTCCTATTGCTTTTGCATATTACCAATACTTTTGAGCGAACTAATTTACGCGAACTATTCAAGAAATACAAAGGACAGTCCTTTGTAAACATATTTGAGTTAGAAAAGCCGGATAAATCGCTCGTTGACGTGTTAGGGTATTGCCTTATGCCGAATCATTTTCACTTAATTATTCGACAGAAGGTAGATAAGGGAATAAGTATATTTTTAAAAAAAGTTTTGACTGCCTACTCGATGTACTTTAATGCCAAGTATGCCCATAGCGGAGTGCTTTCCCAGGGTCCATTTAAAAGTCGACATGTAGACACTGAAAACTACCACCGATATATTTTTTCCTATGTGCATCTTAATCCACTTTCGTTACTTGAGCCTGACTGGGAAACGACACAATTGATGGACAAAGAGGCGGCAAGAAGGTTTCTTTCCGAGTATATATATTCAAGCTATTACGATTATAGCTGTGTCAAACGACCCGAACGCTCAATACTGGCCTATGAAGAAAAACCCGACTTTTTGAATACTCAAAATGATCTGGAAGAGCTTTTGTATTGGTATAGTCAGGGTAAAGAAATTACAAAGGACAGTCCTTTGTAATTTGACAAGGTTTTAAAAACGAATTAGTGTATGTACATTAGGGCCAGAGAAAGGGGGTAGCGTGAAAACGCGTTAATGCCGCAAGGCGCCTCCCGAGGTCGAACCACTCTCCCTAAAAATAGTAATAATAGAGATGTTTTCTTATCCGCTTGTACTATAGAGGAAAGACAACCTAATAATTGAAAGGGGACTGAGTTCCTGTTGCGTTTCAATTGCGCTGCGCATATTGATTCACTTTGATCAAACAGGACTTGGAATAGTTTCAACAAAACTAAATGGCAATCACACGAGCAAAAAAAGAAGAAATAGTAGCGAAAATGGCTGACATAGCCTCAAAGTCCTCGACTGTAGTGTTCGCAAAGTTCAAAGGACTTTCCGTTAATGCACAAAACGAAATGCGCCGCGTGTTTCGCGAGCAGGAGGTTGGCTATACTGTCGCTAAGAAGTCTCTCGTTAAAAGAGCGTTCGATGCGGCAAAGTATGAGGGTACTATGCCGGTACTAGAAGGCGAGATATCAGTTGCGTATAGCAAAGACGAACTTGCACCAGCGCGTGAGCTTGCGGTCTTTATCAAAAAGTTTCCCGAGCTCCTTGCGTTTGCAGGCGGTATTTTTGGTGGTAAGTATGTTACTGCTCAAGAGATAGCTGCAATTGCCGCTATCCCGGGTATGCAAACACTGCGCGCGCAGTTTGTGCAACTTATCAACAGCCCTCGCCAGCGCTTTGCGGTGGTACTTAACGCTAAAGCGGAGACAATGGCATCCTAAAAAGGGTGTCCCTGCAAAAGTAAGGCTTTGTTTAGAAAGGAACATTAATTAACTAAAAAGAAAGAAGTGAGCGCCTACGTAAGGCGGGTCGAGTGTAAGGGGTACATCCGGCTTGATTCTAAAAAGAGTCACATACTTTCACTAAATTATATATGGCAGACGAAACAACAACAGCAGAGGCTCCCGTAGCCGCTGTAGCAGCAGAGGTAAAAACAGAAGCGCCAAAGGCAGAACTTCCTGCAAAATTTAAAGATATCGTCACCGCTGTCGAGAAGATGACTGTGCTCGAACTTCATGAGCTCGTAAAGGCGATTGAAGCCCACTGGGGCGTGTCAGCCGCAGCGGTCGCTGTAGCAGGCCCAGCAGCAGAGGCAGTAGAAGAGAAGACCTCTTTTGACGTAAAGCTTCTTGATGCAGGCGCAACGAAGGTTCAGGTTATCAAAGCCGTTAAAGACGCGCTTGGTCTTGGACTCAAGGAAGCAAAGGATCTTATCGACGCCGTTCCATCTATGCTCAAGGAGGGTATGAAGAAGGAAGATGCCGACAAGCTCAAAGCAGCTGTTGAAGCAGCCGGCGGTAAGATAGAAATGAAATAACCATTTTTAGTTGTGCTCCCAAAAACCCGGCGCCGAAAGGTTGTCGGGTTTTTGGTGTAACCTTTTAGGTGGCAGGGGAGTAGTAGTAAGTGGATCACCTTCAGTATCTCGGGACATTGAAATCATGTCAGGAATGACTGGGTACGGACTTTTTCTAAAGATATTTTGTTACTATCTTTACCGTACTCTCTCGCACACTCACTCCTTTCCCACCCCGTTCTTTTTCTTCCCTCCTTTCTTCGTTCTTTCTTTTCATCCACCTCATCCACTCGTTCTTCTTCTTCCTCTTCTCACCACCCTACTCATTTGAGTAGGTTTTTTTATACGTTGAAATAGTAATAGGTCAAATGGGAAAATCTTTGCTTCTTGAGAAGCTTTTGCGTAGAATACACATGCATTTACGGCCGCGTGAAATCGCGTATCAATTGACGATACGTGACATGATTGCGGGCCGAATTTCAAAGGAGAATCCGGCATAATTCTTGCAGAATTACACTATTTCAACAAAATCATATGACTGATGGACTAGAGAAACTTTTCGAAACGCCCGCGCGAGTTAAGCTCCTTCGGCTTTTTCTTTTTAACCCTAAACAGTCTTTTGCTCTTAAAGACATAGCGCTGCGAACTCGGGTCTTAGACCGCGACGCGCGACGCGAAGTAAACCTGCTTTCAGGCGCAAAAATGATAGATCGCTCTACTCGTGGTAAGGGTGTCCGTTATGGTCTCAATGCAAAGTTTGAATATACCGCAGCACTACAGTATCTCTTGCTCAACGCACCGAAGCGAGCCGACGACATAGTCAAGCGTGTACGTGGTGTCGGCACTATCCGCATGATTATGCTCTCCGGCATTTTTATGGGGGAGTGGGATGACCGACTCGACATTTTAATTGTAGGCGACAAAGTGAAGGAGCGCATGCTCCGCGAACGCATCCGTGGCTTGGAGTCTGAAATTGGAAAGGAAATACGGTATGCACACTTCACTACCGAAGATTTTTACTATCGACTCAATATGAACGATAAATTAGTGCGTGATGTTTTAGACTACCCCCACACCATTGTCTTAGATAAGCTTAATATAGGTCTTAAGTAATCTCGCTCACCCTCGCTCATCCTCGCCATTGTGCAAGATATCCACATGCTCGATTTTAGCGGGACCGTGGCTTGGTACAATAACGGGGTCGATTACTAAACAACTAGTTTCTTATTATTTTATGATTGTTCAGAACGGTGCGAATGCCTTGCAGCAGTCCTTCTATAATTTACTGTGGAATACAGTAAATTATCTTCCGGCGCTATTACTGGCGCTCATTGTGTTTGTAGTGGGTTGGTTTCTTGCAACGTGGTTGGGATGGGTCATATCCGAAGCGGTTCGCGCACTTCGTGTTGATCACGCTTTAAAACAAGCCGGTATTGATGATGTTGTCTCACGCGCCGGCTACCACTTAAACTCCGGAGCATTCGTAGGCTCTCTTGTGAAATGGTTTGTCATTCTCGTCTTTTTGATAGCCGCGCTCCAGATTCTTGGATTGACCCAGGTTACGTTCTTTCTCCAGCAAATAGTTATGGGGTACTTGCCTAACGTTATAGTCGCCGTACTCATCCTCCTTGCGGGCGCTGTTATTGCGCAAGTGGCTGAAGGAGTTGTGTCAGGGTCGGCACGTGCGGCAGGTATTACGGCTGCAGGGTTCGTAGGTACGTTGGCACGCTGGTCTATCTGGATCTTCGCTATTCTGGCGGCACTTTCCCAGCTACAGATTGCACAGGCAATTTTGCAAACACTGTTGACTGGTGTGGTAGTAGCTCTCGCTCTTGCGTTTGGCTTGTCCTTTGGTCTAGGCGGTCAAGAAGCTGCGGCACGCTTTATCGAAAAGACGCGTGAGGAAATGCGCAGCAATCGAAAGTTTTAATTCATACGGTACGGTCTGTTTTTACAATCGCTCGGTTTA
>JAYTFN010000067.1:0-2382 GCA_043734325.1 Candidatus Adlerbacteria bacterium
AGGGTTCCACGTCGAGCCACAACGTCTTCAATGTAATTTTCTAAAAGATCTCGACGATTACTATCATCTTCTCGCTTTTTATCGCCGTACACACTTTCCATAACTAAATACTGTATTCCTGTAGGCACTTCAGCAAACGCCAAGAGAGGTGAGTTCCCCCCTCCGAGGTCGCCGGTAAATACGACCGACCTGTCGCCTCGTGTAAATTTTGCCATAGCTGAACCCAAGATATGACCGGAGTTGAGGAATTCAAAGTGTACATCGTCTCCTAAGTCGCGCGCACTATGGTAGTCGGTCGTTTCCCACTGAGACAAAGCTTGAACAATATCCGCTTCACTATACAGCGGCTCACGGTTATGTTTGAGCGCATCATGACGGTTTAACTCCAACGCGTCGTACAGCATCGGCTCCGCAAGCGCTTTAGTTGCATCAGTTGAGAGTATTTTTCCCGCATAGCCGTCGCGTACGAGCTTGGGTATACGACCAATGTGGTCGATATGCGCATGGGTGTTTATGAGAATCGAAACTTCTTTCGGATCAAAAGCAAAGGGTTCCCAATTACTTTGGTCGAAAGCATGTTCTCCTTGAAATAGCCCACAGTCGATGAGTATCTTAAGCCCGCCGGTATCGAGCATAAAGTTCGAACCGGTTACCGTCCCCGCGCCACCATAAAAATTAATTGTCGATTGCATACACTACAGTATAGCTCACAGATATACGAACTACAGTACGTATACAACGTACACATAGTGTCTGCGTATATAAAAACCCCAGCTGGTAGCGCTGGGGTTTTTATTCGGACTTCGGAAGCAAGCGTCTGGAGGTATTCCAGGTGGGTGTTCTGTGGACCACACCACGGTGCTGCCCAACTCCGAACTCCCATTTTTAACACTTAAGGACATTTGCTTCCGAAGTCCTACAATTATTTTACCATATTGGTGTTTTGATGTGTATGAAGTGCCTCACCATAGACACTCCTGTCCAATAAATCCGATCTTCACAATCTTTATAAATTAAAGTGGCAGAAAAAGTTATTCGTCGATTCCAAAGCGCTTATATTTAAAAATAGTGTGCTTACCGAACCAGTGTTCGATTTCGTGCGCCGCTTCTTCAGGTGTTTCTGACGCATGGACGAGGTTATATACTGCGCGTTTTTCAACATTGGCACTAATTGCCGAGTCGGCAGAGTAGTCACCGCGAATGGTACCCATTTCAGCTAAGTACGGCATAGTTGGGCCCACGATTTTGCGGACCATGTCCACCGCGTGCACGCCTTGGATCACCATCTTGACCATCGGAGCCGAGACCATAAATTCGATAAGCCAGCCGCGAACCACTTTGCCAATTTTAAGGAGATTGTCGGTACCAAAGTCTTTTTTAACATCATGACCGTACTTTTGGTACGTGCCCGTTGTCTTCTCGCCGATACGTGACAGCCACGCCTCGTCTTTGGGATAATGCTTATCCATCTCCGCTTTTGAAGGCTGAAACATCTCGATAGCTACAACTTTTAAGTCGCGCTGTTCGAAACGTTTGATAATTTCCCCTGTAAGCCCTTTACGGACACCATCGGGTTTAATAAGCACGAATGTCTTCTCTTCTTTTGGTGATAGCATATTAATTTTTAGGTGAGGCTCCAAAAGCGCCAACGACGCTTGTTGTACTCAATGTAAACACAATTATCGAAATAAACATAATCACCGGACTGACACTCAGCTCAATTGGCGCTACGGTGTAGAGCTTGTATGCGATACCAAGGACGATGCCAAACAAAAATTGCGTCGCCAAAACCACCACACCAAAGTTGAAGCCACTCTTGACCGAAGACTGAAGCTCACTGTCTTTGAGATACCACCCCGCTACCAAACCCGCGAGGGCAATGTCCACCACAGCCACGGCAACGTCAAAAGCCCCAGAGGGTACGTGTATGACGTAGGAAATGCCTATATTTGCTAAGGTCGACAGGCCCAAAACCCCCAGAGACATCCATATAGCCCGTAGCCACAGTATATTGCGCATGAACGACACTATACAACACCTCTTACATTTCGCAACTGCCCCGCTTGCATTACAAAATTACAAAAAAGGAGTCAAAATTTCCGCACCTGCTTTGGTAACGAGTATGGTTTGTTCAAAATGTGCGGCGCGAGAACCGTCGCGGGTGACGTAGGTCCATTGGTCTTCGAGCAAACTTATTGCCCCTTTCCCCTCAGAGAGGATTGGCTCGAGTGCCAACACGTAGCCATCAATTATTTTTTCACCTTCACCTACCTCGCCCACATTCGATATAAATGGCTTTTCATGTACGCTTTTGCCCACCGCATGGCCTCCCAGCTCTTCGACAACGTTAAAACGATAGCGGCGCGCTACTGCTTCGATAGC
>JAYTFN010000068.1:0-1096 GCA_043734325.1 Candidatus Adlerbacteria bacterium
TCGTCAATTGCTTGCACGATATCTCTCTCCACAGCGATAGAAATTTCACTGAGGGCGTAATGCCTGCTCATGCAGACCGGGTTCTTCTTCACTATCGATGGACATGTATGGGCTTTAACGAAGCCCATACATTGAGGGTCGCCAATGATGCAGTAGCACATTTCATCTCCTCTGTTGATGTATCTTCGGAACTCTTATATATAATGGTACTCCTTGCGTGTGTGAAGTAAAGAAATAAAAGTGCATAACTATATGAAAAGACCGCCCTTGTGAGGCGGTCTTTTAAAAGTGGCAGAGGGAAATTCCCTTACCAAGAACGGGCGCCCAAGTTATGTGCCCTGTCCCCAAGTTGCCCGGCCGGACTTTCAAAAGCAGCGTCCACTTGCGAGTCCGAAATGCGCGGAGCCGGCAATGTTTGTGCAACATGCATTATTTTTTCCAGCGTTCCTGTCTGCCAAGTACTTCTTTGGGGTAAGGTTGCTAGATCTTCATCCGGGTAACTTTGATTTACGTCAGTCATATGCTTTTCTCCTTTGTCTTCTGTTGTGGCACTTTTCACCTGAAGAGCACCTGCTAAGTATGGTACTACTTTTCCCTTCCTTGTAAAGATTTGTTATGCACCTATAGAATCTTGTCCCCAAAGTGCGACAACCTGCTGGTTCACATCTTCGCGACTGAGGTAGCAACCGAATGTCTTGGGCCGAGCCGTCTCGGGTCGTACGCCTGGTGGCTCCCGACATCTTCGTCGCTCTTCGCTCCTCGAGATGTATACTCTAGTACATTGCGGGAGTAAAAATGTTTTCTAACAAAGCATACTCCCGATTTTTTAAGTTGTATCCAACTTGTTAAAATCGCAGTACCTTTAGGTATGAAGCAATTTACTCCAATCCGACGAATTCGCGGTGCATATGAGAGCGATGCGTCGGCCTCCCATATCGATACATCCCTACACACATCCCTAATGCTAGCATCTCAGCAAGTAAGTGTGACCCGCCGTAACTCATAAAGGGGAGCGGTATACCCGTCACAGGCATAATACCGATATTCATCCCTACATTAATTACTATGTGGAATAAAAACCACAACACTACACCAT
>JAYTFN010000069.1:0-1795 GCA_043734325.1 Candidatus Adlerbacteria bacterium
TGAGGCGCACTAATTTCTTCTTGAAAGGACTCAAGGGGAGCAACTTTGCGCTTTCCAACTTCTTCCCGCACGGCCGCTTCAGTCACGTTGAGCCTTCCCGCGACAATATGCACAAAGTGTTCCTGCTCAATCTTACTTTCCATTGCAGCAATAAGTGGTAACACCTGTGCCTCTACGGCCTTCTTGTATATACGCTCTTCGTCACCGCTTTGTTTTGCTGCACCTGATGCAGTACCCGCCTCATCAACCATGGCGGATTGCGCTCTACCGCCCTGGAGTCGAAGTGCGTCTAGAAAAAACTCCACAGCAGTTTGAGATGTTCGTATTGCTTGCTTAAGTAACTCCGGATTTTCCTTCGCTACATCGGCTGGGTCTTTGCCAAACGGGAAGGTAGGCACTTTTACATCAAACCCGGACGATAGTGCCATGTGAGCGCTACGCAAACCGGAGCGCACCCCAGCCGCATCAGCATCCAGTGCTAACACAAGCCGCTTGGAAAGTCTGCCCAGGAGCGACAGGTGTTCGGGCGTGAGTGCCGTACCAGATATGGCGACTGCGAATGTGAGCCCTGCCTGGTGGCACAGCACTAGATCAAACTGACCTTCGACAAGTAAAATGCAGTCGGTGCGTCGTATCGCATTTTTTGCCTTATCAAAGCCGTACATAATTCGCGACTTTTTAAACAATGCCGTTTCAGGACTATTGACGTATTTTGCGGGCTCACCCTCCTCCCTTGAGCCTTCAACTTTTTCAAAAAACCTTCCTGAAAAAGCAATAATGCGACCCTGCGCATCTGCTATAGGAAACATAATGCGCCCACGAAAACGATCATATATTTCACCGAGCTTCCTCTCCGACTTCGCTGCAAGCCCTGCATCTGCCACTTCGTCTTTACTAAATCCTAACGACACAAGATGGTCTGACACATCCTGCCAGCGCGCAGGAGCGTAGCCAAGTCGCCAACTGAGTTTTGTCTCGTCTGTTACTGCGCGATTACGCAGATAGTCCTGCACATCAGGCCGCTTCTCTAGTTGAACCTCAAAAAAGGCCGCAGCTGCATCACATGCGTCTCGAAGTCTTGCGTCCTTCTCCTTATTTTCACCTTTTCCGGTGAAGTCACGCTGAAGTTTAATCCCCGCTTTCGCCGCAAGCTCTTCCAGAGCAGTTTTAAAATCAACACCTTCAATGCGCTCTACGAAAGAGAAAATATCCCCTTTTTCGCCACACCCAAAGCAAATATAGGTATTTCGCTCGGGAGACACATTAAAAGAAGGTGTACGCTCCTTGTGAAAGGGGCACCGCGCATGGAAATTCTTCCCTGCCCGCGTAAGCTGGACATACTGCCCCACCACATCGACGATAGAGAGCCTATCCTTTATTTCCTGTACCTGATCACTCATGTATGCCCCTATTCTACTCGTTTCAAACGCGTCTGCAGAGGGGGTTGACAAGTTATGTTTTAAATATATACTCTTGAGGGTAAAAAACAGGAGATAACGATGAGTTATGGTTGGTTCTTAATTCTCATGGCACTTATAGGGGGTGTAGGTGGGGTAATTACCGATAAAATGACTCAGTATCCTTTTGGTTATTTTAAGTCGGCATCATTTGGAGCATTTCTAGGAAGTATTTTGGCATTTTTGTTGATTGTAGTTAATCACTTTAAATTTATGCTCCCGTTTCTTATGCATCATTTAGGAAGTCCATCTTTCTAATAAGGTCAGTGGGCACCGAGCGAAATGCTCTTGGTGCCCTTTTATTTTAAATAAATCATATGCAACATATATCACTTTTT
>JAYTFN010000070.1:0-3690 GCA_043734325.1 Candidatus Adlerbacteria bacterium
GTCGGTCCTCCAGTGTGCTAGGTTGAATGGGTAATGGCCGACCACATACGCAAACGCTCAGAGATACCTCGGGGCTCTGCCCCGGGGTTGTTCATTTTAAAGATGGGAAAAATGATGACTATAAATTACTTACAAATGTACTTCACCACAAAGATCAAGATGGTGTAATTAAAAAGACCGTTGATATCACTATCGCAGATATAGAAACTCCTTGTCGCAGTACTCTTTCTGGGGTTGCGTTTACCTTTCCGGATAAAACCAAAAAAATCGTTCAAATTATTGATGAACAAGTATTGGCAATAAGTACATCTCCAAATACGGACACTATTGTTTTGGAAGACAAGATTGTGTTAGCAATAGGAATCAGATTAAAAGCGGAAGAATATATGTGGGCACAAGTTACAGACAAAAAAACAATATCTTGCAAGCAGACAGGTAAATTATTTGACCGATATAAAAAAGAATTTACAGCTAACTCAAATCATGCGGAAGCAATAAAGACTCTTGAAAGAGTCAACATAATGACTCCAGAAAATATTCACCTAAATTCTTTCATGTATGAGCCGATACTTGATATGGGAATATATGAACTGAAGGGGCTATATGCAGATGTTTGTAAATTACTACAATAAAATAGCAGAGAGTTTGTTTTGTGCGCGCACTGGGTGGGTGGGGCAAGCACATATAGATTTGCTTGCGCTTAGCGCAAACCGCTTGATTGAGTTACCACAGACTCGGACGAAGCCACCAAGCGAATGCACACAACGCTGAAGCAGCCAGCGCAAGCGAATGCGAGCGGGCTATGCGTACGCGGTTGTGTGTGTTCGTGGACGTTAGAGCTACCACAAAATGTGGATATGGGTGCGCCTCGGTCGCCGTGAGGGTGGAGAAAAGAGCAAACAAAAATGTTTTAAATAAGATTGCTCTTTTCGGAGACTGAAACGGCGAAGCAAAACCAAAAATTTCCTTTCCATTTCTTTTTCGCTTCGCGGTGGAGGGTGAGAAAGCGCGGGGTGCTTTCGCAAGACCGGAGTAGCTTGGCTACGAGGTGGGGTCGCGCAAATTTTCAGCAGAAAATTATGAGTGACGGGGGGAGGAGACGCGAGAAAAATGTAAGGAAATTTTTTGGTTTTTGCACACGCGAGTCCGCGAGCGTGTCCGAGGCGCATTGGTTCGCTTCACCACGCAATCGGAGCGTACGAGGCAGTTTCGAGCCACCACGCGATCCGCGCGTGCGAAGTCAGGGGTTCTGCTCGAAATGGGTTCTAACTTTTTCAAACAAACACCACCTATGATACGGCCGCGGTAATTAAATTATCTGTGAGCAGGTAAGTCACACGGCGCCCAATATTTTCATGCTACACTTTTTGCATGTCTGGGCCTATGGAGATTTTGGATCTCTTATTCTACTGTGTGCAACAGTTGGGTATTATTCTGGGTGTTGGTGGAGAAGCACTATTGCTCGTTTTATACTTACTTGCTATTCGTGATACGCAGATTAACGAAGCTGAGGAACATGTTGCTCATACAGTAAAACGCGTTATTACCATTGCCCTAGGTTTTATTGTCACCTCAGGCATAGGGATTACGCTTATTCATTTTTCATCCCTACAAGGTTCTACTGTTTTTGAACCTGCGTATCTTTTTAAATGGAGTTTAATAGGACTACTCGTGCTTATTTCTTTTACGAATCGATCCATTACTTTTTCTTCAAGGTTTATTGAAGGTGTGGTTGGAGGTATATGGATAACGCTACTGTTGGTGCATGTGCTAGCCCCTGTTACTTCATGGAGTTTTTTAGGAATGTTGTATGCTGCATGTACTATCGGGTTTATTATATGCTGGACTGGAGCACTTTTCTTGTTCGGGGGCTCAAAGATTTTTACTGTAAAAAACCATTCAAAAGATCCCAGTACACTTACCCAAAGTACACAAAGTGTGCCGGAGACTTTGAAACAAGCGCCGTACCCCGTTGCCATGCAGAAACACGATCACACGGTACCTGTAAAACAGGTTACTGCAACCGATCAAGTAGTAGAGCAACAGCTACTCGTTTTGCAGCCACAACCTACCCCGCGTCCCGCCTCCTCAATTCTGGGAATAAATTTTTCTTCCATTTCTGAAGAGGTGTTTCCGTATGTGCCCATTGCGATTAATGGTACAGCGATACTACATCCGCACCTTACTGCCCAAACACAGCCAAGTAGGCGTGTTTTACTACCTACACCAAACACGGAAAGCATCGTATCGATCAAAGAAAGCGATGTAACAGAGCATTTACCTGCTGTGCGTATTATGCCGCGATCACCTGAGGACTTAGTCACACAGCATAGGGGACCCATAATTCGATTCGGCTAGTTAAAAATTGATGATATAGTAAGAAAAAATGAGTTTCTTTAAAGATAAAAAAACTAAAAAAATAATACTCTTGCTCGGACACCCGGACTCAGGCCCTACGCACTCAGGAGAGTTAGCACTATTGTACGAAACAGCGGCAAAAAAGGCCGGCCATGAAGTAAAGCGGTTTAACTTGGCCGACATGCACTTTGACCCGATACTCCATAAAGGGTATCGCGCTATACAGGAACTCGAACCAGACTTAAAAACACTGCAAGAGGCAATTAAATGGGCAGATCATTTTGTTATTATCTATCCGTGCTGGTGGGGAAGTATGCCTGCGCTCCTCAAAGGACTCTTTGACCGTATGTGGCTGCCCGGCTTTTGCTTTAATTACCACAAAGTTGGTATCAAAGCCCATTTTCATCTTTGGCATCGCCTAATGAAAGGAAAAACAGCTCGAGTTATTGTGCTCTCAAGCACGCATCCATTACTTATCTGGCTCACGATGGGTGACTATACCAACGAAATATATAAAAATATTCTTTGGTTTGCCGGTTTTGATACAAAACTCTCTCGCTTCGGTCCCTCAGAAAAAGCGCCAGAATGGAAATGGAACGAATGGCGTCGAAAAGTAATACACCTCGGCAAGTTGGGCGAGTAGACAATAATAGTGTAAAGTGCTCAAGTAATGGAAATTTCTGTCGGCATAGTAGGGCTCCCAAACGTCGGTAAGTCGACGCTTTTCAATGCACTGACCAAGAAAAGCGTTTTGGCGGCAAATTATCCGTTTGCGACTATTGATCCTTCGGTAGGGGTTGTTGCAGTGCCGGATGTCCGCCTCGACCGTTTGAATGACTTTTCAAATTCTGCTAAGAAAATTCCTGCGGCAATTGAATTCGTTGATATAGCAGGCCTGGTAAAGGGTGCCAGCGAAGGCGAAGGGTTGGGTAACAAATTCCTCTCGCACATTCGCGAAGTGAGTGCTATAGCCCATGTGGTGAGAGTGTTCGACAATCCGAACATACTCCACGTCGACGAAAAAATTGATCCAGTGTCGGACATTGAGACCATCAACCTCGAATTAGTACTGTCGGACATGGAGACGGTCGAAAAGCGCCATAACACAGTCGAGCGCGATGTGAAACGTGGTGTTAAAGAAGCTGCTCTGGAGTTGGCGACAGTTGAAAAAATACTGGATATGCTCATGAAAGGTCAGTTGGCTAAAACTGCCGACTTGAGCCCGGAAGAGAAATTCTCGGTCAAAGGGCTCAATCTTTTGACCATGAAGCCGATGCTCTATGTGCTCAACCGCGAATCAGGTGGGCACAACCTCGACGAAATAACCGATGG
>JAYTFN010000071.1:0-2878 GCA_043734325.1 Candidatus Adlerbacteria bacterium
GGACACATCAGCTCTAAATGATTTCCCAACTCGGGTGTATGCTTCGTTTCATGGTATAGCGCATGTTGTCGGATATGCGAAAGCGCCTGCCAAAGATACGTCAGGTGTGTACTATCGAAAGGCATATGTTGGTGTAGATGGGGCTGAGCGTGCATTCGATAAAGCTCTCGCTGGTAAAAATGGAATGAAACTGACGCAAACCGACGCACATGGTAAAGTGGTCGCCGAAAGTGTCACCCAGCCTCAAGAAACTGGAGGACAAATAACCTTGTCTATTGATGCAAAACTTACCCAGGGTTTATATGAGGCTATCGAAGCCCGGGCTGGGGAGTCCGGATTTCAAGGCGGCTCAGGGGTCATTATGGATGTTCAAACAGGAGAAATACTTGCATTGACCAGCTATCCCGAGTTTTCACTTACTGCTCTTGCTAAGGGTGACTCTCAGACTCTTCAGGCACTCAACACGGACAAACGCCAGCCATTTCTAAACCGCGCTACAAGCGGACTGTATGCACCAGGCTCAATAGTAAAACCGGTTGTTGCGACCGCTGCATTAACCGAAGGGGTCATCGATGAAAATAAACAAATTTTGTCTACTGGTTCAATTAGTATTCCTAATCCATATGACAAAACAAAGCCGTCCATATTTCGCGACTGGCGTGCACAAGGGTACGTCAACGTTCGAAAAGCTTTAGCAGTATCATCTGATGTATATTTTTATGAAGTTGGAGGAGGGTTTCAGGATCAACCCGGACTTGGTATCGAAAAACTCGAAAAGTATTACAAAATGTTTGGATACGGTGTGGACACAGGACTAGTAGGATTTCCAGAGCAAATTGGAAATATTCCCACTGTTGCATGGAAAGCGAAAAATTTTCCGCATGACCCGACTTGGCGCATTGGCAACACATACCACACCGCAATTGGTCAGTACGGTATGCAGGTGACGCCTTTACAGGCAGTACGCGCGACAGCTGCTATAGCGAATGGTGGAGAATTAGTAACACCAACACTGCTAGCAAGTTCAACAGTGTATAGTGCAACGCTTCCAGTGAACGCACATGCCCTTCAGGTTGTGCGAGAAGGTATGCGGCAGGGGGTAACAGAGGGTATAGCCGGTGCAGTAAATTTTGACTTTGTGCGTGTAGCTGCAAAAACAGGAACTGCACAAATTGGCGTGCATAACGAATATATTAATTCATGGATGATAGGATTTTTTCCGTATGAGCATCCTAAATATGCATTCGCAGTCGTTTTGGAAAGAGGACCTGCACATACACTCATAGGAGCTCCTGCTACAATGGGTCAATTTCTTCTTTGGGCGCGTGAAAATACTCCTCACTATTTTGCACAATAACATCGTCATGCCCCGTCCACCATTGACTTATGTCACTATTTTGATAGTCTACTATAGCTAATAATCATTCAATTTATGACAGAAGAATTAATTTCACAGGAAAAATTTGAAGAGCTTACCCACGAGCTGGAAGAGTTGCGCACTACACGACGTCGTGAAGTGGCTGAGCAACTTGAGTATGCACGTTCCTTGGGTGATTTATCGGAAAATGCCGAGTACCAAGAAGCGCGCGAAATGCAGTCTTCTGTTGAAGAGCGCATACAGAAGCTAGAAACAATTCTTAAAAGCGCTAAGATAGTCCGTAACACTAAAACGGATACCATAGGTATGGGTTCGACTGTGTCAGTACAAAAAATCGGTGCTGAAGAAAAACACAGTTACATAATAGTCGGCGCAGAAGAGGCAGACCTTTTCGCAGCAAAAATCTCCTACCACTCACCACTCGGAGGCGCACTCCTAGGTAAAAAGAAAGGCGACGAATTCTCCTTCCACACCCCAAAAGGAACTCAGAAATACAAAATCTTGAAGGTAGAATAACATTTAAAATTCCGAGGTTCGACCTCGGGGAAATGAAAATAAGAAGTAAGGTATCAAGGCGTGCTTTGCTATATCGAACAACTGTATCAGAATTTCGCACATGCGAAAATATGATACTTTTGGGTAAAAAGAAAAGGCCTGGCATTGCTGTTCGGGCCTTTTTCTCGCGGTTCTCATGCGCGAGGTTTTTTGAGGTGAACAAAGGACTAGTTGGTGATTAATTCGAAATCGATGA
Source organism: Candidatus Adlerbacteria bacterium (assembly GCA_043734325.1). Lineage (GTDB taxonomy): Bacteria > Patescibacteriota > Minisyncoccia > Phycocordibacterales > SBAW01 > GWA1-54-10. Next base: position 2,130 of record JAYTFN010000071.1, read on the forward strand.
TTCTGAATTGGAAGTCCATTGTAAGTATGAACCCTTGGGTATGCTCAGCTTTGAAAAGTGCGAGGGCCGCCATGCAGTCACGTTCTATCGATTTAACGAATGCCATCCCCATTACCTGGAGCAACGGCGTATGTCCGACCACTAAGGTCGTGGATGATTTAGCGGAAAGTATTTCCTGTTTGACCATGCCGCAGGCAACTTGCCCGTGCGCCTCAAGAAAGTGGCTACGGGCCCCATCAATCAAGTATTTCCGCGGAAATGTGTGCCCCAGCCTTTTTAAAAGTATCCGCAGGTTACAGCTGATCACTGTACCGTCATCGAGTAGGGTCAGCTCGCTGACCTTCTTGAAGTGGTGCCTGCGGCTGACCTTCTTGAGGTTGTACTTGCCGCTTACTATCGTGGCAGTAGACATGCATCGAGGTGCTGGCGACGACAGTACCAACTGCGGCACCAAACCACGCGCCCGTAGCAGCACTCCTCGCCGATTTGCCTGTGCATTTCCTTTCTCAGAAAGTGGATTTTCGAACTGTTCCTTCCAGGTAGTTCCAGCCTTATCTGTCGCTCCGTGGCGAAGGCAAACCAAAATGTGTTCCATTTCACCTTATCCTTTTTGATGCCCGACATCGGGCGACGATTGTTCAGGAGCGTTGGCTCCTCTGGTTACCTTTGAAGTAGGACAGAATAGATGCATTAAGAGGTAAAAATGCATTGCATGAAAAAGTACACACATCTGTGCGCCTGGGAGAGGT
>JAYTFN010000072.1:0-3213 GCA_043734325.1 Candidatus Adlerbacteria bacterium
AATTATCCTTCGTTATTTAAGGCAGATAACCTTTGGACACTCGACCAACATCGTAAAAAATTAATGGACTGGTTACCGCAATACCTCGCTACTAAGTAAATTTTTACTGTGTATGTAAAAGGGTAAGTCTATTTGTTCGGTAATTTTTAATCTACGGTAGACTAAGAGTATACTAACGAGATGGAAAGTGTGTATCTATTGTTTGGTAGTGTTGCGTCCAGAGCTCTGGCGTATGTGGCGACGGTGAGCGAATTTATTGCACCTTGGGCTTTTAAGCGCGGGATATACATTGTGCTCATTTTGCTGAGCGCGATGCTTATTGTGCGTATATCCGACGCGCTCATCCGTAGACTTTTTTTATTTTTCTCCGGTGCAGAAGAAGATAGTGCTAAAAAGCAAGTTTTGCAACGACGCAACACGTTACTTTATATTTTCCAAGGAACATTTAAAACTATTTTATGGACAATTGCCGTTGTGTTGGTTTCATCTGAAGCGGGGATAAGTGTTACACCAATTTTGGCTGCAGCCGGGGCCGCGGGCATCGCAATAGGGTTTGGTGGCCAATACTTAGCGCGAGACCTCATCACCGGATTTTTTTTAACGCTTGAAAATCAATATCGTGTGGGGGATTATGTATGTTTTGATAAAACATGCGGGTATGTTGAGTACATAACCTTGCGTATGACAACACTGCGAGATTTTGATGGCACGGTATACCACGTCCCACACGGAAGCATTATTCGAACTGCCAACTACTCTAAAGACTATAGCCATATATATATGGATTTTACGGTGAGTTATGATAACGATATTAAAAAAGTAATTGCAATGGTAAACGAGGTAGGCAAAGAGCTTTTCACGGACTCGTTGTGGAAGTCTCGCGTACGATCGGTGCCAACCTTCTTACGAATAGATGCATTTTCAGACCCGGGAATGACCCTTAAGATACAAGGAAGGACCGCTCCCGGTAAACAGTGGGATGTTGCCGGTGAGCTTAGGTTACGACTCAAGATGGCTGCGGATAAAGAAGGGATACTGCTCCCTCGTAATTTCGGGTATTACACGCCCCCTGCGGTTGTAGTAGTAGAGCAAAAAAAGAAAGGTGAAGGAATTGTGGATATAGAGGCAGAAATGAAGGCGTAAAATAATACAAAAGTGCGTTATGCGTTATACTTGTCCCTATGTTTAAAACAATTCCTGCTTTTAGTAGTTTTTCAGTTGATGATATTCCTCGCGCAAAACAATTTTATACCGAGTCACTTGGGCTTGAGGTAAAAGAAATACCGGAAGGGCTCGAACTCTACCTGTTTGGTGGTGCGAAAGTTTTTATATACCACTCGACCGACTATACAGCACCCGAACACACAGTCCTTAATTTTGTTGTTGATAATATTGAAAAAACGGTTGATGAGTTAATAAAGCACGGCGTGCACCTCGAGCAGTATGCTGAGCCAAATTTTAAAACTGACGCGAAGGGAATTTTAAGAAGCCAAGGGGAAGTAGGGCCGTATGCTATAGCGTGGTTTAAAGACCCGGCTGGCCATATATTGGCTGTCATGCAGGTAAAGGAGTAGAGTAGGTAAAGCAATTTGAAGTTTGCTATACTACTCATTGTATGAAGATACCTAAAAGAAGCCCTATATTAGGAGTAAGTATTGATAGCTTTTCTACTATATTTGAACAATCGCCTATAAGTACGCAAATATTTTCTCCAACGGGCATATCCCTTGCAGCTAACCATGCATGGGAAAAATTATGGGGCTTTGCACACGCAGACATAGCGGGTACATACAATGTACGAAAAGATCCGCTGTTGAAAGAAAATAAAATTTCTAAACTAATTGAGAGAGCCTTTAGAGGTGAGATTATGGAGCTGCCACCCATTCATTATGACACCACGCTCATTCAAAACGTGGACTCATTTATAAAATATCGCTGGGTGAAGGCGCTCATATATCCCGTGCGCGATGCTTCAGATAAAATCCAAAACGTAATTCTGCAGCATGAAGACATAACCGAAAAAAAGGTAGCGGAAGAAAACTTGCAGCAAAGCCGTGCAAGGTTAAAAGCTATATGGGATGTAGCACGCGTCGCTATGGTCTTGTCAGACAAGGAGGGAACAGTTCTTGAAGCGAATAATTCATATTATAAGTTGTATGGGTTTACTCAAGAGGAGGTCCTAGGTAAAAACTTTTCAATCATGTATCCGGAGGCTACTAGAGTTACAGCTCAGGCAAGGTATAAAAAAATCTTTTTTGCTAAATCTTCCTCTGCTGTTGTTGAGGCCACCGTGCATTCCAAGGACGGTGTACAACATATCATCGAATCACAGTTCTCATTTCTTTATGTTAAAGGCAAGCGTTCTTCAATGTTGTCGGTCATTATAGATATTACACAAAAAAAACAATCAGAAGCGCTTCTACTTAAGGAACAGGAGAGGTTGCAGTTAGCGCTTAACGTCGGAGATATCGGGGTCTGGGATTGGGATTTAGTTAATAACAAGCTTGATTGGTCTGATAAGGTATATGAAATATACGATGTACCAAAGTCTCTTACGCCCATATCAGTAGATTTTTTTTCTTCTTTTATACACTCTGACGATAAAGAAAGAGTAGAAGACGGGATCTCAGAGGCGCTTGCTGGCAAAGGACATTGTAACTCTCAGTTTCGAATAGTGACAAAAAAGGGTGATATTCGCTGGCTGACAACTTCGACTATAGTACACTTTGATTCTAAAACAAACGCGCTTCGGATGCTTGGTGCAACTCTGAATATAACTGAATTTAAACGTTTTGACGAAGAGCGTAATGAGTTTATAGGCATAGCCACTCACGAACTAAAAACACCGGTCACCAGTCTTAAGGCGTATGCCGAAGTATTAGAGCAAAGGCTCTCCAAATCAGGAGATCTTGATTCTGCTTCACACGTACACAAAATGAATATGCAGCTTGATAAACTCACGCACTTAATTGAAGATTTGCTCGACGTAACTAAAATCGAAGCGGGTAAGTTACAGATGCATACGGAGTTGTTTGACTTTGATGCTCTTGTAGCGGAAATAGTTGAGCAGCTGCAACTGACTACTAATTCGCATGACTTACTAATTAAGGGTCACACCCATAAGAAAATTCAAGCCGATCGGGAACGAACCGGACAGGTTATAACTAACTTAATCACAAACGCTATCAAGTATTCTCCAAAAAGTGACAAGGT
>JAYTFN010000073.1:0-3189 GCA_043734325.1 Candidatus Adlerbacteria bacterium
TTATTAAAAATTCGCGCCTGCGGTTCGAGTCCTACTACAGGACCGAGCAAAGACAAAAGAAAAACCCGCACAAGGCGGGATTTCTTTTATCTTGCTCCGGCGGTAGGACTCGAACCTACAACCAACTCCTTACACGGAATCTCACATTACTGCGAGCGTGGACTATATCATCATCCTTGTTTATTAAACTGTTGGATGCGGGGCGCTTCGGCCTGGCATATTTTGCCAGGACTACTCCTGTAAAGGATAGTCTCTACACCTTTCCTTCGATTACTCTTGGGACTTGGCTCGGGATTGCCCTGCGACTAGCCAGGGTTTCCCCGAATTCACCTCGTTTTTCAATCCAAATTCCTTTGGAAAGCTGCGTTTATGCCACAGGGAGCTGCTCTACCATTGAGCTACACCGGAATATTTTGACCACTAATTGGCCTGTAAAAATTATACACGCTTACACTGTTGTAGCAAACTTAACACCGGGTGTTCTACTTATTTAGATAATAAAAACGTGCAAAAAGTATGGTGTAACTAAACATTTGGCAAGAGTTGAGTGAACATTTCGTTGTGGCAAATGCGCTTCAGGATGGGTGGTACAAAATAGAAGAAATAAAAAAGAACGCCTTATACATACATTTGGAGGAAAATGTGTGATTTGTGGTTATAAAAAATATGCGGGGGCACTTGATTTTCATCATATTAATCCAAAAAACAAAATATTTGCGTTAAGTGTTAAAGGCCTCTCATACTCTTGGGATAGCTTGGTGCTTGAGGCACAAAAATGTACACTTGTTTGTAAAAATTGCTATACAGAAATTGAAGCAGGAATTACAAAACTAAATCTATAATAAGTTTCTCAAAGTTGGTAAATTTTGCAAAAAAGTTCAGAACCTCACACATACAGGAGTACGGCTCATTGCTCAAATACCGATCGTAGCCTATAACTTATAGGTGGAAACGGGAGCGACTCTAATCATTTTTTATAAATATACACCGGTCGCTGACCCGGCGGCGGTTGTGGTGTGGCAAAAAGAGCTGTGCACAGAGCTTGGGATTAAGGGGCGTATTTTGGTAGCGAGCGAAGGAATAAACGGAACGTGCGAAGGTTCCGGGGATGCAATTTTAAAATATGAGCAGGAAATGCTTAAACAAGATGGCGCGCAGTGTGTCGCCGCTGACTTTCGAAATATTTGGTTTAAACACAGCGAAAGTACGGGGCAGTCGTTTCATGGTTTAAAGGTACGAGAGCGCGCAGAAATTGTAACACTGGGGCTCGGGGAAAATGACATTGATCCCAATGAAATGACCGGTACGCACATTGACCCTGCTACGCTTAAAAGTTGGATAGAGTCAGGAGAAGATTTCGAAATTGTTGATATGCGTAACGACTACGAATTTAAGGTTGGTCATTTTAAAAATTCAATTCACCCTAACCTTGAAAACTTTCGCGATTTACCACAAGCACTTCCCCACCTTGAATCTATAAAACATAAAAAGGTTTTGACCGTGTGCACCTATGGCGTTCGTTGCGAAAAAGCATCCGGCTATTTAAAATCGCAGGGTTTTGAGAATGTGTACCAGCTTGAAGGCGGTATTGGCACGTACATGAAGACGTTTCCCGGCGAAGACTTTTTAGGGTCTTTATATGTCTTTGATGAGAGAATACTTGAACAGGACGCCGTACAGTATGAGGTAGTAGGAGTATGCGAAGTATGTACTTCAAAAACTGAGAATTTCACAAACTGCGCATATGGAGAGTGCCATAAAAAAATGCTTGCCTGCAACGCATGTTTAGAAAAAACGCCACGTATTTTTTGTAGCGACGTGTGCGAAGAGATCATTACGGCAGGCTGCAGCAAAAGTTTGTAACCTAGCTATATAATTTTTAAGGGTCATCATTTAAATAGTTGAGTATTGCGTTACGCGGGCTTAGCATGTTCTCCAGTTGCAACATTTGCGGCAACACGGACACTTTCAGGAATTGAGGCTTCTGATTTTTGCCGAAGAGTAATCCATCCAAAAATTGCTGCAGATAATGCGGCAAAACCACCAATTGCCACTCCCCACCTGCCGCCGCCATATTCGCCAAAAAATCCAACAATGGGACCGCCGATTGGCGTAGAACCCAACATTGCCATAGACCACAGTGCCATTACGCGCCCACGCATAGACGGTACACTTTCTAATTGGATTATTGTATTCGCTAACGAAGTTGCATTAACCGTAAAAAAACCCGCGATAACTAGGGCTATCGCTGCGAGCTCCAGAGTCGGCATAGATGCTGCGGCTAGTAAACTTGCTGCGGAAAAGAAAAGAAAAAACAGCAATTGTTGAGGTGCAATCTTACTTCGTCCTGCTGCATATAAACCTCCCAGGACTGAGCCTACTCCAAGCGCCGACATAAGCCACGCGTAACTTGCAGCGTCTCCGAGGAACGTCTTCTGGGCAAATATAGGCAAGCTCACCTGAAACTCATACACAAACGTACCTACGAGCGCCATCATAATAAGCATATTACGAATGAGCGGCGTCTCGCAAACATATCGAAACCCTTCGGCAAGCTCTCCGGGTCTTTTTGCAACCGGCTTTGTAGTAAAAAGCTCGCTCGAACGCATTAAGTACACAAAAAATACGGCTATAAAAAAAGAAAGAGCATTTATTAAAAAGCAAAATCCAATACCGACACTTACAATAAGGATACCGCTGATTGACGGGCCGATTGCACGCGCCATGCTATTTACAGTGGCATCCAGACTCACCGCATTTTTAAGATGTGTATTGCCCACCATCTCTGTCACGAATGTTTGTCGTGCAGGATTATCGAACACTCGGCCGATTCCAAATATAAGTGAGAACAGATACAGCTCCCACAGCTGAATGGTGCCACTTAACACTAATATACTTAAGAACAGTGTTACAAGCCCAAACCCTATGTGCGTATAAAACAATATGCGCCGTTTATTATGACGGTCAGCAAAGAGACCACCTAATGGACCGAGAAGTAGTAACGGCAAAAACTGTAAAGCGACAACAATTCCGAGCTGAGTTCCTGAATTCGTAATTTGTAGCACCAGCCAACCCTGGGCTATGGTTTGCATCCACGTTCCCGACAATGAAATCGCTTGTCCAAAAAAGTAGAGGCGGTAATTTCGAATTGAAAGAGACGAAAAAGTATTTTGACTAAATTTCAGTATC
>JAYTFN010000074.1:0-2035 GCA_043734325.1 Candidatus Adlerbacteria bacterium
ACATCCTTTACTTTCACCGTAACGGGCTTGGCAACCTCAACCGCACTCTTTGGTAACAATGCAACGAGCTCCGCGTCTTCCACCGCCACGTCGCTACCGTTCGGAACCCTTGCCTCAAGTACTATTGCCTCAAGTACGGTGCTGGCCCAGCAATTGAACGTCACTACGAATGCACGTAACGGCTTCTCTGTCACCGTGCAGGAAAATCAGCCACCCACATCAGCAACCGGTGCTACTATCGACTTGTTTAGTAACGGGGCTTCAACTACAAATCCAACAGCTTGGGTAGCGCCAACCGCCATTCTTGACACATTAAGCTCCTACGGCCACTTCGGTGTCACGAGCGATGATGCCGATATGACTGGGGCAGCGAATCTTTTTGTAGGGGCAACACTGTGGGCTGGAAATATGGATGTGCCGCGCACTGTCTTTTCACATACAGGCCCATCTGATGGTACAACCCAAAACAAAGGTAAAGCAATTGTAGGGTACCGTATCCAAATCAGCGACCTCCAGGAAGCCGGTACGGACTATACGAACACGCTGACGTACGTTGCGACACCGACGTTCTAAATAAGGCAAAATTTGGTCTAAATAATAATTCGCATCTCATGGATGCGAATTATTATTTTCCTTTTGTAAAGAAATAATAATATAAACGCACATGATATAGGATAATGCGCATACAAAGTATTACCAGAGTTGTGCTATTTTTACAGTTAATTCATAGTGAATATTACGTTAAAGCATGGTAGAGTTTTACTATAACCACCTACATATGAACTATTTTTTTAATAAAGCAGTATACGTCGCACTCAGTTCTTTTTTATTGATAGTTGGTTTTTCAACCTCGGCACATGCCCAAGTGGCTCTTGGTTTGCAGCTTAAACCGGCTATTGTTGAAGACCAGGTTAACCCCGGCGAAACGCACCAGTACGCGCTTTCGGTTACTAACGTTAGTAAGGTTGCGGGTACATTTTTTGTTAGCACTCAGGATATTAAAGGGCTCGATAATCAAGGGCGGCCAATTTTTTCTAAAACGGGAGAACCGACTGGTTATGAAATTTCTTCGTGGGTTACTTTACCGCACACTACAATTTCCCTGAACGCAGGTGAGACAAAAAGTATTTCTTTTACCGTTCGAGTCCCGGACGGGGCTAGCCCTGGATCACATTTCGGGACCATATTTTTTAGTGATAAGCCTATAGTGCCCACTACCTCGGGAACCGGTATTGGTTTTGATGTCGGTTCTATACTCAGCCTGCGTATATCGGGTGATATTCGTGAAGAGGCCCAGTTGCGTGAATTCTCAACCGGAAAATTAATATACGCTTCCACTGACGTGGATTTTACTACTAAGGTACAGAACGTCGGCAATGTGCTGGTACAACCAGCGGGTATTATTCAAGTGACCAATATGTTTGGTAAAGAAGTTGCAAGCGTGCCGGTTAACGCATCGCTGGCCTCAGTATTTCCTAAAGCTGATCGAACGTACGCAACACAGTGGAAGTCCGATGGGTTCGCGTTTGGAAGATATCAAGCGATAGTAAGTCTCGTATATGGAAATGAGGAACGTAAAACTATCTATAGCACCACGTCTTTTTGGATACTGCCGCTTGTGCCTATCCTTGTAGTGCTTGGCACGTTACTCCTTGTGGTAGGCTCTATCTATGCGCTTATGAAGACGTACATACGAAAACAACTTCGCCAGATGGGTGTGTCCCAAGTGAGTCGAGCTGATACTGACTTCTACAAAAAGAAATATCAAAAATCTAGCTCACTCCTTGTTGTGGTGACGATGGGTATCCTCCTCGTGTGTATGGTGTTCCTCATTCTAATGTTTGTCGTGTTCGCTTAAATTCTATACCTATGCGACGTCGATTGAGAAATATAGACACAATCGCACTCATGCTCGCGGTACTGCTTTTTGGATTTGCAGCCCTGACTGTAACTCCCGCCTCGCTTGGTCAAGGTGCGCAAGGCATGTTCGCTGCAGTCGGAGTTAATCTTGCGGTGACGGAAAATCCGTATAATG
>JAYTFN010000075.1:0-8425 GCA_043734325.1 Candidatus Adlerbacteria bacterium
AGAGTATGGTCCTTCCCAACACCAACGTTACGTCCCGGCATCATTTTGGTGCCGCGCTGGCGCACGATAATATTACCCGTGTTTACTTTTTCACCAGCAAAAAGCTTTACGCCTAAATACTGTGCGTTTGAGTCTGTTAGATTTTTAGCTGTTCCGCCTGCCTTTTTTGATGCCATATTGTTTTTAAGCTATAGTACTAGCCTGTGACCGAAATACTACCAAAAAAGTTGTGGACGCGCAAGCCGAGCTTCCTTGGATGCCCCATGTTCGCTGAGTCACTTGTTATATCGGCTATTGTGGTACTCGTTGGAGTCGGAGGATTTGGACTTGGACGACTTACTATCTTGCAAGAGCAAAAAGGGCATTTAACTATTCATGCGCCGGCCATATCCTCTTCCGAGGCAAAACCAACCCCTCTGAGCGCTAATAACAGTGACACAAAGCAACCAGTGACTTTAAATACGCATAATTTCGTAGCTTCCAAAAATGGATCTAAATACTACAAAGCTGGGTGCACGAACGCTAATCGAATCAAAGTAGCTAACCAGGTGTGGTTTGAGTCTGCAGCCGCTGCGATATCCGCAGGCTATAAGGCAGCGTCAAATTGTTCTCCTGTACAATAACTGTATGTTAATTGTTGATGTTGAAGGAAGTGGTTTAGATTACGAAAAATGCTCGATTGTTAGTGTTGGTGCTCTTGACCTTGCACACCCCCTGCAACAGTTCTATGAAGAGTGCCGAATTTGGGACGGGGCGCATATTGAATCGGGCGCAACTGCCGTGCATGGTATGAGCGACGAATCTATAACTGATGTAAAAAAACAGTCTGAAGAAGACTTAGTGCATGCGTTCATCGCCTTTGCTTCAGGTATTGATGACACTACGTTTGGGGGCCAAAATATATCTTTCGATCGAGATTTTCTTAAAGCGGCAGCAAAGCGCGCAGGTCATACGAATTGGCCATTTGCTCACCGAACTATTGATACTCATACACTCGCCTGGATGCACATGATTAAAAGGGGAGTCACTCCCCCCGTTGACGCTGTAAAGAAGCACTCGGCCCTTAATTTGGACCTAGTCCTTAATTACTGCGGTATTCCCGAGGAGCCTAAGCCACACAACGCTCTAACGGGTGCAAAATGCCACGCAGAGGTAATTTCAAGGCTTTTGTATGATACAAAGCTATTGCCAGAGTTTGAAAAATTTGAAATCCCATGGACATCTGTCTAAGTTTTTAACTCACACAGTTCAATTTTGTTAAAAGGTACGCGTGCCTTTCAAGGTTTGACTTAAAAATAAGTCGTGAAACATTGCTTATAATATGTTGCAGTATATAGGTTTTATAGGGTTACCGAGATTTTAGTAAAAATGATGGGGAAGGCTTCGTTATTGTCAATACCCCTCTATTGACTGACCTTTCATTCAGGAGCACCATATGTATACCTCTGGGGTCTCCCCCGAGGCCTTTTTTGTTTTCGGGTAGCCGAATTTAGAAAAAAATCATTACAACTTATTAAATTCATAAAATACATGCCATTTACAGCAACCACCCTTGCACTCGCGTTCTCAGCTGCATTTGCCGTACCACCCCCACCCCCTAAGGCAATTGTGCTTCCTATGCCTATCGCTAAAGTAGAAACGGTGCGACAACGTGTTGAGGCCTATTTTTCCGATATACCTATTATGGCTGCTATCGCTGGTTGTGAGTCACATTATAAACAGTTTAATATGTCGGGCCGTATCTTCCGTGGCGAAATAAACGATAGAGATGTCGGTATAATGCAAATAAACGAAGATTACCATTTAGAAGATTCACGAGCGCTCGGGTTTGATGTACATACTATTAAAGGTAATCTTGAGTTCGCACGATACTTGTATGAACGCGAAGGTGTAGCTCCTTGGTCATCGTCTAGCTACTGCTGGTCAAAATCTAACGCAAACCTTGCCCGAACATCAAAATAAAGGAACGCGTGTCTAGCGTCGAAGCCCCGGCATCCAACGATTGCTCCCGTATCCCACAGACATTAAAAGTCCTCCTACAATCGCAATATTTTGTAAAAATATATGCACGTCAGTTGCTGTGGCAATTCGACTAAACAAAATGCTCGCTACAACCAAATAGACGGCAAGTGCAGTAGCTGCAGCTCGGGATTGAACATCAGCCACGAGTGCAATTGCGCACGTTACTTCAATCGCAATAATTCCTACCGCAAAAAATAATGGGTACGGGTATCCCGCCCGTATAAAAAAATCAACAAAGCCGGGGAAGTTAAGTGCTTTCTGAATGCCACTCCACAAAAAGAAACCGCCAAGCAAAATACGTCCTAGAAGCGGTGCAAAAATTACTGTCCATTGATTCATATATGTTTAGTATATCTCAGCTTTCATACAGGTTAAGTGTCGCAAAAGGTATATTGTGCGACCCTTATACCTGTAAACTAGTGGTAGAATAGACGCATGGTGAATATAAAAAATTATTCAAAAAAATTACGCGCTTCCCTTTCTCCCGAACTTTCGGCAGTTTTTTTAAAATTAAAAACACCTGAAAAGATTCAGGATTATTTGGATTCTCTTCCGATAAATTTTGATATGTCAGGGGACTTGCTCTCCTCAAAAAGAATTTTAAAAGAGGGGCATATGCAATGCATAGAAGGCGCAATGTTTGCTGCGGCTTCCCTGTCCTACCACGGCGAGGCACCGTGGCTTATGGACTTTCAAACTAGCGCGTATGATGAGGATCATGTCGTTGCACTTTTTAAACGGGACAATTGTTGGGGAGCAATCAGTAAAACTAACCATGCGATTTTACGGTGGCGCGACCCTGTGTATAAAACACTTCGCGAACTTGCAATGTCATATTTCCACGAATATTATATGCACGATGGGAGGAAAACTATGAAGGCATACTCAAAGGCATTTGATATGAGACGATATGCGCCGGACTATTGGGTGATGTCTAATGAGAGTTTGGACCAAATTGCCGAGGACTTAGATACCGCTCCTCATTTCCCTATTGTTGCTCCAAGTAAAATGCGGCGACTGCGCCATGCGTCTCCAATTGAACGTAAGTTGCTTGATGTAGTTGAGTGGAAACGACCAAAAAGTTCATCCTAGTCTCAGTTGCATAGGCGCATACTATTTGCATGAAAGTATTACTTACTTGTCGCGAGTGCGGCCACCAAGAATGGGGAGTCGCAAATAAGGAGTTTATGAATAAGGTTATGATGTGGAACCATGTTCGCAGAGCGCATCCGTCTATTGATGCAGGAAAGATCAGATTGGTTATGAAAACGACCTTCCCATATCAATATGGGGCAGCACAATTGAAGGCGGCATTTTAATAAAAAAGCCGGATGAAGAAACTAATTACGCATCCCTATCCCCTTTTGAAATAGGACTACCGCAATAACAAATAGGAGAATAGTGAGCACTATTAAAAGTCCAAAACTAAATAGTATGGGTGTATCTGAAATCCCTAAAAAGCCGTACCTGAAAGCATTTACCATGTACAGTATTGGATTGAAAAGCGATAAGGATCGCCAAAAGGGCGGTAAGAGATCTATTGAGTAGAAAACACCTCCTAAGTAGGTGAGCGGCGTTAAAACAAAGGTAGGTACGATGCTTATACCATCAAAACCTTTAGCAAAGATACCATTAAGTAGTCCCGCAAGTGAGAATAGAACACTAGTAAGTAATGCGGCGCCAAATAAAGCAGAAATGCTGAAAATCGTGAGATGCGTAAAGAAGAGTGAAGTTAGTAGTACCAATACACCAACAATCATTCCGCGTATAACTCCCCCGGTAACAAACCCTAGTACGACTATCCAGTTCGGAGTGGGTGACACCATAATTTCTTCAAAATTCTTTTGAAACTTCATTCCAAAGAAACCACCAACAACATTGCTATAAGAGTTGGTGATAACCGCCATCATAACGAGCCCCGGAACAATGAATTGAATATAGGAAAACCCATGAATAGCCGCAATTTGTGACCCTATAAACGCACCAAAAATAGTGTAATACAGTGTTGTCGTCACAATAGACGGTAAAAAGGTCTGCGACCAAATACGGATCATGCGAACGATTTCTTTTCGCACTAACGTATAGTATGCTGTTGCTTTGCCGTTTGGTGTCATAGTGGTTTTACGCCGGTTTTTCGATTAGCTCTATGAAAATGTCTTCCAAACTTTTGTTTCCATGTTTGCGGATGAGCGAAACTGTGGGCTCATTCACGACAATGTCACCTTTATTAATGATGGCGACATTACGACACAGAGCTTCAGCTTCTTCGAGATAATGAGTGGTAAGGATTATTGTTGTACCATTCGCGTTCATTTTTTTTAAAAATTCCCACATACTGCGACGCAATTCTACATCGACGCCTGCAGTGGGTTCGTCGAGGATAAGTAAACGCGGATGGTGGATGAGTGCGCGCGCTATCATAAGTCGTCGCTTCATGCCTCCTGATAAAGTCATAGCCTTATCATTTCTTTTCTCCCATAAGCCTAATTCCTTTAAAATAACCTCAGCATCTTTGCTAGCTACGGACCTATGTATTCCATAGTAGCCGGCCTGAGTAATGATAATGTCAATTACTTTCTCAAAAATATTAAAATTAAACTCTTGGGGAACAAGGCCAATGTATGTTTTTGCACGCTCGAGGTCGGAGTCTATGGATGCACCAAACACTTCAATTGTGCCGCTCGTTTTATTGGTAAGTCCAGTGAGTATACCAATTAAGGTAGTCTTCCCGGCCCCGTTTGGTCCTAGTAGGGCAAAAAAATCCCCTTCGGAAATGGTAAGCGACACAGCTTTAAGTGCTTCTGTACCGGTGCTGTAGACCTTTGAAACATCTTTAATTATGATTGCTTCAGTCATTTATTCGAAATAGTATAGCATACAATCAAAAAATCTCCCTAAGACACTTGTCCTAAGGAGAAAAATTTGAGCGTAAAAATTTAGATTTGTACGGTTGCTGCACAGACTTTGCAGTCGCGTTTGTGCGCGACTATCAAAAAAACAGCTGAGGCACCCACAAGTATATAGACAAGTGACTCGACGATAGGCAACGAGCCAAAGATCATATTTACAAGATTACCGTTAAATTGGGCAATGGAGCCAAGTCCGATAAGTCCCCAATTTAGAGCGCCAATCATAGCGAGCACAAACGCGAGCATGTGTAGTATTTTCATAGGAAAAGAATGAACATTTGTGCGGACCGACCTCCCGATAGCCTTTTCTGTAGAATTACTGGAATATGGGATACCCGCACCATTAGTATGCGCTTTTCCTCTTAAGTGAAAAGGTGCCTATGGGGATAGCTGATTTAAATTTTTGAAAGGTACGAAAGTGGGTTGAGGTATGCGGAAATATCAGCTACTGGCATGGTATACGTGCGTCCTGTGCAGCTCTTGCTGGGGAATGAGGCGATTTCCGCGCCACTACTTGCATATACTCCAAAGTGGAGGTGGGGGCCCGTTGCGTAGCCTGTCGCGCCGGATAATCCAACTGTTTCACCCATGTCTACATGGTCCCCCTTAGATACTTTAATAACAGAAAGATGGGCGTATAGCGTTGAGAGTCCGTTATCATGTTGAATAAAAACCCATTTACCGTATGAAGAACCTGGACACGTGACATCAGTATTTCCTGTACCTAAAATAATACCTGCACGTGCAGATTTGATTACAGAACCGGGTGATGCGCGCAAGTCGATAGCATTATGCCCTTTTGCGTTGTAGACCTGCGGATTCGCTGTCGCGAATGGTGTGTTTCCAAAATATTGCGTAATCATCGGATCGTCAATGGGCCACGCAAGTGAGCCGGTACCACTCTGGGGCAAACTACTTTTACTTACTTTAAGATTAAGTTGTGACTCAAAGCTACGAAGATCCTGTTCAAATTTTTTCTGTTCTGCTTTTTTCTCTGTCAACGTTTTTTGATACCCTATTTCAGTATTTTTAGTTTGAGTAAGGAGTTCGCTTTGGGACTGTCTTGCAATAGCAAGGCTTTGCTTTTGCTCTGCTAAATTATTTTGCAATGTGTTTAATTCTTCACGTTTGAGTTGTGCAACATCTTTACTGCTTTGGAGGTTAGTCTTAAGTGTGGAAAGCGTAGATATCTTACCTTGAAGACTTAAACGAATAGATTCAAGCACTGCGGCTTGATTAAAGAAATCAGAAAGAGAGGTGCCACCGAGCATCAAAAGGGATAACGGCTCTTGGTCATGTGCGTCAAGCAAGCTCAGCGTTATGCCAACGTCACTACGGGCAGACCCAATTTTGTTTGTAGTTGTTGCAATACCTCCGGTGAGTCGATTAATCTCTTTATCCTTTTGGTTTATTTGAGTTGTTGTCAATAAAATCGACTTGGTAAACTTTTGGATATTCAGATCCGCAGTTTTTATCATTGTCTGCAGTGTCTGTTTCTGCTTACCCGTTTTAATAAGACCATTTTGGAGTTTTGCTATGTCAATTTTAAGAGAATTAATTTGGGATGCGCTATCAACAATGTTTTGCTGCAACTCGTCTATCGTTTGTGCGCGCAACTGATGCGTTATGATTCCTGTGGTACATGTAAGGGCAAAAATTGCAGACAGGAATATGCGGACTAGTACTCGGGACATTCCCTTATATTAAAGCAATTGTGCCGCAGCCTCAATACGCTTGAGTGTGGTATCTCGGCCCAGTAGTGCGGCGAGAGTGAATGGATCAGGTGATTTCTCTAGGCCACACAGTGCAATTCGCATGGGCCAGAGGACAGAACTCCTGCCTACTTCCGTAGCATACGAGAACACACATTCTTTGCATTGTGTTTCGGTGAAGGGTTCACATAATGAAAGAAGCGTGTGCACTTTTTGTAAATGTTTTTTTACATCAGCTGCTTCAGCTTTAGCTCCTTTCAGTAGTAGCTCTTTAGACAAAGCAGGAATACTTGGATTCATAAAAGTAAATTCACCTTGTGCGAGAGCAAATGCGGCTTCCGCAAACGTGGCATAACGTTCCTGTAGTAGAGATGCAATTTCGATAAGGTACACAGGGACCTGCTCCCCTGTTGAAGTTAGATGCACGGTCAGCATTTCTGTATACGTTTGTGTAGAGAGCCGTTTAAGATGTTCGTGATTCACCCATTTGAGTTTAACCTCATCAAAACGAGCGCCCCCTTTTTGAAGTTTTGCAACATTAAACTCGGAAATAAGCTCCTCTATGGTAAATAATTCCTGATCACCTTCGGGATGCCAGCCAAGCAAGCTTAAAAAATTGACCATCGCCTCAGGCAGGTAGCCTTCGCGGCGGTAGTCTAGGATATCCTTCGCGCCGTCGCGTTTGCTGAGCTTCTTCTTGCCGTCGGGACCGAGGATAACCGGCATGGTGGCAAAATAGGGGCGCTCAAACCCAAGTGCATCATAGAGCGAGAGAAATTTTGGAGTGGAGGAAATAAATTCTTCCCCGCGCATAATATGAGTCACTTCCATGTCGTGGTCGTCAATAATATGGGCGAAATTGTACGTCGGATAGCCGTCACTCTTGATTAAAATAAAATCGTCGAGCGCTTCCTCCCCTGCCGAGAGCTGACCGCGGACAATATCGTACCATTCATAGCGCTTTATTTCCGGCACCAAAAAACGCAGCGGCCTTGCGCCATCCCAGGGCAGTATTTCTTTTGGCCGATGTTCGCGAAAGAGAAAGGGCCTCTTTTCTTCTTCGGCTCTTGTACGGAATGCTCCAAGCTCTTGCTCGGTGTATGGGTCTGGGTATGCGAAGCCACGCTCAATGAGTACCTTGGCCCATTTACGATATTCAGCGAGTCGGTCTGATTGTTTGATCGGTCCTTTATCCGGTTTGATTCCTAACCATGTAAGACATTCAATCACATGACTGATTGCTCCCTCAACCTCTCGTGCTTTGTCAGTGTCTTCAATGCGTAGGATAAAAGTACCCTGATGCTTACGTGCAAAAAGCCATGCATAAATAGCAGTACGAATGCCGCCCACATGCTGAAAACCTGTAGGGCTCGGAGCGTACCTAGTTACAACTTTGTTAAGATTCATGGGAAAGTGCTATGGCTATCAAGGCTTCAGCTATTGTTCGAGAAGCGTCCACTCGTGCATACGCTCTTGCTGCCTGTGCCATAGTACGCGAAATTTCCGGATGCTCAAGAATTCGTTCTATTTCGGATATAAGGACTCCCGGCTTGAGGTTCGATTGCTCTATTACAATCGCACCACCGGAGCGGGCGTAAGCGAAAGCATTTTTAGTTTGGTCATGAGATATCTCTTGGGGTATGGGTACAAGAATTGAAGGAATACCCCACGCAGCAATTTCAAAAATACTTCCGGCTCCTGCCCGCGAAACAACTACCTGAGCAACTCCGGCAGTCATACGCAAGGCGTGTTCGTTTAAATATGCGTACGGTCGGTATCGCA
>JAYTFN010000076.1:0-5550 GCA_043734325.1 Candidatus Adlerbacteria bacterium
TTGCTTCCATTCACTTTTTTTCCCTAAAAAATATCCTGCAATAATTGGCAGAAAGAAAATAGTCTGTAATTTAAAGCTTATTGCAAATCCAAAAGCAATCGCTGCCCATTTCGGCTTATCCAGAATAATAAAATACAAAGAGACAATAACACCTAGTGCGTACGCAGCGTCGGACTGTCCCCAAAGTGAGCTATTGAGGACTACCGTGGGTAAAGACATGATAATTGCGAATGCGAGAAAGAGTTTTTCACGCGAATAATCTGTCGTATCTTGCAGCAATCTATATATAGTGTAGGCAAGACCTATATCAAATGCTAGTGATAAAGTTTTTACGCTCCATAAGCTATACACTGGGAAAAAAGTCAGTATTTTTAATAGATACAAGTACAGAGGCGCATAATCAGAAAAGGGATATAAGAAGGCCGTGAGCCCCGCGTGCGATTGCAGCGCAGTAAACCATTTTGCTAAGAAGTAGATATAGTCCGAGGTAGTCGTCGGATATGAGATGAGTCGCACCAATGATGAAATCATCAGGAGCACAACTCCTAATAAAAACAGTACCCCCCGTTCGCGGAAGTTTATATATGGTTGTTTGGACATAAAAAATTAAATGTACACAAAAATATTGTTGCAGCTATAAGCTGTTAAAAACATTAAGTCGCCTTTAAATTTAACCGCTAAAATTATTTAGAGCGGCATCAACACAGAAGCTCAAACAGAAGCAATCGAAAAAGCCCCGGCGCATGAAGCGCTCAAGACGTAATCGACCCCCAAACTTTCCCTAATTTAATAATAGTAATAGAAACCGTTGTATCCTCCGTAGTCATACACGTCATAGTCGTCATAGTCGTCATAGTCATACCCACCGTACCCATAATTATTATTGTAATTGTATTTCAGGTTTATATTATTGGTATATCTGTTATTTCCATTGTTTGGATACACCTGAGAGTACATATTATATCCATTAGTACCAGTACCTCCGTATCCATACTGCCCTGTTAAATTTTGGGACGCATACGTTGTGGGGTAATAATATGAGGTTGGCGAGTACTGATATGTTGGGTACTGATAGTTTGCGTACTGATATGTATTGAAGTTAGTGTAGTGTGTTGAAGTATAACCATACTGTTGTTGTTGCTGACAAGGATACGACGAATAGTAGGATCCGCACCAATTTTGTGCAGTCACGTAATTAGAATGCCCCTGATTTATATTTTGTCGCATACTCCACGCATGCGACGCCACCGGGATAAGCCCTGCGCCCACTACTGCTAAAGAAAGGATTCCTGCTTTTAAACGCATACTTTTCATTTTCATACCCCTATAATGCACTATTTATAAGAAAATTGTATGAAGGCCACACCGCTTGGGGTATGCACCAAAAAAGCCTTACGCCATATAGTATAATCGAGGCTCATAAAAAAGAGAAAATTATGTCAGCGAAAAACAGGCTATCAAAAGCTAGTCGCTTAGCCTTAAAGGCGGCTAATAATCTGGTCGAGCTCGCCGAAAGCTTAAAAGTAGTGTCCAAGCAACGGTCGAGCTTGATTCGCTACGTAATATATTTATAATAAATCCTACACTGTGCCAATTAAACCAATACAAAATAATAGTGTCGCTTCAATATCTTCAATTGAACGTACCACATCTCCTGTTATAAGCGGTTTCCCTCCGGACCGGACAATAGAATATTTTGGCAGCGTTTCTAACTCCACAAATGAAAAAGTGCTTCACGCTTTGAAAGAGCTTCTTATGTTTGCTCCCCAAAAAGAAATAATACTATTGGTTACCTCAGCAGGCGGCCCATCCGGCGTGGGAATGAGTTTTTATGATACGGTGCGAACCATATTAAGACCTCGGCTGGTGACCATCGGAGCTGGAGATGTTGATTCTTCGGGTGTTATAATTTTTCTCTCCGGTGAAACACGGTTTGTAACGAAACACACCACGATACTTTTACATCTAGCCGGACGAACCTTCGAAGATACTAAGCGTTTAACCGCACATGATATGGAAATGATGGCAAAGGAAGATCGTATTAAAGACGATCAGTATGCGGAAATAGTATCGGATAATTCGCATGGTAAATTAACGCAAAAAGAAGTGCTTGAGATGATGGAAAAAGAAACACTCCTGACTCCAAAAGATTTGATAGCACTTGGTCTCGCCGACACAATATTAGAGTAGTTTGCATGAAGAAATATTTTTGAGCTTAATCGGTCCTTAATGTTGAGTGCGTTATAGTTTGGTTGGGTCGCACACATTAATCGCTACTATAAAATAAATGGATGAGCGTCGCGCCTGAACGGAAAACAGCGCGGTACAAGTTCAAAAAAAACTATATGGCAAATAACAACACCGATAAGCGAGGCTTTGCAAGTATGGATCCGGATAAGCAGCGTGAGATAGCGAGTCGGGGCGGAAAAGCTGCACATGAAAGCGGCAATGCCCATGAATGGGACTCCGAGGAAGCACGTGCTGCTGGACGCGATGGCGGCAAAGCATCTCATAAAAATGACGAAAAAGGTTCAGAAAAAAGCTCAGAAAAACCATCATCAAATACCCCAGGCATGATGGAGGAATAAAGCATTATTAAATACCACCCGTACTAAACGAAAACCGCCCAGTAACTAATATTGGGCGGTTTTCATATTTTCACGTTCACACACGCCAATCCGTAATCAAAAGTACCCTAAAGTCATTTATCCTTAAGCAGGTAGGCTGCAGCTATAGCTGATGCACTTAGTGCCACAGGAATTGAAAGGCGCTTGCGCATTTCCTCTGCTACATCATGGTCAAAAATTCTAAGTACAAGCGGCATCTCTGACTGGATTGAGCGTGCAGTGAGTCCCACTTCCAAATTTTTTAAGTCATCTTGCATTACAGAAAGTATGGAGCGGGCTTTTGCCACGTTTGCTAATCGTAAATTACGCGACAAACTTGCATCGGCTACGAACACATGGCCTCCCGCACTCCGAACCGAGTCAATAAATCGATTTTCTGCATATTGCTCCAGCACCAACACGTCATGACCTCGCTTAAGTAACTCTAGAGTCACCTGATACCCTAGGCGACCAAGCCCGCACAGGATAATGTGGCCGCGCAATTTATATTGCTTATGACCAAGCGCAAGTTGAACGCGTCTGGACAATAGCCACTCCACAATAAGTGAAAAAGCAATTGAAATAAACGATACTCCCACAAACATAAGCAGTACGCCAAATATTTTAAGTAGCGGGCTAGAATGCAGGAGGCTAATATCCCCAAACCCTGTCGTAGTTATAACTGTGCCGGTAAAATAAAACGAATCTATCCACGAAAGTTTATCCATATAATGAAACACGGCCATCGCAAAAATAAAAATGCCTACAAATACTACAGAGATAGCGACAAGTGAATTAAAAAGTGAAGAATTTTTTTGCTCACTCAAGAACCAAGCGTCAGTCAGCCTTGCGTGCATCTTGCGTGCCTTATTATTTTCGGCCGCTTTTACAAACTCCTCCGCTGCAATTGCAGCTGGATTAAAAACACTTAACAATTCATGCCCCGAACGCAGGTGTGGCGCCAGGCTATCATTAAAAAGCGACACAACGAGATGTGCGTTTGGGTTAAGTGCCGCCGCTATTAAGAAAAACTGAATATTATACTGGTCGTCGTCGTCGAGCAGGTACACGGTTTCAGCATCTTTAATCCCTGCTGTTTCGAAAAAAGTCTGGTAGTGTTCATATACAGATCGCTCGCTAACACTGGTAGACGTTTTATTGCTCGGGTCAGACACTACTCTAGTCGGAGAGTAGCCTTTCTCTTTAAGTTGTCTATACACCTGAAAACTTAAATGGCCCACCCCTGCCACCAAAATCCTATCGTCTTTTTTCATACACAAAGTATACCAGTATGTTTTACTTTCCCCTCCTATGGTGTTTTACATTGTATACAGCCTGTAGGTTATAAAAAATGATTTTACATTTTAATCTCTATAACTTTTATTGTAAGAATACGTTTTTGCAGTCAGGACGTATAAACCTAAGTATATATTCTGGAATTGTCATCACTGAAGAAAATAAAAGGACAAGGCTTATATAACCTTATCCTGTATAACCTTTACACTAAAGCGGGATTGCGAGGACAAATACCTTCCTCAAGCGCAGCGAAATGCGCTAGAATATTTGCCGCAAGGTGGACCGCGTGAATTCTTTCTTCGCGATTAAGTTGACCGATCTCTTCAGGATCAGTATCACTTAACTGACCCTCCGAAAGGTTAAGAACCTGTAGACCTTCGATGCAACCCTTGAGAATAGGAACCCGAGCGCACATTTCTTTTTGAGCAGCACCAAGAGCTTGTAGCGCATCAATGTCCTTGTTGATTTTTGCTCGCAATCCCCCTGGACAGTGCTTTTGGGAGCCCTCTATAGCGTCTTGTGCAAGTTTGTATATTTCCTTAAGTCCAGCTGGAAGATTAATAATATTTTCCAGCATTTTGAACTGCCTATTATAATAGTCATCAACGCAGTCTTGATAACTAATCTCTACTCCATGACCCAAAAGAGTAGACATGGATATTTACTCCTCCACATAAAGCCAGGATTCCAAATGCCTGGCCGATGATAATCGTATACCTATGGCCTGTAGAGTCAACAGCGCTCTCCACTCCTTAACATTCCTTTAAATAAACCCTTAGTGTAGATTTTTAAATATACATTATTCCGTATGCATCGCGAACAAGCGATGAGACTGGAGTCGTTATGACTAACGAGGAAATATGTCTAAAATTTCATCTGAAGTGTAGAAATTTTCTCCAAGCTCACCGTACGAGTATGTTTGACCGCCGGTGGTAATAGAGGCACCTCCCACTTGAGCACTACTACTCGGATGCGAAGCATGAAATCCAATATTAAAAAGTGTCACTAAAATAGCGGAATTTTGCGATATATCAAACCCTTCGCGCTTCCACTGCATTTCTATTTCTTTAATAAAGAGTGCCGTATAAAGATAGGAGTAATAGTGGTCTTTAGCATTTGTCAGGCGGGCGTAGAGCTCGGCGTCATGGTTCCCCTCTTGTTCATATTTAATTAAAGTAGACATCCCTTCCCCTGCGTAAAATGGCGAGGTAGTACTGGCTGCATAGACCTCAATTTTATTTGCCGTCTCTTGTTTAATGCCGGATACGCCAAGTGAAAATTGAGATAATGAGCCTAAAATTTTAAGTGGCTCGAAATAGCGTTTAAACACTTCCCGCTCGGCCGTAAAAAACCGTATCTGCTCCGGTACTGCTGCCGCCGCAATCAACCGTGCAGGCACGCCTGTTTTACGGCTTACGTCTTCAAGCACCAACTGATCTTTTTTAAGTCCTTCTTTAATCACCAGCCACTCAGGAGTAGCACTCCACGTGCAACGCCGAATGAGCATATCTGAACATACGGGAGATGGACTCGCGGTTTTAGTCTGCGGAATAAAAAATTCATTTCGCCCTTTTGTTGATCCTCGTACATTCAAAAGCCCAAACTGCATAGCTACAAATACTCCAGCAAAAACAACACCTATCACAGC
>JAYTFN010000077.1:0-1586 GCA_043734325.1 Candidatus Adlerbacteria bacterium
GGGGATACTCTCAAAACGTAGTTTTTGTCTTTTACCATGATTGACATAGACCTACCAAAATTTAAAGAAAACCCAAAAACTGCTTATTTTGCAGTGGAACTTGAGCGTCTTTTAGCGGAAGAAGCTGAGGTTAAAGAGTTGGCAGAAGGAGAGTTAGGAGATTTAGTCAGTGACGACCTTAAGCGAATTGAAGACCAGAAAAAGGCCATTTTAGAGGAGATAGCAAAAATTTTTGATCGTGAGCGTGTTGAAGAAGAGTTTCCAAACGAAGCCGTGCTCGAAATTCGTGCGGGAGTAGGTGGCGAGGAGGCTGCTCTTTTTGCTGAGCAGTTGTCTCATATGTACCGCGCGTATGCTGAGGCAGAAGGGTGGGGTGCGCGGGTACTTTCGGAGTCTAAGACTGACTTGGGAGGTTATAAGGATATTGCAATAGAATTGCGTGGCAAAGGCGTCTATGAGCGTCTTCGATTTGAAACTGGGGTACACCGCGTCCAGCGCATTCCTGCGACCGAAAAGTCAGGCCGTATCCATACCTCGACCGCCTCAGTAGCCATTCTCCCTATTCGCAAAAAACACAAAGTTGAAATTAACCCGGCTGATATCGAAATTGAACGCTCACGGGCCGGTGGTGCAGGCGGACAAAATGTTAACAAAGTTGAAACGGCTGTGCGTATAATCCATATTCCAACAGGTCTGGACGCGCGCTCTCAAGTCGAGCGCTCTCAAAACGCAAACCGCGAGCGGGCTATGGCCGTTTTATTGGCTAAGCTAGAGCAACTCCAGGAAGAACAGGAGCATGCAAAATACTCGGCAAAGCGCGCCGAGCAAATAGGTACCGCAGATCGTTCGGAAAAAATTCGTACCTACAACGTGCTCCAGGACCGCATCACCGACCATCGTATTAAAGAAAGTTGGCACAATTTGCCGGGGGTTTTAGGAGGGAACCTAGGTAATATTCTAGATGCTTTAGCAAACTATACCGGACGGGGCGAAGTGGATTAGGAATAATCTTATTTCTTTAAGGTAAAATTGCAAAATACAGTAGGCTATGGTACTGTCTGCAGGTAATTTATGGAAAAACAAGTACTCATAGAAAAGCTTTTTTCAGTGGGAGCGCACTTCGGTTATGGACCGTCGCGTCGTCATCCATCCGTTGCGCCGTATATCTTCGGCGTTAAGGGTGGTACTGAACTTATTAACCTCGAACAAACATCAGACCTCATGCTTGAGGCTCTGGCCTTCGTGCAGTCTATGGCAGCACAGCGTAAGACAATTCTTTTTGTCGGTGGCAAAGCAGAGGCGCGCGAAATGGTGACCCGCGCTGCAGAGCGAATAGCGCAGCCCTACGTTGCCGGTCGCTGGATAGGCGGCTCCCTTACTAACTTTGCTGAAATTAAGAAGCGCGTTAACCGCCTTACGGAACACTCTTCAATGCTCGAAAAAGGGGAGTTGGCTAAATTTACCAAACACGAAAGACTCCTTATGGACCGCGAGATAGCTGACCTCGAAGCTATGTTTGGAGGGCTTCGCGGCATGAACAAATTGCCGGACGCTATGGTCATAGTCGACCCTCGCCACGAAGCAGG
>JAYTFN010000078.1:0-1851 GCA_043734325.1 Candidatus Adlerbacteria bacterium
TCAGATGAGTGTCACTGTCGACGACAATCCCAACCTTTGGATACCGGGTGTAGGTAGTCATTTGATATATGGCCTGTCCTTTGGCTTTTCTCTTCACAAAGTACGTACTGATGTGATGGGACTCAAAGCCGGTACCGTCTATGGCCGCGAGACGCACCGTCTGTTTCAGAATACACATCTTAATGGCGGCTTGCAGTATCTCTTTGAATAGTTTGTCGAGGGTATGTTTCTTGGTGAGTCGGTGTGCTGCTTTTTGGAGCGTGGTGTAGTGCGGTACCTGAGAAAGCTCAAGTATCCGTCGCAGGTCAGTTGAGTCCCGTAGTATTTCCTCAATACCACGGTAATCCGTGATGAAGAATTCCTTCAATACAAGGCACGCCACTAATTGATGCTGAGTGAACTTCTTGGGGCTCTTGGGGTGGAGGTATGGTGGAAGGGAGCGACGAGCGGTTACATAGGCGATTAACGCAACTGCATGGGGAGATTTTGAGGTTTTCATATACCTCTAGCGTACGCGCGATGTGTGAAGAGAATGTGGTGTTTTCTACAGAGCATTTCTGACCACATTACCTCGGTATGAGTGATGGTTTTAATAGTTTATAGAGTAGAATTATTATCAAATGGTAAGCAAAAAATGAACATATATTTGGACATTGACGGTGTACTCTTGGCCAATGATCATAATCTCGCTCTCTATGCGCAGGAGTTTTTGAGCCATGTTCTTGAACGCTTTCCCTATAGTACATACTGGCTGACCACGCATTGTAAAGGAGACGCTACGACTCCGATACAGCATGTCGGGCATCTATTTGATCAGAAGACAGTGCATCTTATGCGAAAGATTAAGCCCACAAATTGGGATGTAGCCAAAACTGATGCAATTGATTTCAGTAAGCCGTTTCTCTGGTTCGACGATGACTGCTTTAATTTCGAGCGGCAGGTGTTACTTCAGCATGGAGTGCTTGATAATTGGATAGAGGTTAACCTCGCCAAAGACGAACATCAGCTGCTGAAGTTTATTACTAGTTTTCCGTTGCCAGTTGGTCAGGAAAAGGTTTGAGACTGAGTCTACCAAAAGCGATATCCGGTGCTAGATGGCAAAAACCTGGCCGAAGGCCTTGGCAAAGTTAAAAGAAATTTGCGAGTAGGTGGGTAACATATCGGTTACATAACCAGTACCTGTATTGCCTGCGAAATGGTCGATTTGTATGTCAAGCAACAGGGGTGACCTAGAAAAAAAGTTTGTTATACTACGAACTCATAGCATTCATGGATACCGCAATTTATATAAAGGGGCTTACAAAGTCTTTCGGCAAGCTGGACGTGTTGAGTGGGGTCGACCTAAGTGTCGAGCGCGGCACTATGTTAGCTTTGCTTGGGCCAAACGGTGCGGGGAAGACAACTATCGTTCGTATTTTAAGTACACTCCTTCAACCTGACGGCGGCGAAGTTATCGTGGGTGGGTTTAACGTAGTAAATGAGGCCGACGAGGTGCGCCATATTATCGGGCTCACCGGGCAGTACGCCGCCATTGATGATTACCTGACCGGTAGGCAGAACCTGGAGATGATGGGTCGGCTGTATCATTTAAGTAAAAAAGACAGCAAGGACCGCGCCCAGCAACTACTCGAGCAGTTTGCTTTGGTGGACGCTTCACAGCGTATTGCCAAAACATATTCCGGTGGCATGCGCCGACGCCTCGATCTTGCAGCAAGCCTTGTCGCGACGCCGCCGATATTATTTTTAGACGAACCCACGACAGGCCTTGACCCGCGCAGCCGCCTTGCTATGTGGGAAGTCATTGAGAATTTAAAACGTGCCGGCGCGACTATCCTTTTGACGACGCAGTAT
>JAYTFN010000079.1:0-1884 GCA_043734325.1 Candidatus Adlerbacteria bacterium
AGATACACTCAACGCCGAATATGTACAACTGCATAAGGAATATGAGGACTTTTTTTGGCTTTCCTATATGGGCGACCACAAGGTTGATGCTAAAAAAAACCAGGCCCTTGGAAAACGTGACGCTTATAGAAGCAACGCGGCCTATGCACAAAAAGTTGAGGAGTTGTTAGTGGGTGCTGAAGCTAAAACGAAAGCGCGTCTAACCGTATGGCTAGATTTTTTTAAGCGGTACCAGTCGCCTCCGCACGCCCTCGGTATAAAAAATAAAATTGATCGCCTCGAAGCGACTATTCTGAAGAAGCGCGCGACCCGTACAGAAGGCTATATTGACCCCTATACGAAAAAATTTACTGCAGCCTCTGCTGTCCGGATGAGTACGATGTTGGCAACTAACGATGATGAAAAGATACGTAGAGCTTGCTTTGAAGGGCGCGAAAAACTAGCCACGGATTATGTGAGCGAATATGTACAACTGATAACGATGCGCAACCAATATGCCCACGCTATGGGGTACACCGATTTTTACGATTTTAAAGTGAGACGGGAGGATGGTATGACCAAAGAAGAATTATTTACTCTTTTTGACTCTATATATCAAAAGACAAAATATGCTTTTGACGATATACGTACGTTAGAGAAGAACATGCCTGGTCTTCGAAAGCCGTGGAATTTTAGATATATGATGTCCGGCGATTTTACAAAAGAAGAAGATCCGTACTTTCAGTTTGAGGAAGCGTTGCCGCGCTGGGGCCGTTCGTTTGCCGCGCTTGGTATCGACTATAACAAAGGCGTACTGACGCTCGACCTGCTTGATAGAAAAGGGAAGTGGAATAATGGATTTTGTCACTGGCCATTGCTTAATCATTACAAAAACGGAAAGTTTAACCCGGGTACCTCAAATTTTACTTGCAACGTAGTTGCGGGCCAGGTTGGTACGGGAGTCATTGGGTACAACACCCTTTTTCACGAAGGGGGTCATGCGGCGCATTTTCTAAATACTCGCGAGCAAGAGGTGATACTTAATAACGAGTATTCACCGATGTCCACCTCGTGGGCGGAGACTCAAAGTATGTTCTTAGACACTATCTTTTCGAGTGTCGAGTGGAAGATACGCTATGCAACCGATGCACAAGGCAATCCCTACCCATTTGAGCTGTTTGAAAGAAAAACGAAAAAGCTACATTTACTTAAGCCCGGGAGAATAAACTCAATACTGTTTGTCTCAAACTATGAAAAAGACATATATGAGACTAAAAATCTTACCGTGCCTAAAGTGCTGGCAATAGCTAAAAAAAATTATAGGAAATATTATGATTTTTCAGCAGATTCACTTGCGGCACTCAACATACCACACATCTATAGTTGGGAATCTTCAGGCGCCTATCACGGCTACGGCTTGGCCGAGCTTGCCCTGACCCAGTGGCGGGCATACTTTTATAAAAAATATGGCTACATAGTAGATAATCCTAAGGTAGGTAAAGAGATGGCAAAAGTGTGGCAGTTTGGTTCTAAATATACTTTTAATCAGTTTGTCGTACTTGCTACGGGCCAAAAGCTTTCGGCACAACCCTTTTTAGATGAGGTAACCGCTTCGGTAGAGGAAACTATTCGTCAGGGAAGTGAAAAGGTTAAAAGGCTTTCTCGAGTAAAAAAATATACTCAACCGGTGCGTCTTAACGCCACTATCAAGATGGTGCACGGCAAAATAGAGATAGCAAACAATAAAAAGAGTTTTGAAGATATGGCCTCCACCTACAAAAAGTGGTTATTAAAGCAAATAATGCGATAAAGAATATTACTATTGCTTGGTAACTGCTCACACCCATCCACACCCCGTACCACACATTTTGACACCATACTATATACTGTGGTGAGTCACCATGG
>JAYTFN010000080.1:0-7343 GCA_043734325.1 Candidatus Adlerbacteria bacterium
TTTTCAGTAAGAGAGGATTCAACACTATCTATCCGCTTATGTACCTCATCAAATTTCGAGTACACATCATCAAATCTGCCATGTACCTCATCAAAACCGCCCTTTATCATCGTTGCGAGCGTTTCTAAAGTCATTTCCCCGTTTTTAGCTTCGTTTTTGTCTTCGTTTTGCTCCATATGTTGCATAGTATAGCAAATCACTTTTCGCAACAATTGCACATTTTTAACTTTTATCTTTTAACTTCGGGTGTGGTCTTCGGATGACGTACAGCGGACGATTTGAGACTTCAACGTGTATCGAGCCCACGTATAGGCCGATGATGCCTATTGACGCTAAGAGAATGCCGACCAAAAAGACGATGAGTATGGCGAGCTGCGCCGAGCCGCTTATGCTAAGGCCGAACGGGTCGCGAAAAATATACTTGTCTAGTATAACGGCTACGCCGAGGAAGCCCGAGAAGATTGCTATGGCGACGCCTAAGTAGCCCGCAAGGCGAAGTGGAAGGAGGGAGTGCGAAAGGAAGGAGTTTACCGCTAGGCGCACGAGCTTGAATACTGAGTATGCGGCGACGCCATGTTCGCGAGCGGCTGCTTCAAAATATATTTTCTCGCGGCGAAAGCCTAGCCAGTTGACCAAGGAGCGGGTCATTCGTTCGTGTTCGGGAAAATTTTTAAAGGCTTCTATGACAGCGCGGTCAAGGAGGCGAAAATCTGTTTCGCCGTGTTCGAACTCTATGTCAGCAATCGCTCTCATTATTTTATAATAAAAAAGCGAGCCCCACTTTTTAACCATCCCCTCCCCTGCATTAGTCGAGCGCACTCCAACTACAACTTCGGCTCCGCCTTCCCAAAGCGAGATCATCTGTGGAATATATTTGGGCGGGTGCTGGAGGTCGGCGTCGAGCATAATAACCGCGTCGCCTGTCGCTTCGTGAAGCCCCGCGGTCGTTGCCATCTCTTTACCAAAGTTGCGGCTAAACTCTATACACCTTACGTTTGGATTAATGGCACAGAGTGCGTTTATTTCTTGTACGCTGGTGTCGGTACTACCATCGTCTATAAAGATAAGTTCATAGGCATAGTTCGGTAGCGACACCCATGCGTCGCGAAATGCATTGTATAAAGGAAGAATATTTTCGTGCTCATTAAAGACGGGCACGACTATGGATATTACTTTAGAGTTCATACTTTTTGAGCTCGACAGAAGACCGCGTAATTGAGCATCATAAAGATGAGCAATGTCATGGACGATGCGACTAACATCATCGTCAGAGCGCTTAGCGACGAATGATGTAGGGCTATGAGCACCACCTCGATACATATACCACCAAGGAGTAGATATATAAAGGAAGTATTTTCTATCGCGACGAAATAATTGATGAAGGCAGTCGCCAGCGAGATGCACGCCATAGCGATTGAAAAGATTCCGAGATACGGCGTTATTGCTAAATAACGTGTGCCAAAAAGCAGCGTGATTATAAAAGTTGGAAAAAAGGTAAAAAGTAAAAACACCGCGACAGACGCGCCTGCAATTATCGAAAGTGACAGCGCAAGTATTCTGTCCCCTTCGCGTCTCCCGGCTCCCGGCACTGTACTTTGGTCGCGTGCATGCGCCGCGGACACCATCGGCAAGAGCACTGTAATAAAGGCGCCTACACCGTAGACAAGTATTTTGCCTAACGTCGAGAGTGCACCGTATTGCCCGGCCAGGTCAGCTGACAGATAATGCTTCGCCAAAAGTACATCGACATTAGACAGCAAGACGAGCAGAAGCGTGGTGGCGAGGATGGTGGAGAAAAGTGAGCGCACCGAGCGAAGTGAGAATGCTTGCCCAGGCAGGTTTGCCGTATCTGACGTAAGCAGGAGCACTTTGGTGGCCACGTACCCGTACCCCCACGACGCCAGTTGAGCTAACACGAGTCCAAGCATGACACCTGATACCGAGAAACCTGCATAGACGAGCGCGACTGAGATTACAAGTTTAATAATTGTGCTCAAGATGCTTTGTTTAGCAAGCATAAAAAATTCCTGCAAACCCTGCAGTGTTCCCGTTTGAAGTGAACTGGCGAATGTGGTCGGAATTAAAAGCGAAAATATAAACAACGGTAGCAGTGGAATTTGCAAAAAGTGCGAAAGGAACGGCACGGTCGCAAGAAAGAGTATCCAAAACGCCAGAGAGGCAAGAAAAACGTTTTTTTTAAGCACATTGAAGAGTTCGCGAACCGCATCTTTACTTTCCGAATTGTGATATGCCGATTGCCGAGTCATGAGCATAGTCAGTGCCGCCGCAGGAACCGAAACAATCAGCAGTAAGCTCGAGAGCGCGGTCACTTCCCCAAACGCCTCAACGCCGAGTATACGGCTCACTACCAACGTAAACACATAGTTCAATACATTAACCACAAAAGACCCCGCAAAAATAATGGAACTCGACGTTATAAAGCCGATGTTAAATAAATCAAAAATAGCGGGTCTTTTCATACAGATATATTATTTCACACTACAGCAAATTCCTCCCCCGTAAAGCCACCCACTCCTTTTTACTAGCTGCTTACCATCCTTTCCAAAAATATGTCAAACACCGAGTGTTTGACATATTGGTCGTACTGAAGGGATTTAAATAGGTATAATTCACTGATGAGTCTTAGAGTCAGGAGGTTCGAACGCACCGACATATGGCGCGAAGGAAAGTGGTTCGACCTTTGGAGCATTGTACACTTTTTGTCCGGTATCTCTATTGGTTTTGCATTTCATTTTATCCAATTCGGGGGCCTGGCTACAGTGGTCGTTGTATTTCTTTTATTGATCGCCTACGAGATGTGGGAAGTGATAGTACATATCGAAGAGACACCTACCAATCGTATACTGGATGTGGTTGTTGGCATGACGAGCTTCGTACTTACTTTTTTCATCCTTAACCCACGACTTTCGCCTTCACAGCTACTTCTTACTTTTGGAATTGTCTTCACTTTGAATATCATCATGAGTATCATCGGTTGGCACGCCTCTCATAAAGCAGCAACACTCGAGAAAAATATGCATACCCGGTACGATAGGCAGCGCACGAAAATTATTGCCCGTCGCGCAAGATTACGCCAAAAGTTGCACCGCTCCAAAAACTGATTGTAAGATGTGTGATAAAATATAAAGCCAAATGGAACTTAAAAAATATACGGGCGGATGCCATTGCAAAAAGGTGCGTTATGAGGTTGAGGCTGATTTAAGTAGCATACTAGTCTGCAACTGTTCGCACTGCCAGATAAAGGGCCTATTGCTCAATTTTGTAACTGAAGACAAGTTTACCCTTCTCTTTGGCCAAGAGACTCTCACCGAATATCGCTTTAACAAAAAAACAATTCAACACCTCTTTTGCAGCGTATGCGGCGTAGAGTCTTTTGGCCGCGGGGAGAATGCAGGTGTCGCTATGATCGCTGTCAACGTGCGGTGCATAGACACTGTTGAGTTAGACTCGCTAACACTCACTCCTATAAACGGAAAAGATTTCTAATATACGAAATAATAGCAGGGATTTTGGAATCTTTATATCCATCAACATCTATACCTTCTATCCTGCTGATGATTATGGTGGCAGTTCCCAAATATAGAAGTGTGATTGAGGAACATATAAAAGTATGTAGCAGACCGGGTCCACAACATTGAACCCTTCCTGAGATCAAAAAACATCAGGGACGGCGCTTTCCAGAGGCAAGCATAGCGCACGCTTTGGCTACCCTGAGCATGCGTTCCTCCCTATCTTTGGCTGATTCTATCCAACTCACGAAGTCTCTGCGCTCAGTTGGCGAAAGACCTTTCCACTCTGCCTTCGCCTTTGGTGCAGCCCCGAGAGCTTTGTAAAAATTCATTGGCACAATAGCGTAACAGCAAGGGCGACGCTTTCCAGACGCAAGCATGTCGGGAGTCCTCTCTATCCTGCGTGTACGGGTCTCCAGTTGTTTTGCAGACTCTATCCAACTTATAAAATCCCGGCGCGCGATAGGCGTAAGGTTTTTCCAGACCGACTCAGCCTGAGGGGCAGCAGCTAGGGCATGGCGCAGATCCGTTGGCACTTTGGGCTCTGATTCTTTTCCCGCCGACTTAGGGTTGGTTTTGTTCATACTTGTTCTAAATTTATTATTTTACTGTACTACATCTTTTTATTAACATAGTGCGCAAAAGTTTCCTGACGCCTTTTACTTTATGTAAGCTTTTTGATCAAGGTATTGACCTGCACCCCTCCGAGGGAATATGTCAAACCAGAGTGATACTGTCCTCTTGGCATACATGTGGCGATTTCATAGAAAAAGAAGCGTACCTTAGTTGGTACGCTTAATTCTAGCCAAGATATTTCTCCAGCCAAGTATGTATGGCCGGCCAGTGGTCTGTTGGGATGAAGCATTGCCCGCCTGACTGATTGCGCCACCGTTTGGCGCTTTTTTTATTCCACCCAGTACTGGTTACGATGTGTACCTGA
Source organism: Candidatus Adlerbacteria bacterium (assembly GCA_043734325.1). Taxonomy (GTDB): domain Bacteria; phylum Patescibacteriota; class Minisyncoccia; order Phycocordibacterales; family SBAW01; genus GWA1-54-10. Next base: position 4,471 of record JAYTFN010000080.1, read on the forward strand.
GGGCATTTTAGAGTAGGTAATTCAAAGGTTGTGTTGCCCTGAATTCTTCCGTTCATACCTCCTGATCCAAAGCCGGTAACATAGTATCCGAGAAGAGGGTCCTTAGTTTTGATCAAAAAACCACTAAAGTAATGTGCTGAGCACTGGGCTTGATAAAGGACAATACCTGGAGCGACTCCCCAAAGATTTGCATCCACACTCTGCAGCATTCTCGGAGCGGGCTGCCTATTCCCACCAACAAGCACAAGACACTCCTCCGTCTGTGTAAATTTACCCATTAAGTATAAACGTACTTTGAAGATGTCGAAATGACCGTTTGGGTCGTCCCATATTTGTAACACCTCTGCGCACATCTCGTCGGATAGAACAGTTGATGGTGGACGACTCATGTCTCCAAACAAATTTGTACGCACTAGTGCCTCCTGTTGTTCCCGCCCGAAAGTCTGTCCTTTATATACTACATCACATTGATTTCGTCAAATATCCATAGGTCGCACAATTTTGTAACGGGGGGGCACAGGCGCCGTTTTTTACTAACGGACAAATAGGCGCTTATACACTATGATTCCAAAGCGGCCTAGAGCGGAGCCAATCACGAACGTGTGAGAGACAGTGAGATCTACTTGAGCGAGATGCTTTTTACGATGACCGGCACTTTTGGAATATCGTTTGAGGGCGCGTTTGTAGCTACGGTGTTAATAGCAGTTACAACGTCCATACCCGATGTTACATGTCCGAAGACAACATAGCCTCCATCAAGAGAGTGGTTATCTACTGCATTGATGAAAAATTGGCTGCCATTCGTATTTTTTCCTGAGTTAGCCATAGCTATAGTGCCGGCAGTATGGATGCTTTTTGCGGTTATCTCGTCATCAAATTTATACCCGGGGCCACCTGTTCCCCAACGAGTTGTTATAGAATCATCTTTAGAAAGCGGATCGCCGCCCTGATTCATAAAACCTTTAATAACACGGTGGAATTTGGTTCCATCATAAAACCCCGCCTGAGCAAGCTTTACAAAATTCGCTACGGCATTAGGTGCTAACTCGGGATTAAACTCGATTACGATATCTCCTTTACTGGTGTGAAGCGTTGCTTGCATAAATTTTTTAGGTTGGTTAGTAGGTGTTGCGTTTGCTGTCTGAGCTGGTGCTCCGGGGATAGGATCGGTCGGAGTGACATTGACGGGAATGCCCGACGCCGGGGTCGGTGCGGTTACGTCGACTGGTGTTTTCAAGGAAACAGGTGCAGCAGTATCACCCAGACCAGTGCCGCGAAGTAAAAAATATCCTCCCCCGCCCACGATACTAAGCCCGACTATTGCTATAACTATTTTATTCATATGCGATTCAGCAGCTTAACATTGCGCACGTGCCCTGTATAGCGCGCTATTTCTGTTCTACTATTAATAAATACGATTTGATTATACCAAAAAAAAATAAAATAGGGTGCGATAATTTTTACATTTCAGCGCATTGATCGATAAAACATTTTTATGCATACTATTTTTTGTCTTAATCAGTAACCGCCTTAGTGAATAACTTTGAATAAATGGCCAACACTGCAAATAATAAGCTTATGCACAATGGACCCAAAAATATACCGACCGGACCCCAGAGTGACAAACCGCCCAGTACTGATAGCAACACCACAAGTGGGTGAAGCTGCATTCCTCGGCCCAAAAGTTTTGGTTTCACTATATTGTCCACAGCGCCAACTACAGCAAGCCCGACAATAGTAAGTTCAAGCGCTTCTAAGGAGTGTCCCGTAATATATAAAAATAATGCAGCGGGCAGTATGACAAGCGAGCTACCGAAGCCAGGAATAAGCGACGCTATAGAACCAACCAGCCCCCACAAAATACTATTGGGTAGGCCAAAAATAGTAAAGCTTGCGGCGGTTACAGCACCCTGAATGAGCGCTACGGTTAGGTTGCCCCTAATGACCGAATTTATCGCTAACTCAAGGCGACTCAAGATAGCTTCATTGTCACTATCTTGAAGAGGACTTAATGCAATTAATGCTTTTTTAAATTGAACACCGTCACATAAAAAGTAATACAGTGCAAACGAGAATACAAAAAAACTTAACAATACTGACGCAAGACTCGAAACTATAGCACCCAAATGATCAGCGAGCCACGCGAGCGCCGTGCGCACATACAAACTGAAAGAACCGTATATATCAGGCACTGCAGCGCTTGGAAAATAGGCATGGAAGGTAGCTTCTATATGTTGCGCCGTTGAAAGAAGATACACTTGTCCAGTGCCAGAGCTTAACGAAAGGTAGAGCTGTTGCGCTTGGCTCACGACGAGCGTACTTAAAAACCATAGAGGTACTAAAATACATACAATACATAGCAAAATAGTGAGTCCCGCCGCTACTCCAGGCCACACAACATAGCGACCAATGTATCCATAGAGCGGGCGCAAAGCTACAGCGAAAATCGCGGCTAGTGCAATGGAGATGAGGAAGGGGCTAAATATATAGTACGCTAAAATACTTGAACCCATGAGGAGCGCTAATAGAAAGTACGGCTGGAGCGCAAACTTATTCATACTATGCAACTATACTACCACCACTATAGTGAGCTAGGCATTACTGGAACTGGATGAAGGAGGGTTGCGGAGAGAGCTTAAGGAGTTCTTGCGGAGTGAGGATGCGGGTGGAAGGTTTCTTGAGATCATTTTTATAAAATATCTTGAAACCGGTAAATTGCACTGGTTCCGATGTAATGAAATTTGCATATGTTCCAAGCTTTTTTGCAGGGGATCCCCACCCGTCCATGTCCATGACTATTTGCACTTCCGGGAGCGGTGCAATTTGTTTATAACTCGTAACCATACCTCGAGTAAAGCGGTGTACCACTAATA
>JAYTFN010000081.1:0-3343 GCA_043734325.1 Candidatus Adlerbacteria bacterium
CCCGGGCACCGATTCTTTTTATTTTCTACAAAACAATGAAACGCTATCCGCTAACGCATACACTGTCTAAGCTGTACAAAGGGCACTCCATTGCACGTGTACTGATGAATGTCGGTCTTGCAAAGGAACGTGTATCCGGTTTAGTCGTTGACGTCGGCGGCGCGCGTAACCCAGATTATTTTGAATATTTAGAAAGCAACGAAGGTGTGCGTGTTGAGCCGCTGGACGGGATGTTGAGCTCGATCGACTTCGAAGTAGATGCGCTCCCATATGCCGAAGGCGCGGTAGATACGGTGCTCATGTGCAATTTGCTTGAGCATATATATAATTATCGTTTTTTACTAAACGAAGCCAATCGGATTTTAAAAAAAGAAGGAAGGTTGGTCGGGTTCGTACCATTTTGGGTTGGCTACCACCCGGACCCGCATGATTACTTTCGCTATACTCAGGAAGCGCTGCAAAAAATGTTTACTGACGCCGGCTTTGTAAACATTTGTGTGCGACCGATCGGCGCTGGGCCGCTCATGGCGAACTTTAATACCATCGGACTTTCGATGCCCCGAATCCTCAGGCCTCTGGTGTATCTTTGGTACGCATTCTTTGACCGACTATATACGACACTTCGCCCAAAAAGCGTAGAGCGAAATCCTCTTGGGTTCATATTTACTGCCGAACATGCTTAAGATTTTTATACCCGAATATCATCAGTCATTGCGACCTTTACCGTTTTTGCCCGGTGGACAAGACTTGGGTAATCGACTCTTCCAAAATATTCCCGCCGAAGACTATCAGGGAATATTTGAAATCGCAAAACAGATCAAAGACTGTGATGTGTTCCTTGTCCCGCACGAGTATGCACTGATATCGCAGTACAGCGAGGTCCTTGAAGATTGGTTTAAAGAAGCAAAAACCGTGGGTAAACCGGTGCTTTTATCTGCATATCAAGACTCAACTGATATGCCCGAGTGGGAGGGGGTGTATATTCTTCGTTCATCAGCATATAAGTCGAAGCTTCGACCTCGAGACATACTGATGCCGGCGTATGTTGAAGATATTGGTAAAGGTAAAAATATACAGCTCGTGAAAGGGAATAAGCCACGCGTCAGTTTTGTAGGGAAGGCAGGATTCTCGAGTTTGCGCGAGCACGTACACTATTTGCTTAAAAACTATGTACTACTGAAAGGGCCACAACGCGAAGGTATCTATTTTCGGCGAAAAGCACTCGGTGTACTTGCAAAAGATCCGCGTATCGAACTTCGGGCGCGAGTACGTAAAAGTTTTTCCGCACACAAACATACTATTGAATTGCCGCCCGAAGAAGCTCGGCAGGAGTATATACAAACTATTCTTAACTCGCACTTTAACCTTGCCCCGCGTGGCGATGGCAACTACTCGCTACGTTTTTTTGAGACGCTTGCTATGGGAAGAGTCCCTATCTTTATAGACACGGACGCCCCGCTGCCTCTTGAAGATATAATTTCTTACGACGAGTTTATCGTTCGGGTGCCAAGTGACGACCTGCAGTCATTGCCGGACAGAGTATGTGCTTTTTTTGATAGTAAGTCACCTGAAGAGTTGGCCTTGCTATCAAATAAAGCCCGCGCCATGTTCGAGCAGTATCTTTATATGCCAAAATTCCTGAGCATTGCCCTGACCCCCGAGCGCTTTGGTAAGAAATAGCAGGTTACGATCGTCCTATTTAACCAACACCTCGCGAATGATCTGTTTGTGCAGATGCAAAAAAATGCCCGTAATGCGTGTGAACAATATATTCGAGTGGATATATTGTTGCCGTGTATCATGGCAGAGCTGCTTAAAGAGTTATGTGATACCATCTGATAATATGTCGGTAAAACATCTATTTTGGGTTTTTCTTAATTATTACGGCAGGGTATTTGGTAGAGGTTTTATGATTACGTTTCACCACGTCTTACTCAACATGGCTTTACATGGCTTGGGTTTTGATAATGTTAAAGGCACAGGCGAAAAATGGTTTATAGAATCAGTACTTGCAAAAAAAGATATTAAGGTGTGTCTAGATATTGGTGCAAATGTTGGTAATTACAGCGTATGGTTGCTGGATCACCTTGATTGTGTTGTATACGCAATGGAACCGATGCCTAGTTCTTTTGAGTCTTTGCAGAAGTTATCTCGACAAATGCCAGACAAATTAATACCTATTAACGCAGCTGCATCAAATGAAATAGGAGTAGCTCAAATTTTCTTTACAAGCGATTTTTCAGAAACCGCGACCCTCGACGCTCGTGTATTGCGCGCAGGAGTTTCGAAGTCTGAGCACACTATAACGACTACTACAGTAGATTCTTTCGTTACTTCAAAAAAACTTGGTCGTATAGATTTTGTGAAAATTGACACAGAAGGGTATGAGAGAGAAGTGCTTTTGGGTATGCAAAACACGATTGCGCAATTTCGACCACACTATATTCAATTTGAATTTAATATCATGCATCTTCACCGGAATTATACGCTGTTGTCGCTTTCGGAGTTATTGCCAAATTATGATCTCTATCGGCTTTTGCCACACGGCTGGACGCTCGTTGATCCAGAAAAATTCTCGACAAACATATACATGTTTTCAAATTACGTGGCAGTATTACGACGAACGGCTTAGTATTTTGTAAAAAAATACTACGACCAGATCGGGTAGAAAGGCTCCCAAGTCTAGTATCAATGGCAGCTTAGTGTCAATTTTTTTAAAAAGCCTGATTCTCCCTAAGAAAAGATCATAAAAAAATGGAGGCACTTCGGCAATATTGACTGCGTCGAGCGGCTGGAATTTAATTGCAAAAACAGACAATGATACCAATATTAGCATTGTGTCATATTGGAAAGTTGTTGGCATATCAGAGTCGGCGGTAACGTATACCTGGACTATAAATTCTCAAACTCAAGCAGCTGGAGGAATAACTCGATACAGTGGCCTAAATACAAGTAATCCTATTGATGTAGTTGGAAGTTCAACTGGCAGGGAACAGTAGCAACCGCCCCATCAATCACCACTATGCAAGATGGTGACCAGATTGTCGCTCTTTTTGCAACCAACGTGGGTACGAACCATGGCGGTGTGTTCGGTACAACGACTGGGATGACAAAAAAGTATGACTCAAAAAATACTCCGTTCGGCCCAACGACCATGGCTGAGGATGCAACGCAAGCGGTAGCGGGTGTGATAGGAACAAAATCATCTACTTTCAGTGCTGGGGTTCAACATGATTGGGCGGCACAACAAATTGCATTAAGGAAGCAGCAATCCAATGTTGTTGTAGAGGTTTAGGGTGGCGGTGACTATTACAGAAAAGACGGCGGTGGAGGTGTAGGTTAT
>JAYTFN010000082.1:0-36636 GCA_043734325.1 Candidatus Adlerbacteria bacterium
GGGGTGTCTTGAAGTGACTGAAGATAAGCGTTCGTATTACAGATTCAAATATGGATGGTGTTGGACTTGGATGAGGTAAGGGAAAAGCCGCCGATCTTAAGAAAGGCTTTCAGTGAACATTTTGCAAAAGTTACTCCAATAGTGAGTTGGTTATATATGATCAAGGAGACAACAATAGTGGACTGATATTCCTTATCAACTACAGCTAAAGTTCCAAAACCTTGTCTTTTCAGCAGGTTTTACATACAACAAAAAACAGGAGTTGGAACTCCAAAAGTGGGTTATATCTACAAGCTAAATCAGTCACCTACTAACAAAAATACATCTTTGGTGGACCCTAGCGGATTCGAACCGCTGACCTCCTCATTGCAAATGAGGCGCTCTACCAACTAAGCTAAGGGCCCTTACAACTCAAGCACCATCAAAATCTATCAGCAAATGGCCGAGATATCAATACCCTCTTCTACTTAATTTCACTTATCTTAGCAGCCATAATGAAGTCATTTTCAGATAATCCACTTATCGCATGAGTCGTAAGCTCAATGGAAACATTTCCCCAAGAGATTGCCATCTCGGGGTGATGATTCTCTTCCTCGGCAATAACCGCTACTTTGTTTGCAAAAATCATAGCTTGGGCAAAATCTTTAAAACGAAATTCGCGCACCAGAAGATGTGCATCATCTACGAGCATCCAGTCCTTCGACAGTTCCTTCATCATTTCTTCTGCTATGTCAGGTGTGTATGGGTCAATTCCACCTTCGCAAGGAATGCAGCGTTTTTTGGCTAAATTAGTCATAGGTCCTAGTGTAACGATTCTTATTATGTAGGGCAAGCAAAATAATATGATCAAGAAATTCGGGCATTTTCGCCCCAACCGCTTCTATAGCTTTTGGAAAAAGAGACTCTGCAGTCATACCCACTGCGGCAGCACTATTAATTTCAAGAAAATATATACCCCGTTTGGCTACTATAAAATCCGAGCGGGAGTAATGCAGGGCACCTAATGCTTCGTGTACTTTTTTGGCTGCGCCAGTCAAATACTTTTTCTCTGCACTGGTAAAATTGCCCGGCACACGCTCGATAGTTTTGCCACTGTACTTAGCTTCATAACTAAAGAAGTTGTGTTGGGGGGGAGGAATAATTTCAATAGGCAGGAGCGCATATAAAGGTTCATTACGAAAATTTTCAATAATTCCAACTGTAGCTTCTTTTCCTTTTATAAATTCTTCTACTAAAACTGTAGGAGAAACTTCAAAAGCTACTTGTAGCCCGTCTAACAATGCATGATAGCTGTCTGCGACACTCATGCCGACTGAGGAGCCGCCTATAACCGGCTTAATCATAGACGGATGAGGGAAGGTGCGAAATAAATTGAGCGCCATCTGTTCAACGTCATTTCCCTCTCGCTCTAAAAGTACACCACGCGCAACTTTTACTCCAATCTTTTTAACAATTTCCTTGGTGGCATGTTTATTGAAAGCTATAGTCGATGAAAAAGCGTCAGAACCTGTGTAAGGAGTACCTGCTGACTCAAGAATTTTTTGAACTTCACCGCTTTCGCCATATTCGCCATGAAGTACGTTGAAGGCAACATCGATACCTTGAAGCGCTTTTTGAGGTGCCATTTCAATGCCATACACATGCCATCGACCCTGACGATCTATAAAAATATCAACCGGTCGGTGCTTTTCTTGGTTGAGCGCACTTAATACATTAGCGCCCGACTTAAGTGAAATTTCATACTCACTCGACGGCCCGCCCCTAAGTACACCAACAACCGTTTTCATATACTAATATTATATACCTATATTGACGGTACCAACCTACAAAAACATTTCTTTTCTACTTTTTCTTCGGTGATATTCTATTGCATACCGATGTGCCTCAGCGTTTGCTAAGAGAATATCCTTTTCGCGACCGACTATTGTTTCCTGACTACCTCTCAGTTCGCGAGGACGATGTCTTTCGTCTTTAACAACACCGACGACCGGGATACCTATACCGAGCTCCTTGAGTATATTTTCAGCTATGTTTATTTGGGCAGTTGCTCCATCCACAACAATCACCCGTGGAAGTGGCCACTCGGTGTGACCTAAACGACGCGAAAGTATTTCCTTTAGAGAACCGGGATCGTCCCCAGCTTTGGCTGTTTTAATTTTAAACTTTCGATATTCCGCTTTTTGGATTATCCCCTCTTCTACAACGGTCATTACCCCGACAGCCGCCGAGCCCGCAAGGTGGGCAACATCGTAGGCCTCTATACGGTTGTTCCCAATTGTAGAGGGTGATCGGTATTCATCTTTTATAAGCGACACATCTTGAATATGATTTAGCGCGAAAAGTTGACGCTTAAGTCTCGACGCTTCTTCGAACGCTTCGTCTTTTGCGGCGCATTTCATATCTCGCTGGAGGCTTTTAATTAAAGTACTTTTCTTACCTTCAAATAGGAGCACTATGCGACGAATTATTTTTGCATAGTCAATCTTTGAAATTTCACCTGTACACACTCCTGGACACAGTCCAATATGCCGATTAAAGCACGGTTTATACCCATTACTTCGTACAAAGGACAGTCCTTTGTATTGCAAAGGACTGTCCTTTGTATTTTTTTTTTCTTGAGGAGGGGTGCACTTTTGGTCGCGGTATGGGAAAATTTTACGAATTATGCGCATCGCTTCCCTTAGCTGCATACCATGAGGGAAAGGTCCAAAGGTATGTGCGCGCGTTTCGACAGGTATATCAACATCAATGGTTTTACCTCTTGATACTAAAATTCTTGGAAAATCCTCTTTTGTAATCACCACATAGTTAAAGCTTTTATCATCTCGAAGCGCAGTGTTGTAGTGCGGTTTATTAGTACGTATTAAGTTTGCTTCAAGTATGAGCGCTTCGAGCACAGAGTCAGTTTGCCGCCAATCAAGGTATTTTGCTTTATCTACCATCTGACCTATCAGTTGACTGCGTACTTGGGCAATATCCGCGACAAAGTAGGACCGCATCCGATCCGAAAGCGAAGTAGCCTTACCGATATAGAGCACTTTCTTTTTACTATCCAAAAAGAAATAAACCCCAGGAGTGTCCGGAATTTTCTTTACTCTTTTTTTAAATTCATCAAGTGTCATTGCGATTTTGTCGAAATCGTGCCGCGTTAACGTCCATTAGGACGCGGCCAGAGTCGAAATCGTGCCGCGTCACTTGGTTTATTTACCACGCAGTACCCTATTAAGATACTTCCCCGTATGTGAGTTTTTATTGTTGGCAACTTCTTCAGGCGTACCTTTTGCTACCAGCTTGCCGCCACCGACTCCACCTTCGGGACCAAAATCGAGTATATAGTCGGCACTTTTTATAATGTCCATATTGTGCTCGATAAGTACGACTGAGTTTCCTGCAACAACAAGACGATTGAGAATATCAATAAGTTTCTGCACGTCTTCATAGTGAAGCCCAACTGTTGGTTCGTCCAAAAGGTATATCGTCTTTTGCATGTGCGGGCGATACAATTCAGACCCAATTTTAATTCGTTGAGCTTCGCCTCCCGACAACGTAGTAGCAGACTGTCCAAGCCGTAGATACCCAAGACCCACCTCGCCAAGTGTAGAAAGCCTATCGTGAATAGCTGGGATATCTTGAAAGAATTCGAGAGCCTCTTCAACAGTCATTTCTAAAATATCGTAGATGCTTTTCTTTTTATATTTGACTTCAAGCGTCTCTTTCATAAATCGCTTACCAAGGCACACGTCGCAGGTCACGTATACGGTCGGCAAAAAATGCATTTCCACAGCAATAAGACCGTTACCTTCGCATGATTCGCACCGTCCGCCATGACGCGACTGTGGAACATTAAATGAGAAGCGTGATGCCTTCCAACCGCGCGCTCGCGCTTCGTTCGTCGACGCAAAAAGATCGCGTATGAAAGTAAAAGAGCCGGTATACGTTGCAGGGTTCGAGCGAGGGGTACGTCCTATGGGTGACTGGTCTATAAGTATTGCCCTACTTAAATTTTCTAACCCACTAATTGAAGAAGCATTAAAAACTGTATTTGTGCGATACCGCTTATCAAAGCGTGCTTTTAAATTTTCATATAAAATTTCGTACAGAAAAGTTGATTTTCCTGAGCCCGATACGCCTGTTATTGCTACCATTCGCCCAAGCGGAATACGTGCATTTATATTTTTTATATTAAATGCCGAGCCACCCGTAACCTCTATCCAGCCTTTATCTTTGTCACGTCTCGTATCAGGGACTTGAACCGCTTTTTCGCCACGCAGATACGCAAGAGTTACGGAACCGCTATCATTCTTTTTTGCGGTGAGAAGCTTCTCCAAGTCGTCGGCTACAACAATTTCGCCTCCGTGTACTCCGGCACCTGGGCCGATATCTACCAAAAAGTCGCCAGCATAGATAGTATCTTCGTCATGTTCAACAACGATAATCGTGTTGCCTAAGTTACGAAGGTTTATGAGAGTTTTTATAAGTCGCTCATTGTCACGCTGATGAAGTCCGATAGTCGGCTCATCAAGTACATATAGCGCACCTACGAGGCCTGAACCAAGTTGCGACGCTAAACGAATACGCTGTGCCTCACCGCCCGATAGGGTGTTGGCGCGACGCTCGAGAGTGAGGTAGTCGAGCCCTACATCGAGCATGAACTTAAGGCGGTTACAAATTTCTTTGATGACCGTTTTGGATATTTCATGGTCCTTTTTTGAAAGTGAAAGCTCTGTAAAAAAATCGTACGCCTCCTGAATTGACATGTGCGTTATATCAACAATATTTTTTGCACCGGAAGGAACAAGACGCTCAGAACCTAAGTAATTATTTTCACTCACCGCTAGATCGATACCTTGCTGTAGAGTAGCCACATTTGCAGTACCTGATGCGATTGTTGCTACAGTTTTTTTCTTACTACTGCTTGCGCCCTCAGAATTAATTGCATCTTGCGCAGCACGTCCCTTTTTTACTTGTGGTTTGGGAGCAGTGGTATCTATGCCTGCATTTTCTTTGTACAAAAAAACATGCATACTTTCCGGGCGCAGACGCGCGGCATGGCACACAGGACATGGTTCAATACTAAACATATGTTTAGTTCCTAAGCCGTTGCAAGCTGGACACGCGCCATAGGGTGAGTTGAAAGAAAAAAGTCGAGGCTCAACTTCAGGAAACGAAAATCCATCGTATGCACACATAAATTTAGCCGATACCAATCGCTCGCCGTTTGTATCTTCAATTTTAACCAGCCCTTCGGCTTCCTGAAGCGCTCTTTCGACTGCTTCTGAAAGCCGCTCCATTGAACTTTGCTTTTCGCGCGCAAAATCTGCTATTAAAATTTCATCAACGAGTGCATCAATGGTATGCTTTTTATTTTTTGAAAGAATTATCTGCTCGCGCAAATTTTGCATTTTGCCGTCAATTTTTACTTTTTCAAAACCTTTTCCAAGCAAGTCGTACAGAAGTTGATAGTACTCACCTTTACGTCCAACAACCACCGGGGCATAAATACGAACCACGTCTTCGTGTATCTCTACTCCCATTATTTTTCGACTTTTCTTAGGTGTAAGTTTTGCAACACTTTCGATAATGCTATGAATTATCTCCTCGTTGCTATGCTTACGAATTTCGCGACCACATATAAGACAGTGCGGTTTACCGACACGGGCATACAGAATACGCAAATAATCGTAAATTTCAGTTATTGTAGCCACTGTCGAGCGTGGGTTGTTAGAACGGCTTTTCTGATCAATTGAAATTGCGGGTGACAGACCGGTAATTTCTTCAACGTCGGGCTTTTGCATTTGGCGCAGAAACTGTCGCGCATATGCAGAAAGCGATTCAATATAACGACGTTGTCCTTCAGCAAAAATAGTATCGAATGCTAAAGATGACTTACCGCTTCCGGACAAGCCCGTAAAAATAATCATTTTACCGCGAGGCAGCGTTAAAGACACATTTTTTAAATTATGCGTTTTAGCTCCTTTAATATGTATAAATTCCTCAGCCATAGTATTGTGAAGCACATAAATTGCCCCAAAGCTTGAGCTTATGGGGGTATATATGTCTTATATGCGAGTATACCACAATGAGCATCATATCTATAGCCAAAGTATAGATAGTGTTCTATGGTAGCGCTAAAGGACCAAGCACAGAACGTCTTAAGTGTTTTTATTTTTTACGAGTGCGTGGCGGTTTCTTCTTTCCATCATTTCCCAAGAGTGTAAAAAGCTCATCGCGAATAATTGCAGCAGTCTCAAAGTCGAGGTCCCGAACAGCATCTGCCATCTGCTGTCTTTTTTCAGCTAGAAACTTTTTAGGTTCTTTTTTATATAATTCAGAGTCAACAATTAAAAGTGAATTAACCGCCTTACTGTGTTCTGAGCGCATCTCTTCTGTAATATCTTTTATACTTTTTTTAATGGTCGTGGGAGTGATACCGTGTTTTTTGTTGTGCGCTACTTGAATGATGCGACGTCGGTTCGTCTCGCCAATGGCTTTATCAAGGGAATTTGTCATACGATCGGCATAGAGAATAACTCGACCATCGACGTTTCGCGCAGCGCGGCCAATTGTTTGTATGAGTGATGTTTCCGATCGAAGAAATCCTTCCTTGTCAGCATCTAATATTGCAACAAGCTTCACTTCAGGAAGGTCGAGCCCTTCTCGGAGAAGATTCACCCCGACAAGCACATCATACGTTCCTTTTCTAAGTTCCGTGAGTGTCGTTATGCGGTCGAGTGTCTGCACATCACTGTGTAGGTACGCGGCTTTTATGTGTCGGTCTTTAAGGTATTCAGCTAAATCTTCTGCCATTTTTTTAGTGAGAGTCGTAACCAAAATTCGACCGCCGTCGGCAATAACTTTGTCCGCTTCTTCTAAAAAATCTTGCACCTGACCACGAGTCGTGGCACCAGAAGAAACACTTTCTGCAGCGTCCCCTGGCTGATCTGCAGCGGAAGAAAGCGTTTCTTCTAGTGTCTGCTTTTTCACGCTCCCTCCCGTCACCGGTCTCACAATAATTTCCGGGTCGACAAGACCGGTCGGACGAATAATTTGTTCGACTACATTCTTTCCACTTTTCTCGCGTTCATACGGCCCTGGTGTGGCCGAGGTGTATATGACTTGTCCAACTCTGTCTTCGAACTCATGAAATTGCAGCGGACGATTATCAATTGCGGACGGCAAGCGGAATCCGTAGTCTATTAAATTTTCTTTGCGCGCCCGATCACCAGAGTACATACCGCCAATTTGCGGAATAGTAACGTGCGATTCGTCGATAATAGTTAAGAAGTCGGGCGTACCCTCTTTCGTATGCGGAAAATATTCAAGCAGAGAAAAGGGTGGCTGGCCCGGTTTACGTCCGTCGAAGTGGCGAGAATAATTTTCAATTCCGTTGCAGTAGCCGACCTCTCGTATAAGAGCTAAGTCATGGTTAGTGCGTCGTTTAAGCCGCTCCGCTTCAAGTAACTTCCCCGCACGCTCAAACCGTGCAAGTTGGTTCTTAAGTTCAACTTTAATTTCTTCAATAGCTTCCAGTCTTTGAGACTCAGGAGTAACGTAATGCTTTGCAGGGAATAAAAATAGAGACTCCAAACGGTCAGTTTCGGCCCGTGTTATCGCATCTATAACGCGCACGCGCGCCACAATGTCGCCTTCAAACTCGACTCGGTACAACAACCGCTCACCTGTTGGCATTATCTCTATTGCGTTGCCCAGAGCGCGAAACTTTCCCGGTTCTAAGTCGGCAGGCGTACGTTCAAAGTAAACAGCGATAAGATCACGTATCAAATCTCCACGTAATTTTTTTGCACCTACTTTTAATTCAATATGTACCTTACGATACTCTTCGGGGCTTCCAAGCGCATATATGCATGACACAGACGCAACAATTATCACATCCTCACGCGTTAAAAGTGCTTGCGTTGAAGCGTGACGAAGCCGGTCAATTTCAACGTTTATTTGTGCCTCTTTTTCAATATACGTGTCGCTGTGCGGGATATACGCCTCCGGTTGATAGTAGTCGTAATACGAAACAAAATAGTGGACCGCATTATTCGGAAAAAATTCGCGATACTCCTGGGCCAATTGCGCCGCCAATGTCTTATTGTGCGCAATAACTAACGTAGGTTTTCCTACATGGGCTATGACGTTCGCACCGGTAAAAGTCTTACCTGAACCGGTGACACCAAGTAGTGTTTGATGCCGCTCCCTTCGCTCTATGCCTTGTATAAGCAGCTCAATAGCTTTAGGTTGGTCTCCAGCGGGAGAGTGTTCGGATTGTAAGGTAAGTTTTGCCATAGAAAGATGATTATATCATTTTTGACTAACTTTAACTTAGTAACGTATAAAAATTTAGAATCTTAAACAAAGCACATTTTAATATTTTTTATTTGATTTTATATGTCCCCAAGAACAAATCTCGAAAATTCTCAAAGTTATTGTCCAAAATTGAAAGCCTGATTTTCTCCGTAAGATTCGCTAGGAAAAAAATATTATGTTGCGAAGCTAGAATCATTCCCAACATTTCTTTCGTCCGAAAAAGATGGTGAACATATGCCTTTGTATACCCCTGTGCACCGTTTGCGGGTAGGCACACCGAACACGTACATACGGGGTCCAGTGGTGAAAAATCATCCTTGTACTGGGCGTTTGTAATCAAAATTTTTCCTTCATGCGTATATATGCCACCTGTGCGCCCATTTCGGGTCGGGAGTACACAGTCAAACGTATCCGCTCCAGCTGCTACACCGATAAAAAGATCCTCCGGTTCTGCGATACCCAGCAAATGACGAGGTTTTTCTTTAGGTAATTCGCCGTTGACCTTGTCGAGTATTCCCAAAATATCATCCTTACTAAATGACCCGCCAATACCGAAACCATCGAAATCCATACCGGCTATAGTCTTAGCACTCTGTAAGCGCAAATCTTCGAATCTGCCGCCTTGCACTATGCCATACAGCCCCTGTTCGTTATTTTTAACGCGATTATGTCTATGCGTTTGCAAACTGCGCTCTGCCCACCTATGGGTCCGGTCCATTGCTTCTTTTTGGTAATCATAGTCGGATGCCGGTGAGGTACATTCGTCGAAAGCGTAGATAATATCCGCACCCAGCTTGTGTTGAATTTCAATTGAACGTTCAGGCGTAAAGCGATGCATTGTGCCGTCATTGTGCGATGTGAAAGTGACCCCATCCTCGTCCACGATAGCTAACTTTCCATGACTCGTAGCCAAATCTTCGTCGTACAGAATAGGGGCAGGTACAGGATCATCTTTCTCCACTACAGGACGCAACACAGACGCTGCAAAAGCTGATACTTCCCCTGACCTTGGTGCGAACTTGGAAACCTTCTTGCCATAGCCTTCCCCTAGCGAAAAAACCTGAAAGCCGCCCGAATCGGTCATTGACGGCCGATTCCAGTTCATAAATTTGTTCACTCCTCCAGCTTTCTCTACAAGGTCTTCACCAGGAGATAAGTACAGATGGTATGTGTTTGCAATAATGCACTGCACACCCAGAGCAGCCAAAATGTCAGGTTGAATTCCTTTTACTGTAGCTTTTGTTGCAACAGATACAAACGCGGGAGTGTTTACACTACCGTGTCGTGTCTTTAAAACACCCGCTCGTCCGAGGGAATTAGGAATTTCTTTTTCAATACTAAACGAAATAGGACGCATGCAAAGGAAAATCTGACAGTAGAAGCTCTTTGTAGCTTTACCGTGTAGGCGTGGATGCTGAAGCAGGTGTACCCGGCTTTTCTACTTTAACTAAACGCACTTCAAAAACGAGTGTGGAGTTTGCTGGTATTGGCCCTTTTGCTTGTGCACCGTACGCAAGCCCAGGAGGAATTATCAAAAGCCGTTTACCGCCGGCCTTCATGCCCTGCAGACCTTGCTCCCAACCGGGTATAACTCTACCTGCGCCCAGTACAAACTGTATTGGAGTTTTACCAACTGACGAATCAAATACCGTACCATCTTGGAGTTTTCCTGTGTAATCAACTGACACAAGATCCCCTGTTTGCGCAGCTGCACCTTGCCCAACCACTTCATCTTGAACTACTAACCCGGAAGGGTTGACGGGTGCCTCGGCTGCTTGTGGTGGTGTAGAAGGCATTGTAAATGGGTTTTTAACTATAAAGAATATTGCAACAACGACCAGAGCCGCGACGATAACTATACCGGTAGTACTTTGAGTTTTAGACATACTAAATATAGTAACGAGTTATTCAAATCTCAGCAAGGGATACAAGAAAATTAGTGCAAAATATTTGTGATGAACTGACTGTCAAAGGCGTCACTGGATTCAATTACCGTAGCCACTTGCTGTGCCGGCGAAGGAAGAAAATGCCTATTTGCTCCCAGACATAGAAGCGCAATTGCGGCAACAACCGCACCCCCCAATAACATATCACGCGCGACAATGTCCATATGTAACACAAGGGCAAGTCCAATGGTAAGCACTAATATAGTAGCTATGCCTCCTAAAATCCAGTTCATTTTCACAGGATTACTGATAAATTTAAAAGTTTCTGCTGAGACCAACTGAGCAAACGAACTTGCAAAATGCGTATAGGGAAGCGCTGCAGAGTTTTGAACCTCCACAATCGGAGTTTTTGAAGATGCAAAATATTGTACAACAAAAGTTGCAGAATTCCCTTTGTATACACCAGTAGCTGTCCCAACACCAATATCTGAATATACAGGTTTTAAAATATTTGCTCGATGAGACGGCGAATCCATCCATGCATGTACCACGTCTTTTGACTCATTGAAGCGTACTGCAAGATTTTCACCGGCGTATAGATAGTTGTATCCGGAAGTAGTTATCCACATCCACGGAACTGAGCCATCGGGGCTCACATGAGCAAAATATCCTTTCAAAGCCATATCAGATGCCTTTGCCTGTGCAGCAGCATTGAGCAGTGCGTTTTCATGGAGCGGGCCAAGTTGCAAACGAACTCTCTCACCATTAGTTAGGGTGACAATGTCACTTGATATAACAGCAGCAAGGAAAGTTCCATCCGATTCACGCGCAACTAAACCTGCCGCCAAAAAACCCTCAACCGCCAGACTTAAACCCAAAAAAATAATAAGTGAAGTGCGCCCAAGCATTTTAGGGCGATACGCATTTTCATGCATAGGAGTAAAATGATACCTCACTTTCTTCCACAGTTGCATACTGAATATAGTAACACGGGACATTCTCTTGGTAGACATTAACTGTGTTTAAAACAAGCGATTCGACGTATAGCATTAAAGGCGGTTACAATAGAGTTATGCGGAAATATTTTAGTATTAGTTTACTATTTTTAATACCTTCCTTTATATTCGCCGCTGGTTTCGCCAAGCAAGCTCTTTTCCTTTCTCAGTCAACAGTCTATGAAGGTCAGACTGTTTTTATTTACGCAGTAGTGACAGATGATACTCCAACGTATTTTCAGGGTGAATTACGTTTTAGCGATGCAACCGAACTCATAGGCACGGTACCGGTCTCACTTAAACCAGGGCATGCAGCCACGGTGTCAGTCCCTTGGACACCTAAAGCCGGAGAACATACAATAACCGCCAAGCTTGTAACCGGTGACGATACGCAAACGGAAAATCAAAAAGCAACTTTTTATGTTAGTAAAGTTCCTTCCCCACCTCAAACATCCGCAATAGATCCACTCGTTACAAAACCAAAGGTCCAAGGCCCGCTCCCAAGCACCGTAGATACTTCTACACCGATACTCAATAGTATTGATCGATTTTTTCCCTCCATCGCACAGTCAGTTGCACCTATGTTTTTTTCAGTTGATACATTTCGAAAAAATTCGGTTAAAAATCTAGACCAAGGTACCCTATGGTCTAAAAAAGAAATTTCTAAAGCTGCAACAGCACCAAGCGGCACTTCCAATACTCTTTGGATGATACTTTCCACCTTTGTGCTTTATATTTGCGCTTCACTCATATATTCACTTGGAAGCATCAGTATTTTTTATCCGGCAATTACAATTATTATTCTCTTATTGCTCTGGAAGACACTCAGCTGGATACGCAACTAGACATATAGCATATCTGCCCTACCGAATATTTTAAAATTATTTAAGGATCTCGCTATTACTTATCTACTTTTAGTTTTTCGAAAGTGCCAAAGAGACAAGCCAAACAGTGCCAAAGTGGTGAGAGCTGATATTGCGCAATACAAACACAAGGCGTGTATAACAGACAACTGAATATAAAAAATAAAATATAACGACAACAGGAATCCAATACCTGTATAGATGAGCGCGCCTAGTCGCAGAGCGCGCGATTCAGGTTCATATGCCAATAACACGGAAAGGCACAGCATGTACCCGTAATACACAAGCCCCAAGTAGGACAGAGGCACTCCCATAAATTTTGAATATATACTAGACAAAACTATCTCGCAGCCACTAATTGCACAGGACGGAATAATATTGAGGTATTGGTAATAGGCGAGGTAAAAAACGTCACCCAGCCCAATAAACGTAGCGGCTACTAAGTAATACGGCGCTAAATATATTTTTGATGGCAATTCTTCTTGCATTTATTTTAAGAGATGACGAAACTTCTTTTCTACTGTATCTACTTTTGGCGCAATAACAAGCTGGCAGTACCCGGCAGAACTATTTTTAGCATAATAATTTTTATGATAATTCTCTGCAATATAAAAAGTTTTAAGCGGCAGAATTTTCGTAACAATAGGCTTATTATACGCTCCTTTTGAAAGAATACTAATGTAGTGTTCGGACTTTTCCTTCTGCCGTTCGTTGGTGTAGAAAATAGCCGACTGGTACTGCGGACCCATGTCATTACCTTGTTGGTTTGGTGTTGTTGGGTCATGCGTTTCAAAAAAGACATGCAAAATTTCTTCAAACGAAAGCAAGTCCGGGTGATACTCTATCTTAATTACTTCAATATGCCCGGTATTTCCGCCCGTCACCTCTTCATATGTTGGGTGTGTCGTATGGCCGCCGGCATATCCGGGCTCCACTGACATAATTCCCTTAAGCATCATAAAGACTGCTTCTGTACACCAAAAGCATCCGCCCCCAAGTACAATACTTTCGTTTTCCATACAACCTATCCTACCATTTTTAGCTTTTACCTTGCTATTCAGGCGTTATATTTTGTACATAAGTCATTAAAGTAATAGCTACTACATGCACTTCATGACCAAAACTTTAGCAAGGAGCTTTAGTGCTACCCTAAGGGAGTGCACAAATTCAAAAACATTTGGCCCTCAAACTAGCGTTTGAGCTATGCGGCAATTCAACAGATTCAACTGATTTTCTGAACAAACTCCTATAGGTGTGCCCGTATTCTGTTGGAGCGGTTCAATCGGACAATATGGGAAGACTTCATTATATAGAACCGATCCCTTCTACGGGATGATGTAACTGCCTTCAATGGCCTGCTGGTTGAATGGTTACTCTGGACAACATAGAGAGGCTACTTGAGTCGCTTAGTATACTCTCTCCTTTGCAATACATTGTGAGAATAGTATGAGCATCTGAGCGCCAAATGTGGTGGACTTGTACAAACACTTGCTTTTTTCATAAATGTAGTGTTAACATGGCGCTGGATGGTCTTCTGACCTCCGTTCTTCAACACTCTTTCTAAGGAATTTCTCTATGAGAAAGAACACACTTCTCGCCCTAGGCGCCTTTACATTGGCCACTGCTGCACCTATGGCGGGGGCGCAAGCGGTACCTATTTTACCTTCGCCAACTCTCCACCTTGCAGGGAGTGCCCTGACTTTCGGAAACTTCACCTGTAATGTCACCACCTCTGGTGGCGGTCTTGGAGGCCCCGCTTCCTGTAATGCCGGAGCTATCGACGTCAGTACTCCGGACTCAAACAGGCTTCGCTTCAATGCGGGATTTGCGGCTGCCGCCGGTCGCGACCAGGATGTTACAATCACTTACGACGTCAGCTCGACGTCTCCTATAGGGGAGATCGATCTGAGTTGGGACGGGGCAGTCCTCTTTGGGATGGCTATCGGGTCCGTAACGGAAAGTGTCTACACAGATCTGGGAGGTTTGCTCGTCGGCCAATTAGTGGTGAGCTGTGATCTCAGCGGGAAGTGTGATCATGCGGATCCCTTTTTGGAATCGAGCGATATTCCACTCAGAGGCATATTCACTTTTCTGCATATAGAGAAGGATGTTCTGCTCCTGACGGGTCCTACTGGCGGAATAACTACCAGCTTTATCGACCAGTCATTCCATATTGCTCCGCCAACTCCAATCACAGAGCCCCACTCAAACTTGGCCCTGTTAGGTCTCGGTTTTGTAGGTCTCGGCTTGGCTCGCAACTTACGGGCGCGCGCCAAGCCAATACAATAGCTAAAATCCCCCGCTTCCCTCAAAAGGAAGCGGCTATTTTTTACTTCAATAGGTTTTTTAGGTGCGGTAGTCTCTTCTATAGAAATGGAAATAAGTCGGTTATTTATACTCTCCACGTTTCTCTGTTTCTCTAGGAGCCTCTCTTTGCAAATAAACATTGCTTCTGTCGAATCGAATCCCACTCCTTTCGCGAAAAATCGAGTATTGTATACTGAAAGCATATGGTACAAGAAAATATGGAACCGAGCGGCAAGAGTCCGCCTAATAAAATTGAAGGAGAAAAAACAGTTGGCGCGCCTGAAGTGGCGGCAGAGGTTGCTCCCGAAGTAGCGATAAAAGGAGTGGAAGAAAAAGAAGATATTTCAGAGCGATTACGCGAAGCAACCGAGTGCCTGAAGATAGTAGCAAAACTTTTGGGGGATTCTTATGTGTTCCTGGACCCCGACACCATAGCTTGGGAAATACAAACGGTTGATGGTCAGCAAGTACCTGTACTCTCCTTTGACGATATAGACATGTACAGGCTTGTAAACGAACAAAGCCCTGAGACGCAAGAGGAATGCAACAAGAACCTCAAAAAAATCTTTACTTTATTTACAGAAGAGGAAAAAAAGTTACAAGAGGCACAGAGACCAAACAAAATAGATTGCGGTCCAAGACTGACAGATATTGAATCTGCATTCGCTTCATTTGCTTCATACTTTGACCTCAAACATTTACACACAATTAAGACGCTGGATGAAGCTTTACAAAGCTCCGAAAGAGAAGCGGCGAAGCAATTCCTTTTAGCAATATTTTCTCAGATTCAAAAGCTGCAAGTCGAGACGAATATTACACAAGAACAGTTACACACGGTGAACCGTGAGTACCGAGAGCACTACCATGCAGTTGGGACTATTTCTTTCGGCATAGTGGACCACACCCGATAAAAATTACTGAGGAAAATGGAGATAATTCCTATATATACTTTTTATGTTTTCTAATATACTTTCTTAAGTCTTCCTTGCCCGCGTCGGGCACTCTCCACATAGAGGATGGGACACAATTCGTATTCTTCTTTAACAAGTAGCTTTCGAGCTACCCTAAGCGAGTAATACCGCTCTGCTTGACAAGTTTTCATAACCTGATATAATATTATTAGGTGCACCCAGTGAGGTGCTAACGCGCCGTTCGCGCAAAGGGAGTACTAAACATGGTAGAAGCAATAAATGAGTTCCTGTTGCAGGATAGAGTTTCAAGTATTATTGTGGTACTGCTCATTTTTGCATTTTTATGGTGGGGGGCCGAATTATTATTTCGACTGGGAAAAGAATACCGAGTTTCCCTAATCCAGATCATTAGGATCTGGATTAGGGAATGGGTAGAGTGGGCATGCCTAGCCATGCTTGCAATTGGGCTAGTACTAGCCCTTTTAGCTGGCTGGGTATGGATCCTTCTAGCCACTTTTGCCGTCGCCTGGCATGCCACGGCAAAAGTAAGCTACAGGTTTAAGTTGCGCTTGATCAAGAATTAAAAATGCCCCGGACACATGTTGTGTTCCGGGGCATTACTATATTCACATTATTACTGCAAATACTTTTTTCCTTTTATTCTATCCGGTAAATAAGATTCGGTGTCATATTTTGTATAATTTTTTCCATAGCCGAGATTTTTCATAAGTTTGGTCGGAGCATTCCGGATACTCATAGGGATAGGTAAGTTTCCCATCTGCTTCACATCCTTAAGCGCCTCGAAATACGCATCGTGTGAGTTTCTGCTTTTCTTGCATTCTGCCAAATACGCGACGCCGTGGGCCAAATTTATTTGACACTCGGGGTATCCTATAATTTCACACGCTCGAAATACTTCGTTCGCCACAACAAGCGCTGTCGGGACCGCAAGACCAATGTCTTCACTGGCGAAAATTACCATACGCCTAGCTATAAACAACGGGTCTTCGCCTGCGTCTACCATGCGAGCTAGGTAGTAGAGCGCCGCATCACCTTGGCTTGCACGCATTGATTTTATAAAGGCCGATATGGTGTTGTAGTGCTCTTCCCCTTTTTTATCGTACCGAAGGTGTTTGCTCTGCACCGTTTCCTTAAGCGTCTCAAGCGATATTTTCCCGTACAGCTTTTGCGTATTTTCTACCACTGTAATTGCTTGTCGAGCATCCCCTTGCGCCATTTCAATGAGCCAGTCACGAGCATCTTTGGGGATTTTTTTACTTACCTTTTCACCGAGCAGCTGTCGAGTCGCTCGCGCCAGTATATTCTCCATATCAGGAGGCGTTAGTTCATTAAGGACAAATACCCGACAACGCGACAAAAGTGCAGGAATTACCTCAAACGAAGGGTTCTCGGTCGTAGCGCCTATAAGTGTTAACTCTCCCCGTTCTACAAAAGGTAGCAAGAAATCCTGCTGGGCTTTATTAAAGCGATGTATCTCATCTATAAATAGCACTTTAGGCTGCCCGGGAAATACAAAGGACTGTCCTTTGTACTGCCGAGAACTGTCCTTTGCGTTCATGCCCAAAATGCGTTTTATGTCGTCTTTGCCTGAGTCTACGGCTGAAAGTTCATAAAAATCGGCTTCTAAAGCGTTAGCGTAAATCCGCGCAAGGGTCGTTTTTCCGCTCCCAGGCGGCCCCCATAACAAAAAGGAAAAAAGATGTTTGCCTTCTGTGGCCTCGCGCAGAGGTTTTTTCTTCCCAACCAGATGTTCTTGTCCGACAAACTCATCCAGAGACTTCGGCCGAATTTTACTGGCAAGTGGTTCCATACATACAGTGTACCACTGGAAAATATTGACAATATATTAAAAAATTGTTAATTAGGATTTTTTCGATTAAAATACAGCAGTTGTAAGTGCACAACCTAGCGCAAGACTGTACTGTGCAGTTATTTTTTAGTTACTTGTTACAATACATTCAATGGATAGGACTGACGAAGATTTGCTCGCCGCATTTATACGTGGCGACGAAGAGGCCTTTTCGATTCTTGTCGAGAGGCATCTCAGGACTGTCTATTCATTTGTTATGCGTTTTGTCGGCGACTCACACGACGCAGAAGATATTGTTCAGGATACATTTCTTAAAGCATGGAAAAGTGCAGCGCAGTACCGAGTCGAGGCAAGTAAATTTAAGACATGGGTTTTGCGCATAGCACGCAACACAGCTATTGATTTCTTACGTAAACGTAAACATATTCCCTTTTCGGAATTTGACACTGACACTGGTCAAAATGTGCTTTTAGAAACGATTGAGGACACTACAGAGTTAGCTGACGAGCTTTTTGCGCGTGCAGAGGATTCAGAAGTACTTACTCAAGCACTAAAAGTGCTGTCGCATAGTGCACGCGAAATACTAATTTTGCACTACACGAATGGACTAACATTTTTAGAAATTGGAGAAATTCTTGGGGAACCACAAAATACAGTCAAGAGTCGACACCACAGAGCCATTCTAACCCTACGTCTGACTCTAGAAAAACTACCTCAGTAAGGCACCAAAGGGTAGTACACTCACGTATATATCAGCTATGGACAGAGATAGTCTACAAGTGGCACTTCGAGAAATGAACCCTCCACAACCATTGTGTCAACAAGTGTTTTCATGCATTTTAAGTGAAAGACGCCATGCTGCCCGACAGCGCATGGTACTCCAGAGCATATTTTGCTTTACCATCGGCCTCGCACTTGTCCCACTAATACAATATGCAGGGCACGAGTTTTTTAACTCAGGCTTCTATGAATACGCATTACTTTTTTTCTCTGACAGTAATTTGATTTTAAGCTCTTGGCGTGTCGTGGCGTACGCGCTTATAGAGTCACTTCCCTCTATCCCCCTGCTTCTTATTATCCTGTGTTGCGCATCTCTCGTTTGGTCACTACGTCTTGTGGTACGCAATAGTCGTATTGCATTCATGACGTTGTCACCGCATTAAAATGACTGACCTGCGTACTCAATTTAGAAAAATTTTTTCAACTAAAAGAGCAGCTATTTTTAGCATAATTGTATGCGAAATTTTTGTGGGGCTGCTCATTTTCCACGCAGGCACCGCATATGGCGTGCGGCATGCGTCTGGTCGAATGCATGCGAAAGAACATACATTTTTAACATCTCCTTTTGGTATACTGTCCCATAGTTTTATGCCTGGCGAACATGGAGCAGTGGGCACTATCATGAGTATTTCTAGTTCAACACTGCTTTTAAAAACTCGTGAAGGAGGCACACAAACAGTACATACCGATGAACATACTGCAGTTAGAGGTCCGTCAGGTACTATGGTACGAACGGGGCTTATGGTTGGCGACACCGTCACTATCGTTGGCAATCCCAACCAAAATTCGGACCAAATAAACGCACTATTCATTCGAGTAGTATCAAGTGCAGCTACTATTCCGGGTCGATAATATTTTATACTCCTTCTAAAATAGCATTACGGCCAGATATACTCTCGGGTAGATGTTAACCGAATAGAGGTACCTAATTGCCGGACAGTTATTTTCCTATTTTAAAATTTTGTTTTGTTTTTTTACCGAAGGTAAGTCGAGGTGCAGTAAGGCGGCACTATAGGTCAAGCCAACTTTTTTGCCGGGATTAAAAATATTATGCGGGTCAAATATCTTTTTTACTTCCAAAAAGAGTGCATACATATCACGCCCAAACATTTTTTCAACGTAGGGAGTACGGACCAATCCATCATTGTGCTCGCCGGTAATTGACCCTTGATAGGAAATGACCAGGTCGTATACTTTGTGCGAAAGTTCATCAATTAGCTTCACTATTTTTGGGTCTTTAGGGTCAATGAGAGGAATAATGTGAAAATTCCCATCACCAACATGACCCGCTATGGTGTATTGCAAATTGTAGTGAGACAAAATACCCTGCAGTTTAGGCAAAAATTCTGGCAAGGTCACTGGAGGCACAACAAAGTCATCAATAAAAGGGGCCGTACGTTTACCGCGTACTTTTTGACGCAAAAGGTTAAAGCTTTCACGTCGTATGACCCAATACTTTTTTGCGGCTGCTTCGCTTTTAGCTACCCGCACCCCGACATGAGGCTGCGTCTCTTTAATTTCAAGGGCTAACGCTTCAGCCTTATCGAGCGCTTCCTTTTGCGTACCGGCACGGAACTCGGCCAAAAGTACCAGTTTTGGTACGCCGCCAGTAAGCATCATCCACATCTCAGGCATAAAAGAAAAAGCAAGAGAAAAAATACCTGCTTTCATTTTAGTTGCAAACTCAGGGAAATATTTGACCCCAAGCTTAAAAGTATTGTCGTCATAGGATTCAAAACTATCCGGTTTACTCAATAGTACTTGAGGAACTATCGGCCCTAACTCAGCTAAATTATCTAAAAACAATACGGTCATAGCGGCATACGGCTTTGGTTGTACCAGACCAATTTTTACTTCTGTAATTATACCCAGCGTCCCTTGTGCCCCGACCATAAGGCGGGCTAGGTTAAGCGACTTTTCACCATCGCCGATATCCCAAAGAGCGTATCCTGAAGAGTTTTTTTCAACATGCGGCTTTGCCTTTTCTATCACCTTCTTATGAGTTTTTACTAACTTTGACATACTGCGATATATATCACCTTCAAATCCTTCTTCTGAAAGTTTAAGCTGAAGCTCGTGACCTTTAAGGTTTTTCAAAAGATGCGGTTGACCATCGGACAACACAACACCAAGCTCTTCGACGTACCGCGCAGTCTTACCGTATTTTAAATTTTTCTCACCTCCCGAGTTATTAGCGACCATGCCGCCAATAGTATTTAGCTCTCTCGATGCAGTGTAACTCGGTAATTCTAAATTTTTCTTTTTAGTTTCTCGATCAAAATCCCGAAAATACATACCCGGTTGCACGACCGCACTGTCGGAAGTAAGCTCAATAAGCTTATCAAAGTGTGCAGTCATGTCTAAAATAATAGAATCATTCAGCGGACCGCCAGACATGTCCGTACCCGCTGAGCGTGCCGTAATAGAGATATGTGTGTCGGGCTTTTCTTTTTTTAAATTAACAAACTGTACTACCGAAGCAACATCTTCGGTGTCTACGGGCGATACAACGACCTTTGGTTTTACAACAAAAAGACTTGCATCGCGCGAAAACTTTTCAAGTGTCGCAGAAGATTCATCCACCTTGCCCTTTATAATTTTTTGTATTTCTTGTCCTAAAGTCATTACTAAAATACTAGCACGATTTATTTACTATTAACGTAACATGTTTTAAAAAACACTACACTGACCACTCAGTATGCAGTTTATTTTTTAGGCAGTTGGGTCAGGATGCAGCTTGTAGACATTTTCTATTTCCGCAAGCAATTCCGATGTGAGTTCAAGGTCTCGCGCCTGCATATCCTCCGTAAGTTGGTCAACAGTTGTTGCGCCTAAGATAACGCTCGTTGTGAAGTCGCGCATAGAAACGTACGCTAAAGCCATTGCAGCAGGCGATACATTATATTTTTTTGCTATTGCTACGTATTTTTCGACTGCCTCTTGCGTATGAGGTGGGTTGTAGCGGTCAATGTTTCTTTCAAATATAGTGAAACGTGCGTTGAGAGGTTTTTGCCCACCCAGATACTTTCCGGTCAACACACCCATCGAGAGCGATGAATATGCCAGTAACCCGATATTTTCTCGCAAACACATTTCTGATAAACCTATTTCAAACGTACGATTGATAAGCGAGTATTGGTTTTGTATTGTTGAAATTTTCGTATATCCTTTCTCTCGCGACAGACGCAGATATTCGGATATACCCCACGGTGTTTCATTTGATACTCCTATAGCGCGAACTTTACCTTCTGTAACGAGTTCAGTCAGAGCACTGAGAGTTTCTTCTATTGACGCGCCATCGGTCTGAGTATCGACAGACATAACGCCGCGCGGACCCCAAAAATTACCTTGGCGATCAGGGGAATGCACTTGGTATACATCGAGATAGTCAGTACCTAGGCGCGAAAGTGAACCTTCCACAGCGTCGCGTATATTTTGTCGAGAGAGTCCTGACGCTATTCGAGTACCTATGGAATTTTTCTGATGACCGCTCGCTACCTTACTGGCAATAACTAAGTCTTTTCGTTTACCACTTTTTGCAAGCCAGGATCCCAGATATCGCTCCGTTGTGCCTTGTTTCTCTTTATCTGGCGGTATCGGATACACTTCTGCGGTATCTATAAAGTTTATCCCCTGCTCAATTGCATACTCAAGCTGCTCGTGCGCCTGAGATTCTGTATTTTGTTGTCCCCAATTCATAGTACCCAGACATAATGACGTTACCGTAATATCTGTTCCCGGTAGTGTTCGTTTTTGCATGTACGTACTATACCATTTAAAATAAAACAGCGACGAAAAACCTTACGTAACATAAAACATTGAAAATACCACAGTTCATATACAACTATGGCATTTTCAATGTCTTTTACGTTAGACAAACCGTACATTCACACTACTACACTAGAGGACACGTTCACCGTTAATGAGTCGTATAAGCACAACTATTATAGCGACCACCAGTAAGATATGGATAAATCCACCTAGAGTGAATGACGTGACAAGCCCTAAGAGCCATAAAACCACAAGGATGACTGCAATAGTCCACAACATATAGTTTTATTTAGAAAATAGTAATGTGCCAACCCTTGCATGGGCGCATGAGCGACTCATACATATCACAACACTATGCATGAAATTTAGCTTAAGAGGAGTTATTGACCCCTCGTCGGAAGTACATTCCACATATTTTGATCTTCTCCGCCATCGAGCTTAAAGAGAGAAACACCACGGATACCTAATCTTTTTGCCAGTTCTACCTTGTCTTTAATCGCTTCCGAATCGCTCCACACTACTATGTTAAATGGGGGAGCAAATTGGGCAGCTATAGTAGCTTGAGAGTAAATGGTAGACGGTATGGCAGGAGTGTTGGTGAGTGCGGCATTAGGAGTTGTTGATACGGATGATGTTGCTGCTATAGCCTTCGTAGCTTCAGTGGGCTTATAGATAAAGCTGAGTTCCCCCGCACTACTGCGAATGGGAGAAATACCCTGTACAGCCGCTAATTCGATAGCATAACGTGGGTTAAATGCCCACTGCCGGTCATAGCGATACCCATATTCCGAAAGCGGCTTTACTGAATATTCGTACCCATACGTTGCTATACCCAAAATAATTTTCTTTTTAAGAATACTGTCTGAGGCAATTTGAATCACTTTTTCTACCCACGCAGGATCCGAAACTGGAATATATGGTGCTGCGCGCGAACGATTGAGTTTGACATCTATAGCTCCCTGGTCATAGGCCATAATCACAACTCGATCACAATATTTGTTAATAGCAGCGTAGTCGTTTGCATAGTTAGTCGCATCCTCAGGCGGCGTCGAGTCATAGCGACTATCCAGAGGTGTACGAGCTTCAATAGTGCAATACACGAACTTTGGACCCATACGTTGATACAATCCTTTTAAGAAGAGTGCAAAGAAGGGGCGTGTTTCGGCAAGTTTTCCCTCGAAGTCAATATCAATACCATCAAAATTATTTGTTTTAACTACCTGGGCTATTTCGTCTTCAAGAGCAACACGTGAAGTGTCGTTGCTGAGTATCGCATGGATTGTTTCGCCCGAACCCCACATAACAGTCGGTATAACCCGCACCTTATTTCGCCTTGCTTCTGCTATAAAACTAGTCCACGGCTCTTGAGTAAGTTTTGCCGCATCAAATAGGGTCCCGTTATTTTTCATTGTATAGCCAAATGGACTCACCGTGGTCATGTTTGGCAAATGAGGAAGTACATCTTTTGTTCCTGTTGCAGTTCGCCAGTATGGAATCCACCCACCCACCTCAAACACAGGCTTTTTAGTAACGGCTGGTCGCACGGGTTTTAGTGGAGTCTTCGTCGTTTTAGATGGAGTCTTTAGAGAAGTTTTAGGTGTAGTTTTAGCGGCTATTGCTTTGACAGGCGCCTTTGAGGTTTTAGAAGTTGTAGTAGCAGCAAGCGCACTAAGGCCGGACATAGAAATAATAACTATTGCAATGGTTAGTGAATACACTATTGGTCTTTTCATGTAGTTATTAAGTTTACACTGATATAGCAAACCTTTGAAGCGTCGACAGGAGTGACGCAGCACTCCATGCCTGTACGCGACATACCGTACCGTTAGATGACGTTTTGTACTCACGGAACTTACCGTTGCTGTAGCCAAACAATTAGACAATAGGAATAGTCTCAACAAAAAGCGCTGCGTACTATGGTGCAGCGCTTTTTATATATTTAGTGCGTATTATCGCTTGGCTTTATTGCGCGCTTGTTCAGACAAGTTTTGCTTTCGTAGTCGAACGGAAATAGGAGTTATCTCAAGATATTCGTCTTCGGTCATGACCTCAAGACCACGCTCGATTGTAATTTCAAATGGAGGTACGAGCGAAATAGCTTCGTCGGTGCCGGAAGAGCGCATGTTTGTCAGTTGCTTTCCTTTGGTTGGGTTCACTGACATCTCTTCCCCTTTACTGGTGTTGCCTATAACCATACCCTCGTATACCTCAGTAGCAGCGCTAATATAGAGCGTGCCTCGGCCTTGGAGGTTATATAGAGAGAAGCCGAGAGCTTTACCGGGAGCCATCGAGATCATCGAGCCAACAGCACGCTTCACAATTTCACCTGCATAGGGACGAAACTCCATAAAACGAGACGAGAGAATACCCTCACCCTTGGTGTCGAGCACAAATTGGTTACGGAATCCGAGTAGGCCGCGAGTTGGCCCTTCAAAAACAAGACGAACAGAATCACCATGCATCTTTATGTCTTTAATAATGAACTTGCGCAAACCTAGTCGCTCGATAACGGGACCTTGAAACTCACTAGGCGTGTCAACGATCACCTCTTCAAATGGCTCATGCCTTTTACCGTCTACTTCATGGAAAATAACTTGCGGTTGAGAGACCTGCATTTCGTACCCTTCGCGACGCATATTCTCAAGGAGAATAGCAACATGGAGCTCGCCGCGACCGGACACTTTGTAGGCAGTATCATCGGAAAAGTCGACTTTGAGTCCCACGTTGACTTCGAGCTCGCGTTCTAGTCGCTCGCGAATTTGTCGCCCGGTAACAAACTTTCCTTCGCGCCCGGCAAATGGCGAATTGTTAACGAGAAAGTTAAGCGTAATAGTTGGTTCGTCTATGGCAATTGCTGGAAGTGGTACTGCGTCTGCACTGTCAGATACTGTTTCACCAATAAAAATATCAGTTAGTCCCGCTATCATAGCAATGTCACCTGCCACCACCTCTTCTGTCTCTATTTTTTGAAGACCTTTAAAGGTGAACATCTTTATCACCTTACCTGTCCGCACCTCGCCTGTGGGCTTTTTTATAAAAACATTTTGACCTGTCTTTATTGTTCCTTCGTATACACGAGCAATGGCTAATCTGCCTAAAAAATTGTCGTAGCCAAGGTTAAAGGGCTGAAGGCGTAGAGGCATTGAAGTTAACTCCGGCGAGGAGGCAGGTTTCACCTTCTCAAGAATAGTATCCAGGAGCGGTGTCAGGTCAGTTGACTCGTCTGTCAATTTCTTTTTAGCAATTCCTTGGCGACCAATAGCATACACAACAGGGAAATCCGACTGCTCATCGTTGGCACCGAGCTCTAAAAATAGTTCGAATACTTGCTCTTCGCAGCGGTCAGGATCAGCGGCCGGCTTATCAATTTTGTTGATTACGACAATAGGACGTAGACCGAGCTCGAGTGACTTTTTGAGCACAAAACGTGTTTGCGGCATCGGACCTTCCTGAGCGTCAACTATGAGGAGAACGGAGTCAATGGAGCGTAGCACTCGTTCAACCTCTGACCCGAAGTCGGCGTGCCCAGGGGTATCGACAATATTTATTTTCGTACCTTTGTACATTATTGCCGCAGGCTTGGAGTAAATGGTAATTCCCCGCTCACGCTCCAAGTCGTTAGAGTCCATAGTGACACCTTCTTCGGCAGCCCCTGTTTGGCGCAACACAGCGTCGGTCAAGGTTGTCTTGCCGTGGTCCACGTGCGCGATAATTGCAATATTTCGGATATCCATGTCTTAGGTAAAATAGTTGAACAAAAAAACCGGGACAGACCCGATAGTAGGCACATAGTACCACAATTTTTGTATATGTGTAAGCAACGTGAAAAAGCAGTACTTCATCAGTTTAACGCTCCAGTGCTCCTGTAAAGAAAAACGGTTACGTACCCTGCCTCACATTCTTTTCAATAGATTAAAATTCCAAAAGAAATAGGACCGCTCTGTAAAATACAGAACGGTCCTTTGTTTACTCGGCAAACACGAGTTGTACCATTGTGGCTTCGGGCCACCCGTTGATATGAGGCGAGCCACCTACGCGCATCGTTTCACTATCCCGCCAATCAAGAAGTGCTTGAGTGCCTTCAGTTGAAAGCTCGAGGAGCTTCTGAGTAAGTTTTTCGCGTTGGTCACTCGCAGTCCACGACAGGGGCAGCATGCCATCTGTCAGGAGAAGCACAAGCCGCGGATGGCTCGAATGAGCAATACGGAAATTCGTCCAACAATTCTGTACGGCATGGTCGCCATTAAGTAGAGCAAACCCACCGCTACCGATCTGCTTGTTGATATATTTCAAACGCTTCTTTTCACAGAAAGTGAAATGCGCATCCCACGCATTTTCTTTATTACCTCCTTGCTCCATGAGGTGACGCGCGAAGTTCTTTTCTTCGAGAAATTCAACTATTTGGGCGGCTGTATCAAAGCCACTTACAAAGCGGACACCCGTATCGTCGATAACAAAGACTGCACAGTCGGATCCAAGAATGAACTCCAGACCATCCTTAGCCACCTTACAGAAGGCAAAGCCGGTACCACCGACATCGTCTAATCCAGGCATCTTGCCCATGTTCTTATGTTCAAGCCAAATACGCGTATTCATCTGCAACACAAGTTGCTCGAGATCTATTGCGGTATCCCGCGCCTCGGAACCTACACGGCAGACTATGGATGCAGCCACTTGCCCACCGGTAAGGCCTTTCGAGTAGCGAAGTGGTGGATGTTTCGGGCTGTAGGCAGCAGAGACACCGTCTACAACACCAAAAAACCCTGCACAAATGTTCAAAAAATGTCCGTCTTCTATATGCGCCGTATGGTCAGTTGGATATCGGTAGAAGGCAGTCGCTGAAAGAAGATGCATTGCTTTCCTCACTAGATTTGTGGATTTACGTCTAGTATAAATTAGATACTAATTTATTTATTTGTCAAATGTTACGTAATGGTTCAATAGCTTGGACGCACTTATACAGCTACCATCAAGTACGTTGCTTACACACAAAATCCTCACGCGCACAACGTGCAACGTTACTTCATCATAGTGTTCGCTTGCTGCGTTATCATCTTTTCAATTTTCCCCTCAAACAAACGCCACATGAGCGGAAGTTTCGCATCAACAATAAACTCAGTTTCGGTAATCTTTAACGTACCAGTCACCTCTTTACCTTGTGCGGTAAAAGCGAAAGCAAGGTTAGGTCCATCCCAGTCTTGTTTATTAATATTGACCTGGTCTTTCATGTGCGGGCGAGCATCAATGAGTCCTTTTTTTACTCGTTCGATTGCTGCTTTTTGAGATGTTTGATGTGGTATTTGTACGTGCATTTTTTGATTCTACCACAACAGGCTTTTTTAGTTTATTATCGTCCGCAACGCGCCACATATACCACGCAGCGACTGAGGCATGTTGCCGCCACGGCTTGGCTAGTTGCTCCATTTTTTGAGCAGTTGGCAATTCACGAAGTTTATATACAACCTGCATTCCTTTGCGCACCCCGAGGTCGCCCACCGGCAGTACGTCGAGACGGCCGAGCGTGAAAATCATAAACATATGTACTGTCCATACTCCTACCCCCTTCACCTGTACCAGATGCTCCAAAATGTCCGGCGTCGACATAGTACCCAACTCCTGTTCGCGAATAGTGCCGTCTGAAAACTTGAGAGCAAGATCTTTAATGTATGATGCTTTTTTTCCGGAAAGACCTGCATTTCGTAACTCTTCGACGGATTTCTCATGCACTTGCTTTGGAGTTGGAAATGAGGATGTTGGAAATAATGCGACAAAGCGAGTCATAATAGCTGCCGCAGCCAGTCCCGTTACCTGCTGGTAGATTATTGAGCGCACTAGAGACTGGAAGTAGCCCATATCACGCAAGATGTTTGGCCTCCCGTGCTTTTTAATGAGCGCAGCAAGTCGAGGGTCCTTTCTTAGTGCTCTAAGTGATGCATCCATGGTCCTTCTCACTATAACAAAACTCCCCAGTCAAAGCAGCGTTTACCAGCGACACTAAAAGTAGAGCAAAACGTGTTGAAGTAGAAATTGCATATGTCTGTTGTAACCTCTGTTTACATTGGGGCGTTGTAGTAAGTGCAGTAACAACAAAAAACAAACCACATGATAAAAATGAGTTTAGCCGGGGAGTCCCGCTCCAAGGAGTTGGGGCTCCCCGGCGCGTTTACCTGAGTGCCTGAGCATTACGCGCGAAAGTGTATTACTCTAACTCTTTTTCGATAAACAGTGGGAACAGACGTAGCTTTTTATATATTTCTCTTGTGTAAGGCGGAATAGTCAAGACATTCCCCACCTTGCGGCGACACGTCTTGGAATTACACAAACACCGCATACTCCACTTGCAGTGCAAACAAACGACCGCAGAGTAGTCATAACAGATCTCTTCACCTTTTTGGATGTCTCGTAGTGCCAGGAGCTTCGTCCCCTGCTTAAAGCCTGCGTTAGGCTCGCACGAATGGTTAAAGAGGTACGGCAACTTGTTGAGTTTAATGAAAGTATCTTCCTCTATCTGAAATGGATCGTCTGCACGGATCTTCCCGGCGTCTATAGCAGCTTCGACCGCCTCAGTGGACATAGTGCGCCCGCGCATCTCCACTATATGCACGCCCTTTTTGATGGTCTCATACGCAAAAACACCGTTGCCGGTGTTTGCCCTGCCTATGCGAAGTTTCGACATAGGTAGATGGTAACGCAGTTGTCTAGTCGATGAAAGTTAGAGCAAATCCTTTTTTGTTGCCACGACCGGTTCG
Source organism: Candidatus Adlerbacteria bacterium (assembly GCA_043734325.1). Taxonomy (GTDB): domain Bacteria; phylum Patescibacteriota; class Minisyncoccia; order Phycocordibacterales; family SBAW01; genus GWA1-54-10. The sequence goes on from JAYTFN010000082.1 coordinate 28,407, forward strand.
GCCGATGCGGTGGACGTAGTCGTCGTACGTCATAGGGATATCGAAGTTAATTACGTGCGATACGTCTGCAATGTCGAGGCCGCGAGCAGCTACGTCAGTTGCCACAAGGACCTGAGCTTTGTTCTCTTTAAAGTTAGAGAGTGAGCGCTGGCGTTGACTGTGGCTCTTATTGCCGTGAATAGACTCCGCCTTAAACCCGCGTTGCGAGAGTGACTTCGCCAATTTTTCAACACCATGCTTAGTTTTGCCGAAAACAATAACTTTATTGAATTCTTTTTGGGTCAAGAGGTCATGAAGCACATCAACCTTGTCTTTGCCGCCAACCGAGACAACGTCTTGGTCAACATTTTTTGCAGTTGCGCCTGTCGTTACTTTGATGCGAACCGGTTCATGAAGAAACTCGTTAATGAGTGCTTCAATTTCAGTTGAAAGAGTTGCAGAGAAGAAGAGTGTCTGACGGTCCTTTGCCATGCCTTTCATAACGTAGCGCATGTCGTTAATAAAGCCCATGTCGAGCATGCGATCTGCTTCGTCCAACACGATAGTACGATATTCGCCAAGGCGGATTTTACCGCGCTCAATAAGGTCTTTGAGACGGCCAGGAGTCCCTATGACAAAACTGTTTTTGTATTTAAGCGCACTTATTTGTGGCATAATGTTGGCGCCACCAACACATACGACTGAGAATAGCTTCATACCGCGAGTCAACCCTTTGAGCTCGGTTTCAATTTGAATAGCAAGTTCGCGCGTCGGAACGATAATAAGCACTTGTTCCTGCGGATTAAGGCGTACTTTGTTGATGAGGGGCACGAGGAATGCTGCAGTTTTACCGGTGCCGGTATTAGCGATACCTACAACGTCCTGGCCACGCAGTACGTGCGGAATTGCACGGTCTTGGATAGGAGTCGGGGTTATATACCCCTTGGCCGAAACTGCGCTCTTTACCTCGTCAGTAACTTGAAAGTCAGCAAACTGGTGCTCAGGCACAAAGTGGACGACCTCTTCGGTAATTATAGCTTTGTTAACAAATTTGGAAGGATGGATATATTGACCCATATTTGCCTTGGAACCTCCACGACCTCCGCGGGAACCTCCTCCAAAACTTGGTCGGCTGCCACCAAAGGATGGACGACCGGTATTGCGGCCGCCGAAAGACGGTCGCGCGAAAGATGACGAAGTAGTGGAAGACCCACTGCTTGCACGGTTTGGCCTGAAACCTCCGGCTGAGGCGCCTCCTTCTGTTTTAGCAAACCCTGAACCACTGCGGGTTGGGCTTTTTTTGAAGCTGCCACGAGAAAATTTCGGGCGGCTCGCGTCACTGTTTGATCCTTGATACATGTGTATATAGTGCGAGATAACTCGCAAATAACTCCCGGGTTTAGAGTAGTAATAAGCCGGGTCCCACGAGTTTTAAAAAAGAGATACCTGTTGAGGCACACCAAACCCAAGAGAGTGTTATGTAGTAATACTATACTAGTGTAGCTGTTTTGTCAATAGTTCCTACCCTATAACCTTACCGAGTTAAGTCCGTAAGCCTTTTATTTAGCATATCAAGTTGCGAAATTAGTGCGGAAATTTGAGACTCCACTTGCGCGATTTGTGCAGCCTTGCTGTAAGTTTCACTTTGGATTACTTGGGGAGGTGTCGAGGCAGAACTTACGATTGAAGAGCTGTTACTCGAAGAAGCAACAATTTCAGCAAGTGCAGCCGCAAGAGATGCTTGCGTACGTGCGTCAGCTTCGCCGTAGCCGGTCGTTGATTCATCGCCCGAGCAGATTATCCCCTTACTACACTGAAAGCGGCGTACGGCATCACGTGTGAGCAAGCCGAAACGTGTCGTCTCTTGTCCCGGTGAGCCTGCGCCAGATGCGGAAACTATAAAGCCGACCTTGTTTAACGATTGCTGTAGCGTCAGTACACTAGCGCCCGTCATACCAAGCGCTAAACCAACAGAGGCAGGCTTAACAGGAACTGTTTGAGTTGACGCACTTGCACTGTTTAGCGCGACAGTACTCGTGCCAAGCACCAGGCCCTGAGACTTAACGACATTTCCCCAGCAACCGTACGAGTCCATCCATGGGTCTATGCCATTCGTTTGATACAGGTGTCGCGCATAGGCCAAATTTCCATCTACCGTTAGAATATTCATTCCCATATCAAGAGCTCTGGGCAAATGTGCGCTGCTTTCCTGAAATATTCCAATCATGGAGTAGCTTGGGTCAAAAAGCACCGAGCCGTCCGAGTCAAACTGCCTGAATCCGGACTCGCACTTGGCGATGGCGACCATGGTTGGAAAGTCTGCAAAGTACAAACGAACCTTCGCTTCAATATCAGTGGGATTAAGCGGGTCAAAAGTAATTTGCGATGTGGTCGCTTGAGTGGTTGAGGCAACTTGAGCGTACGCAAAGGGCGCGGCACTTCCCACAACTCCAATAATCACAAGCAGCAGCACGAAACGAATATATGAGGATATAGTATGGGTAATCATACCCGCATGGTAGCACTACTTTACAACCACACACTCGCTGACACTCATGTAATAAAAAACTCAGTTAGTATTTTCTTCTCCTTACGTTATTTCAAACAAGAACAATTAAGGATACATGGATACATTAAGAGCGTTCCATTGCAGAAACGAAAAAACGCTCCGGCTAGAGGAGCGTTTTCTAAATACTTTTAGGAATTTACAGGAAGTTTTGAACCGTAATGGTCGAAGTCATGACCGCAGCCCCGAATGCTGGTGTGAAGGTGTAGACGTACACTCCCGGAATCGTTGGCATAGTGAGCGAGCCTGTTGTGAAGTTACCTCCACCGTCAGCATGAGCGTGCCCTACCACAACACCACCAAGAGTAATCACAATGTCAGCTTCATGTGGAAAGTTTCGGCCATTAAAGTCTATGTGTTGACCGCTGTGAACGTTGGTGCTTGATGGAGTAAGTGTTTGAGTATTATGGTTTCCACCATTGCCATTTCCGTTGCCGTTATTACCTCCGTTACCGTTGTTGCCATTACCATTTCCCTGACCATGGGAGGTTGGCGTGTCGTGGAGCTGACCGCGAATTTCACCGGCAGGAAAAGCAGTCGTCAAAATGTTGATATAAATGGAGCCTTCACGCATAGCCTGTACGAAGTGCGAAGAAGTGTGAATGTTTGGATTACAAGCATATGCCGAGGCAAGAAGATCAGACTCGGCAATAGTGCCAGTAAAGCTACTGGTATTAACCGGCGTTACTGAATGAAAGAGCGAAACAACTTTAGGACCGTTTGAGCCTGGGCGCGCGCAGTACAGTGCTACGTCAGTTATGTTGCTTTCGTTTTGGAGATTGACGGCGTAGCCAATTTCTCTTTCATCCATACCAACATTAATAAGCACTGTCCCCGTTGCAATGCTTGTAGTTGGGGGTACTTCTTGGGGTGCGTTAATCTGAGCTGCGAAACTTTGCTTAAACTCTTTTGGCTGTCCACCATACCCTGCGTTTGCAAAAGGAGCGTAGATACCACCGTTAGCGGCGCTTACACTCACCACCGCGAGAAGCGGTAAGACGATAAGTAAACTAGGTATTAACTTGTTGAAAATTGCTTTAAGTTGCATATATATCAGTAGTTAGCCTGTAATGGAAAACCTTTTTCTTGAATGCAGTCTTATTGTATCATGCTCAACAGCTTTCTACTAATTAATTCTACTAGTTAATTAGTGCTAATTCGATAGAACTGCATTTCCTTTGTGCTCCACTCCAATATAAACCCTTTCGAATGAAGAAAGGAGTAAGAGAAGGAATCAACTGATGCAATATCTTGGAAGAAAATAATGTACTGAATATTATGTCTCAAGAGATACTGCGCCATACTTTCGCCACTTGCCGGGCTATTGTGTCGAATAGCTTGGTCTAGCTCTGTATAACTCGCGCTTGCACTTTCGTCATAGACTTTCCCAACACGAACATTTTGACTCACCACTGCTTGTCGGCCGAAAAACTGTCCCGCAGGATTAGCAACTATCAAATTATGATTGAACCCAAGCGAAAGATATCCTTGCCACGGTAAGATAAGTACGTTTGCCTTTGGGTCAGCAAGTATTTGTGAGCGCGCTTGGTACCACTCTGGCGGATACCACACGGGACGGAGCTGGTTAGTAAATCCTCCCCACATGTACACTCCGAAAAAAAGCGGAACAAGAAGCGCCCCTGTGGCTAAGAATCTGCCAAGATGTTCGTTGCGCGCTTCTACCCTTCGCAAAAGCGAGCCAAAACCATTTCCCGCAAGTACCGCAATTGCGAGCGCATACAGCGCAATAAATTTTTGACTATCCCTAAAACCCGACCAAAATGGCAGGTGAACGTATAGCCAGTAGTTAACCGAGGCAAACGGCGTTGCAGAAACACCCGCAGCAAAAATAATTGCCAAAAGACCCAGTACTATACAAAATACTGCGTGACTCTTCCCCCGCCTCTTACACATGGCATACACCCCAAAGCCTGCAAGGAGCATAACCAGCACATAGGCAAACCAAAAGAGTATGTTTTCCTGTGGCCAACGAAAGTACTGCGCCCAGGCATATGCCTCGCCCCAATAACCGCCCATAGCAGAGAGATTCATTAAAACAGGAAGGTTTCCGTGGGGCGCAGCGGCGAACGCTTGCCAATGAGAAACGTCAAACGATTTCTCAACAGAGATGCTTCTCGTTAGAGCCGAAATGCTCCAATAGGAAGTGAGAACAAGGAGAGTCAAAAGTAACAAGCTAAAAGTTACAATAAAACCACGCACCCTTCCCTCGTGTAGCCCGACGTTTGAATCTTCTCTTCCTGCTTCTATTTTTGCAGCTTCTATAACTTGTAACTTGTAACTTGCTATTTTTGTTGCTCCCGCAATTACTAACCAAAGCGCCGACATTAGAATCGCCATAACAAACAGGTGGAGCGAAAAAAGTCCAACGAGTGCTAGCACCGCTGCGAGCTGTACGCCTTTTAAGGCTTCAGGCTTTCGCGATATGAAAAAAAGGAGATTGAGCACGACGGGCAAAAGCGCATAGGCAAAAAGATGCGCCCAGTGCCCTGCCAAAAGCCGCTCATAAACAAACGGGTTTGCTGTATACAGTAGAGATGCGAATAATCTAACCTCGAAACGTTTTTGCGCTTTACCGCCAAGAGGCAAAAACGTAAGTGACAAGAAACTTAAAAGAAATACCAGTGCGACCAACATTCCCTTCTCTAGTATCCAACCTGGAAGTAACAAATATAGAAGATGCATAAAATACCAGAGCGGCGAACTGTTTAAAAACCCGCCGGTAGACTGTGGCGAGTATTGGTTAAACGGCCCAAACACCATGTCGAGCGACAAGATGTAGCCGGGCAAGAGCATCCCGCCGAGTACCGTTAGCGTCACAGCAAGTGCAGTGAAAGCGTAAATATATTTTTTGAAAACTGACATGTTGTATGACGCCTAAAATAGAACTATTAGCGGTAAACGGTAAGCAAATGTGCAACGCCCACGCTGCAATTGTATTGTATAGTATAGTACGTTTCATAAATGAAAAAAACGCCTATCTCTTTCCTATCAGGAAGTACACTACTTCTGGCCTTTACTTTTTCTTTTGTAATATTTTTTGTGCACTCGCCACTTGTAGGCGCCCATGCTACTTCAACAATTGCCTCAACGACACAAATTCAATGGCCACATACGATAAAAGAAGTAGCCCTTACGTTCGATGACGGACCATACGGCACTTCCACACAAGAAGTGCTCAACATTTTACAAAATGAAAATGTGCGTGCGACATTTTTTATACTGGGCAAGAATACCGAGAAATACCCTGCCTTAGCGCGAGAAATAGTTAAAAGGGGAAATGTAGTAGGCAACCACACATATGACCATACTAAAAACCTAACAACAATGACTCATTCTCAAGTACAGTCTGAATTATCCAAAACTGAAGCGATAATAGCTTCGACCACAGGAGTGCATGCGACTCTCTTTCGAGCACCCTACGGGAAGCTTACTCGTAAACTTCGCTCAGTAATTCAAAGCGAAGGATACATTATCGTGCCATGGAATGTGGACCCCAAGGACTGGGACTATACACATTCCAGCAGCACCGCAATTGAAAATCATATTTTCAGTCATCTAAACAATCGCATGATCATTTTGCTCCACGATGGACGAGACACGCACGTGGGCTACCCACGAGATAATATGACCGAAGCCCTTCCATTTATTATACAAGGCCTTAAACAGCGAGGATATGCGTTTGTCACCGTAGACAAATTATCCGCTTTATAAACTATTTTAATTATTCTAACCCTCAAGCGCCTCCACTTAGCTACAAAGTTTTTCTCTTTGTAAATTTTGTAACAGCCGCGTCTTTTTTGCCTTTGGATTTTGCTTTTTTGATAACTAATATAGCGCCTTTAGGGAGTTTACTCGTACGTATACGCACTTCCTGAGTTTTACTATTTGTTTTTTTAGTTTTGGCGACCTTTTGTTTTTTGGAAGGTACTACTTTGTTCTTTAGTATTAGTTTTGTTTTTGTTTTCTTATTTTGAGCCTTGCGAATATCCTTTTTGGGCAAAGGCTGCGCATGAGCCTTGATAGCCGCTTCCGTGCTTGCCTTCATAACGAACTTCCCAGCTTTCTTCTTAGCAACGTTAGTGACTCTTTTTTTAGGATTCGTCACCTCGAGAACAGGTTCGAGGGTTTCGCTTTTTACCTCAAAAATTGAGGGTGTACCCGAAGACTCTTCACTTCCTTGCGTAGTCTGAGCATTGTCGGCTTGTTGCCAGACTCTTTTAACAAAATCACTTGGCTCCAGTTGGGGTATCACCGGCTCTTCTTCCTCCGGCAGTGGCTCATATTTTTCGTGCCACACTTTTTGAACAAACAAACTGGGTTCCGGGCCTGACGGCGCCGCTTCCTCTTGCGTATTAGACGATTGATCCTCTGCAGTATCTCGTTTAGTAGAATAGTGCGAAAACTCAGGCATGGTCCTAGATTGCTGCGACTGTGGCGCCCTTCCTCGCCCATTTTCTTGCCCCTCTTCTTCACCCTCTGTATTTTCCTTTTCAAGTTTTCGCCCCTTCGCCTTCTCAAGTATAAAAAGTACGACACCAAGGATTAACACAAAAATAAAAGCCACAAGTAGCTTCACAAAAATAGAAAGTGCTAAAAATATACCCAGCAATATACCGAGTTTAGTGAGTAGCCCATACTTCCCTTTAATCAACTCATTCATTTTCTATTTGCTCGACTCACAATTATACATGCCAACCAATATTTTGCGTCAAGAAAAACCCAAATCAGAAACCACTTACCTTTTACACCTAGTATTACGCATTTTTCCATCACCCGAACCTAAAGCATTATATTTAGGGGATAAAAATAAACCTCAAGTGTCAAACACCGAGTGTTTGACACTTTTGAGTTTGAAGTGGGCCAGAACGTAATATGGATAATATATACAGCCCTGTGTATACTTACACATAAGAGTTGTTGTAACCTATTAATACTAATAGAGCCTTCAGGGTATTTGGTGTTAAATATATTTATGAAAAATACAGTAAATTTAGCAAAGATTATTACGGAGGTCCACGAAAGGAAGTGGGTCGCTTTATCAACAGACAAAACTACAGTAGTTGGTTTTGATGAAAATCTTGTAGAATTACGAAAAAAAATAGGTGATGTTCAAGTTGTTTTTATGAAAGTTCCACCAGCAGACACGTATTTAAGTTTTTAAATAAGAAATAAAAAATGGCTTGGAAAGAATATGGTTACACTTCTCGATGGCACAGAAGGGCTAAAAGATCTGTCTATCGACCTCTAATTGATATAGAAGTATCAGCTGACGGTAAATCGGAGACCTTTAGTGCGCTTATAGACTCAGGTACTGAAGTAACCATTATGAATGAGCAAATTGCTCAACTATTAGGAATTAATTCTGTTGGGAAAACATCTGCAGGCGTATACACTTTAGATGATTTTCCAAATATGCAAAAAATGGGATACATAGCAAAAGTAAATATTGTTGTGCCTGGATTCCCCTGTGAGGTAATGACGACTAAAGTTATATTTGCAGATGGAACCGGCAATTCTCCCTTTGACATCTTACTAGGTCAAGATGACTTTTTTAGAAGATTCTTAATTCCCCATACCTCGACGCTCTGCGTCGGTCCTCCAGTGTGCTAGGTTGAGTGGGTAATGGCCGACCATATACGCAAACGCTCGGAGGATACCTCGGGG
>JAYTFN010000083.1:0-8587 GCA_043734325.1 Candidatus Adlerbacteria bacterium
CTTTTTCAGTTGTTATCTTTGCGGTAGCCATACTAGTTAATTTTCGATGTTAAGCATTTTGATTCGTTCCTTCTGTAGTCTGTTCTTTGGAAGCATACCCAAAACTGCTTTGCGAATTGCCTCCTTCTGTCCCTTGCGCGCCGTCAGCATAGCATACGTTTCAATCTTTTGCCCGCCGGGGTAGCCTGAGTAACGGACATACTCCTTGTCTTTCTTCTTGTTTCCAGAAACACGAACGCGCAAAGCGTTAATGATTGTGACACCACCTTGAGCGACTACGTTTTTAGCAAAGTCAGGAGAGTGCTTGCCTAAAAGAGCCTTCGCTGCTGCGCTGGCTACTCGGCCTAATGTGTTGTCTGCTGCGTCAATGGTAATCATATATTGTGCTTCTTATATAGTCTAAAAATTATACTTTAGACAAATTCTATCAGTGCCATAGGGCTGGCGTCTCCTTTTCGAGGCCCCATCTTCACTATTCGTAGATACCCGCCCGGTCGCTCAATGTATGCCTCTGCCGTTTTAATTATTTTAGCAGCGGTAATTTCGTCACCTAGTGCAGAAATAAGTAAACGACGGTTTGCAACTGACGCTACTTTGCCGCGAGTAACTAGTTTTTCAACCAGAGGGCGAATCTCTTTAGCGCGAGCCTCAGTAGTTTGAATACGACCTTCAAGCACGAGACTTCGTGCAAGCGAACGAAGGAGTGCTCGTCGTTCATCGGTCTTTCGTCCAAATTTTCTATTTACATTACCGTGACGCATATACTTATATTATTTAAGGACTATACCAAAGTTTGCCAAAGCGCGCTTAATCTCCTGAATAGCCTTGGGACCGAGACCATCTACCTCAAGTAGATCATCTTCTTTCTTACGAGCTAAACCGCCAACCGTTCGAATGTTTGCTTTCTCAAGTGCCGAGATTGTTCGGCTTGAAAGATCAAGGTCTTCAATGCGTGTCTTCATTGCCTCAGAGTTATCAGCAGAGTTTGAAGCCGAAGTATTTTCAGCCTGTGTAGGGGCAGACACTGGTACCGGTATAATGAGCTCTTCTTCGCGAAATCCAATAATAGCCTTGAGCTGAGTAATCATTACCTCAATTGACTGCTCGAGTGCTGCACGCGGCTCAATAGTGCCGTCCGTTTCAATTGTAAGGCGAAGGCGGTTAAAGTCGGTACGATCGCCCACGCGCATGTTCTCTACTTCGTAATTTACACGGCGAATAGGAGAGAATATAGCGTCAACAGAAATTTCACCAATATCAACGCGATCCTTTTTAAGTGCTTCACGGGGTACATAACCCAAACCGCGCTCAACACGAAACTCGGCTTCAATTTTAGTAGCGTCAGTCAATTCGCAAATGTAGGAATTAGGGTTAAGAAGTCGAACCTGGCCAGGAAGTGTAAGGTCAGCAGCGGTAACTTTTTTAGGCCCCTTGATGGAAAGCGTTACCATTTGTGGTTCGCTTGTGAGGACTTCAAAACGAAGCTTCTTAAGATTAAGAAGGATAGTAACAACATCCTCTCGAATCCCAGCTAAGGTTGAAAATTCGTGCTCTACACCGTCGATCTTAACCGAGGTGATTGCGGCTCCTGGAAGAGACGACAAAATGATGCGTCGCAAAGAGTTGCCAAGGGTGTGACCATAGCCCGGGTATAGCCCGTCTATCTCGTATGTGCCAGCGTGCTCCTCCTCTTGGACGATGCGTGGCTTGCTCGGCAATGTAATAGAATACTCCATCATATACGTGGTCTTTTGTTATGGCTAGTTATTAACGGCTATAAAATTGAATGATCACCGGTGCATTAAAGGCAAGTTCTGTAACCACAGCACCTGGTGTCTGCATAATTTTTGCTCCCATCCCTCCTTCTTCCAATTGCATCCACGACGGAGTCTTTATGTCGCCCATGGTCTCTATGCGATTTGCGAACAATGCGCTCGTGCGACTCTCGGGTCGCGCTGCGACTGTGTCACCTACCAGTACCATGTGTGATGGGACGTTCATCCGTTTACCATTTACCGTAATATGACCATGGGAAACAAGTTGGCGTGCCATGCGGCGAGTTTTAGCGAATCCTGCTCGATATACTGCGTTGTCTAAACGTGCCTCAAGTCGAGAAACTAAGTTAGAAGCGCTTGAGCCACCCTTCTTCTCCATAGCTTCAAAGACGTAGCGAGAAAATTGACTTTCTGAAAGTCCGTATGTAAATCGGGCCTTTTGTTTTTCTAAGAGTTGAAGTCCAAAGTCGCTTCCTCCACCACGCTTTCCTTTGGTTCGACGAGGAGCGCGTGTTTCTGCTAATTGGTACTTTTGAGTCTGACACTTCTCAAATACTGAAGCGCCGAGTCGTTTACAAATTTTATATTTTGGTCCAATTATCATATGTGTGTTTTATACTCGTCGTGGCTTAGGGGGGCGAGGGCCATTGTGAGGTACAGGGGTAGTATCTTTGATGCCAGCGATATGTATACCTTTAGTGACAAATGCACGGACAGATGATTCACGCCCTGCGCCTACTCCGGAAATAATGACTGACACCTCCTTCATTCCCATAGCAATAGCTTTGTCCGCTAAAAGTTCCCCTACCTTAGCAGCCGCAAAGGGTGTTCCTTTTTTAGCACCTGAAAAACCAAGGCTTCCGCTTGATGACCAAGCAACTACGTTACCCTTCTCATCTGCCAAAGATACCTTTGTATTGTTGTATGTTGCCTCAACGTACAGATTTCCTACATCTAACTTACGCTTAGATGCGCGTGAAGAAGCACCGCTTTTGCGTGCTGAATCATCACCTCCTTTTTTGACTATTCGTTTCTTACCCATAGGTTATATTTGTAGTTTTACAGTATTTCTTCTTTTTTTGCTAGTGCCTAGGTTTAGGTTTTCTCAACCTTTCGACGACCGGAGCCCATTGTCTTACGAACATTGCCTCTTACTGTACGAGAGTTAGTTTTAGTGCGCTGTCCACGAACCGGCAAGCGACGTGCGTGACGAGAGCCGCGATAGGCACCTATATCCTTTAGTCGCTTAACGTTTCCAGCTACTTCACGCTTAAGATCTCCCTCCAGCTTAAACGTTTCAATAATACTGCGAATCTGGTTTTCTTCCTCTGCAGTTAAGTCGTCTGCACGTTTGGAAACGTCTATCTTTGCGTCAGCGCATATCTTTGTAGCGCGAGAAAATCCTACTCCGTACAGTGCAGTGAGTGCATACGGAACTTGTTTATTTGGAAGTGTTATACCTGAAATTCTCATAATTTAAATTATCCTTGGCGTTGTTTATGTCGTGGGATGACACAAATAACATAGACACGCCCCTTACGACGAAGGAGTTTGCATAGTTTACAGCGTGCTTTTAGAGATGCTTTTACCTTCATGTGACGTTATTTAAAGTCTTCGTGTTATCCGTGCTTTACCTCCGTATGGATCAAGCTTCATGAGCACCTTGTCTCCAACCAACACTTTAATTCGGTGAAGACGCATTTTACCTGCAAGAAAAGCCAAAATTACTTCTCCTCCCTCGAGTGATACTCGAAACATAGTATTAGGCAGGGCTTCCTCAACGGTGCCCTGCACTTCTGGTGTATCAGATTCCATTACCGGTCTACAAAAAGTATCATAGCAGATGGGTTTATATGCGTCAAATTATAGGCTTTACTGAGAAATAGTAACGGTCAATTTTGTAGGGTTTGTGGGAAATGTAGCCTTCCAAAAGGGTCGGATACTTGCCTCTGCTTTAGCTACCGCAGGTTCAAAGCTACGTACTACATCATGAAATTGAGTCTTGTTTTTTCCTAAGAGTGCTCGCTTGAACGCATCTTTGTCGAATTGCCACACTAAGCTCGGATTACCTCCAATCGTGAGGTTGAGTGGTCCCGTTATATTAGAACCACCATTATTCGCTAGTGTAATAGTTGTTTTAGTCATATCCCCAAAAGAAATGTGCTCTCCTTTGTAGTCTGCAACAGCATGTTTAGCGAGAGCGTTAGCCAGGTCGCTAATACGAACTATTGCTACAGTCGCGGTGGCACCTTGTGAAAATATAAGACTATTGCCTGAACCCGGTATTTTAGAAATATCAGTATAACTGACTCCCAGCGACCCATTGACCGCTATAAATCCTCCAGGAATTTGAGATGTAGCCGTAGAACGGATATTTGAGTCTAAAAGACGCTTTAATTCATTTTGAGCGTTTGACATGTCGGAAGGAGATACTGCCGGTTCGTCACCCACTATACCTCCGCTTATACTTCCCTGCGATAGTGCGGAGAATTTTGTGTAGCGTGTACTTCCTTTAAATCCTACAATACTCAGCTGCACCGGATCTTTTTGGTTATACTCAGCTCCTGGTTTGTCGGCAATAATTGAAACACTAATTGTACCGGCAGATATCGAGCCGTCTGATTTTTTAAGCATCCCCGGCACGGTAACTGCGTCTTTGATTTTATACATTTTCCCATCCGGTGTCGCGATGCGAGTATTCGCAGTAAGTTTTTGAGGTGCGGCACTAAATGTATTAGAGAAAGTAACTACGCCAACAGCATTGTGGGTTACTTGTTGTGTCCCGTTAGCTATAACCGTGGTTGTTGCCGTTTGGCTGGCAGTAATTGTTTGATACGCAAGAGTGTCTACTTTGGCATTCGGTAGTGCGGTAAGCGTTTGGGCGGTAGTAATTACTACAATCTTAGGGGTAATCGTCACCATAGCACCTTCAAATACTGTAGAAAGTAATAATCCAGCTACGGCACATACGACAACGGTACTGCCCATAAGCCACCATATACGATTTGACCGACGTTGTGGCAGTTTCTGCCTACGAGGCGGCAAAACATTATTCTCGTTGTTTTCGTTATCATCGTAGTCGTGCGGGGGCGGGATGTTATTTCCTTGTGGTACTATTTTATGCTCGGAAGACACTGGAATATTTCGTATAGAACGGTCTTGGGGCATATTTTGCATATGTATACTGTTATATCACTAATTATTACTGTACTCATGTGCGTGCACAAACATTGCTTCAATCAGTAAGGGCATATCGAGTATTGCGCCGTCGGAAGCCACATAGGGCGATACATGTTTTGGACGAAGAGTTCGAGTTACTCCCCCGTTAGGGAAAAGCTCTGCTACTTGGGAATGCTGCGACAATGTTCGAGCGAACCATTCAGCAACAGGCTCACGACCAATAACAATAACGTTTTGAGCGGTATGTAGTCTTGCCATGTTTTTTGTTGCATCTATAAACTGCACTACAAACTGTTCTCCTTCCGAGTGAAGCGGTTCGTGTATATGCGGTACACCCTCTGGCGCCATGTGGTAGAGCCGAAGCGCTGAGTGCGCTTCAGGAATACTTAATCCGGTGTGCCTACGCACGGTGCGCAGAACTGTATGAAGGCCCACCGGTACCGTGGCTCGGTTTGTCACGCGCCCATTTTCAATCAGTAGAAGTTCTACTATTTCTCCCGTAACGATGCATGCGAGTATTGGCCCTTCAATAATTGAATGTGTGGTGTGTGCCACAGCGCTACCAAAAGGGTGGCGCTGTATAGGCACATTACCTACGATACTTTCGGTACTACGTTGAATATTTTCTAACACAAACGGATCAAAGGACCACTGGAGCTCACCGCTTTCTAGAGTTGGTGCAGTCCATGGCGCAGTAAAAAAAAGGTGCGCATGAGAAATAATTCCCAAAGGTGCAATTTCACTATTTTGGCGAATGCGCGCCGCAACCTCACTTGTATATCCAAGTGACTCGTTAATGGCTCGACTAATCATCTCCGTGATGTCCGCGCTTGAGACCGTGTTACGTATGGGTAAAGACACACGATGTTCACCAAACAATTTAGGCTCTTTTTTTTCTGAAATACGAACGAGCGCAGAGGCAACACTGCCGTTTTCTATATCAACCACGAGAACTGTTTTTTCTGGAACTACACTTCCAAAAAGCCAAGACATACGTTTAGTATACCGCAAAGTACAAAACGAAACGTATTTTATTCCAACACACCGCGGATTCTACGGATGCCGGCGGAGACTGCCTCTTCTTTAATTATGCGAAAAGGGTTTTCTATTTGGATTCCCTCGGGACTTGTGGTTCCTACTAATTCACCGGTATGTGACACATGGGGGCCGCCACAGAACTCAAGTGAGAATGCTTCTTGTAAACGGGGGTCTTCCTCGGTCGCTCCTAGCGGACCCACACCATACACTGACACGCGGTCCGGATACTTGGCTCCAAACTCATGCTCTGCGCCAAGTTTTTCTGCAACTTCTTTATCAAGTTCATTTCGGGTTACCGGTAGATTTTCCTTTATTTTTTCATTTACCAAACGCTCTACTTCGTACTTTTGCTCGTCAGTCATCTTTTCCCCCCACGCAAAGTCAATACGCAGCCTCTCTTGCGTAATGTTTGAGCCGCGCTGTTTAACACTTGGACCCAAAACGGTTTGAAGCGCTTTGAGTAATAAGTGATGCGCCGTGTGTAGTCGCGTTGTTTTCTCCGACGTATCAGCGAGTCCGCCCTTAAATTTTTGCTCGCTACCTAAACGTGAGAGGTTTTGGTGCGCTTTGAGCAGCTCTTTAAAACCTTCCGTGTCAATTTGTTTGATCCCTCGCTCTCCAGCCTCTTCAATAATAAGTTCTAATGGAAATCCAAATGTAGTCACTAATTGGAAAGCATTGTTTGCACTTACAGAACCGTCTTTAATAAAACGCTCTAATTCCTTAATTCCGCGAGCAAGGGTTACACGAAATTTATCTTCTTCTTTTGCGATTGTGGCACGAATTTCAAGAGATTTCTCAGCAATTTCCGGATAGGCCTGACTATACATATCTGCAACTGAAATAACCACTTCAGCTAGTGTAGATTTTTTTATACCTAACAGGTCCGCATATCTAACAGCTCTGCGAATAAGTCGACGTACAAAATAGCCTTGCTCGGAGTTGCTGGGGGAAACGCCGTCAGCGATAAGAAAGACCGCTGCCTTCATGTGGTCTGCGATAATACGAAAGGCGCGAGTTTCGCTCGGGTTACTGCCATATTTTTTACCTGATACTGATTCAAGGTGTCTGAGTATCAGCTCATGACACACTAAAATTATGTCTGGACTGTTAGTTTGTGCCATAACAAGTCGCTCGAGCCCACCGCCGAAGTCTACGTTTTGCTTCGGAAGAAGTTCAAAGGAGCTATCAGGCTTTTTTATATATTGCATAAAAACGGAGTTGCATATTTCAAGAAAACGACCGCAGTCGCAGTTTGGATGGCAATGTGTCCCCCATACAGAGTCAGCTTCGGGTGTGCTGTGTCCGCCCGGAGACATTGAGTTCGAGCCAAAATCGTAAAATACCTCAGAATCGGGTCCACCAGGCTCGCCTGCGGGCATATTGTCCGGTACGCCTGCGCGACTCCACCAATTCTTCCTCGCTTCGTAATAGAAAATTCGCTCACCCTTCTGTATGCCCCGCTGGTACCCGTCAGCTTCGGAACCTATGACCGCTTCGTGCGCTTCAATACCCTTCTCTTTAAAAAGTTTTTTCCAAATCTCAACCGAGTCAGTATCTCGAGGTAATGAATTTTTCTCATCGCCTAAAAAAGCAGTGACATACAGTCGACGTGGATCAAGTCCTATTTCATCTGTTAGAAATTGAAAGCACCATGTAAGCTGTTCTTCTTTAAAATAATCACCCAAGCTCCAGTTGCCGAGCATTTCAAAAAAGGTGGTGTGCCTGTTATCCCCTATCTCTTCAATATCTTCCGCTCGAAATGCTTTTTGAGAATCAACAATACGCTTCCCTTCAGGATGATCCTTGCCTAAAAGATACGGCACCATGGGTTGCATGCCCGAACCGGTAAAAAGGGTTGTAGGGTCATTTTGCGGAATTAGAGAAGAAGACGGTATAATTACATGGCCGTGCTTCTTGTAAAATGCAAGATATTTTTCCCTAACTTCGTTTAATGTCATGTGTGTAGAGAGTACCGTTTTATGAACAAAAAGAAAAGTGCTTTCCCTACAGTGCTTTCCCTACAGTGCTTTCCCTACAGGATTTACTAGAGCTATAATAATACTTCAACAGAATTAACGCTTCAATCAATACTTTAATACATAATAAAAATATAATTTGTCAATGTTTTACAATGCGGCTAGTATCTGTTAATACCAATAGGTCCACTTTGTAGGACGATTAGCGGGACATGATTTCGCTCAAACCATTATGAAAAAACAAACACAAAACACTTGGGGCTTCGATCTAAAAAACCTAGACTCGTCAGTCCGCCCACAGGACGATTTTTATCGCTACGCTAATGGTGGTTGGATGAAGAAAAATACTATTCCCGCAGACGAGTCTTGGTGGGGGTCGTTTAATATCTTACGTGTTAAAACAGAGCACCAGCTTCACGCGATAGTTATTGACATTTTAAATAAAACATCTCATAAAAAAGGTACAATCGAGCAACTCATTGCTGACATGTTTACTTCTGCAATGGATATACAACAACGAAATTTGTTAGGAGTAAAACCGCTTCAGCCGTGGCTGAAGCAAGTACGTAGTATTAATTCCAAACAAGAATTATTTGATCTTATTGGTCGTATGCA
>JAYTFN010000084.1:0-4065 GCA_043734325.1 Candidatus Adlerbacteria bacterium
GATTCTTCTCTATCCTTTGAGGAAGAGTCTTCAGGTTCGCTCGGACGCGGCTATCGATGTGGTTTTTTGGGTATGCTCCATCTCGAAATAGTAACTGAACGGCTGCGTCGCGAATTTGATCTAACACTTGTTATCACCACTCCGACAATTACTTACGAAGTAGAAATGAAAAATGGGTCACGTAAAACTATTTACTCACCTGCGCAATTCCCGGAATTTGGGGATATTAAAGAAGTGTGGGAGCCGTACGTATGTGCGCAAATAGTACTCCCTTCGGAATATTTAGGAGCACTTATGCCTCTTTTGTATGACCATGAAGCCGTTGTCGACTCTACGGAAACATTTTCTGAAGGTCGCATTATTGCTAAAGTCATTATGCCGCTTCGTGAATTGATGCGAAACTTTTTTGATAAACTTAAAAGTGTCTCCTCCGGCTATGCCTCGGTTTCCTATCAACTCCAGGAACTTCGTTTAGCCGACGTGGCGCGCTTAGACATACTTGTCGCCGAAGAGTTGGTGCCCGCCTTTTCTCGCATCGTAGCCAGACATCGAGCCGATGAAGAGGCGATTGCGGCAGTTGAAAAACTATATAGTATCCTTCCACGACAACAATTTACCACAAAGATTCAAGGGCAAGCGCTTGGGCGTATTATGTCGTCTAAAACACTCTCAGCAATGAGTAAGGACGTTACGCAGCATATGTATGGCGGCGATATTACACGTAAAATGAAACTACGCGATAAGCAGAAAAAAGGAAAAGCCCGAATGAAAGCCGCTGGTCGCGTTAATATTCCTGAAGACGTCTTCCTTAAGATGGTAAAGTCTGACTAGTGTCGGTGAATTTTCTGAAGCAAAAAACTTCATTGGTAGTTGCCAATGAAATAAGAATGCATCTCTAGATGAGAACTCTAGAAAACTAGAAGAGAAGTGAAAAATAGCCGGCAACCATACCTCCTATTACCACGACTGTAAGTACCGCTGTAAGTACGCGCATGAGGCGCTGTTGATTTTTTCCAAACATATACGTCAGGTTATACTATCATAATGCGGGAATTCAAGAAACGCCGCAGCCACAAAGACGAAATAGCTTCCTTTGTGCTTACTTGCACCAAAACAGTAATTCTACTCGTTGTAACGGTGTTACTCATGCGTGGGGCGTGGGGGATGTATGGTAAAATGTCGGCAGCATCTCAAGCTCAGGAAACAGCCCAGGTACAGCTCGCAAGGGTTCAGATGCAACGTAGCGGTGTAACCACCACTTTGACCGAAATAACATCTAAGCGGGGCATTGAGCAGCAAATACGAGAACGATATGGAGTCGTGAGGCCCGGTGAAGGGGAGATAGTTGTAATACATACGATAGCGGCAAGTACCACCCCTGTTGCGTTCGAAAATACCTGGTGGCAAAAAATATTCCATGCACTTTTTGTCTGGTAATACATGGGGGACAACTAGCACCATTCACTTTCACAGTCTCCAACGCTTTGAGTGCTGTACATAGTAAGGTGTGGTACACTGCAAGCACTAGCAAATAAAACCAAAAGTATATATGGATAAGCATGTAACTATTTACTCTACGCCTACCTGCCACTTCTGCCAGATGGCTAAGGAATTCTTTACCGAAAATAATGTTGCGTTTACTAACTACGATGTTTCAGTAGATGCCGACAAGCGCAACGAAATGATCCAGTTGACGGGCCAGCTCGGCGTGCCGGTTATTGTGTTGGACGGTTCTATTATGGTGGGATTTGATCGCGAAAAGATAGCCGAAAAGCTTGGGGTCACCACCTAGCGGAATTTTCATTTATCCCGCATACTCAAAACCGATACATATGCATCGGTTTTTGCTAGTTATGCCTGTGTAAAGTATCATGCCCCCGTAGTTCAATGGATAGAACAGCCCCGTCCTAAGGGGTTGATGTGGGTTCGATTCCTGCCGAGGGCACCAGCTAGGAAATTGCAAGGTGGAGCTCGCCGCCGCGCAGGGCGCGGCGGCTCACGCGTACTGCGATTTGGCCTCGAATTCAAATTGGCGATTTCGCAGAGAATGGTTCGCGCCGATGTTTTTCTGAGGGCTTTTTTTCGGTGCGGGCAACGCCCGCTCTGAATCTATTTCGGAAAAAAGAAAACTTTTTGTCATACAGAATTTTTAATTAAGCTCCTTTTCTTGCTTGCAGTTTTGTGATAAATTACAAAACAGAATTTGTTCCACAGGGAGAAAACCATGCGACACGCGTTCGCTCACGAGGAAACGGGGCGCGGTCTGCAACGCCCGTGCCATCCGATTCTGTGCGGCCTGAATTTGCTTGGTCTAGCGATAACCATGTTATTGCTGGCCAACTACAAGCCGAATCTGGTGGTGGCAACTCTGCCGATTATAATTGTTGGGGTATATGTGGTGAGTTGCACTTATCACTGGTTGCCCTACAACAATTTTTGGCACAAAGCCGACCACCAAATGATTGTGGTTCTCACCGGCGGGACATTCGTGTCCTACTGGTATACATTATTGCCCGCTTCAGAAATGCTCTGGCGGCTTCCGCTGTTGGTAGGGCTCACCATCGCCGTCTGTGTATTCAGGTGGTTCTGTTTTAAGCGACATGCGATAGGCGGCGCTCTCTATCTGGCGTTAGCCGCTTTTCCTCTCACCACATCATTCAACGAGCTACAGGTGTGGTTACCGCCTCTCGGACTCGCGGCGTTCTGGTTAGGCATTCTGTGCTACTTCATCAACTTCGTCATACACGCGAGTCAAAAACCAGACCCCATACCCGAATTCTTTGGGTACAGAGAAACTCAGCACATCTTTGTACTCGCGGGCACAACACTTCAGGCGTGGGTTGCCGTAAAGTATCTCTAGCAGTACCATCCCTAGCTTTTCTCAGCCGTCCTTCGGGGCGGCTTTCTTTTTTACTCAAGAACAATTGTGTGGGTTTTGCCCACTCGAACTTAGTCCGCAAAAAAAATTTGATATTGTCAGCGGTGCGGCTTCGCTGCGCCAGTTTCCTGCGGAGGTTTTGCGCCGCCGGTGGGGGCGGCGGCGCTGGTTCGAGTTATTTCAAGTATTCTGCACCAATATAGAACCTATTTTCAAACTATGGACCCAGTTTTGACAAAACGTTAGTTGGTATGCGGGACGGGCAAGTTGGTAAGTTAGATTTATGCAATTATAAGGAAAAAGGCCCAACACAAGAGTTGGGCCTTCGAAAATAGCTCGGGGCGTATTAGATGTACCCGTATTCTCTGAGCTGATTCTTAAGCTCTGCAATCGGCGAGGTTTGAGCGCTGTAGACAATGCCCCTGACTCCCAGTTTCCTGAAGGCGTCGACATTGATTGGTTTGTCGTCAATGAAGATCGAGTCACTGGATTTTGCTCCTGCACGAAGCAGAGCGCGTTCAAAGATGAGGGGCTCGGGTTTCCTGCTTTTTTCTTCTGATGACAGGATCGCCTGCTCCAGTGTGGGGAAGTACTGCGCAAGTACTGGCAGATTCTTTTGCGCCCACGCCCAGTGTAACCCGTTTGTGTTGGAAAGTACGTACAGTTTTACGTCGGGCTTGAGAGACCCGAGCACCTCCCCGATATGCGGGTTGGGGCTGAAAATAGCTCCCCACTTCTCCGCAAACACCTCGTACGAACAATCTCGCAAGGAGAGTTTTTTGCAACAGAGAGCATGCCATTCCCTGTCGCTGTACTCTCCTCTGTTGTAGTGCTGCTCTTCGAGTTGGCTCTCGAAGATCAATCTGTAGATTTCCTCGGGTGTTTTGGCGGTATGTGCGGCGAGCGCAATACAGCTGCGCATATGGTCGTAGAAGACCAGCACGTCGCCGAAGTCGAAAAAGAGAGTTCTCATGGTGTATTTTCTCCCACTGTTCACGAAGTCCTTGCGCAAAGTAACATAGTGTATGTGTATTTGTCAATTTGACAAACAATGCTCCCACGTGGTAGTATAATTAAGGAAAAGCGATCGTCTCCCTACCCCCAAATACGAAGTCTTGGTAAATTAACTTCTAAAGATTTCACACACTGATGGAACTCTTCTTCCATCATACACTCATACGCGGTCA
>JAYTFN010000085.1:0-2727 GCA_043734325.1 Candidatus Adlerbacteria bacterium
GCCTCAGTTCAAGACTTTGTGACATTTGCCGACGGTCCTGTTGATATCCAAGTAGGGTTAGATGGTTCTATCTACTACGTGGCAATTAATAAGGGCGAGCTCAGAAAAATTACTTTCTCTTCAACTAACCGTCCGCCGGTAGCAAACATAAGTGCAAACCCGACCTTGGGCGCGTCGCCCCTCCTTGTTCATTTTTCAAGTATAAACTCAACGGACCCGGACAATGACCCGCTGTCCTATCTATGGGATTTTGGTGATGGACAGTCGACTCCTACAGGTAATCCGGACCATACATACACCGCCAATGGTACGTATACCGTAACGCTCACGGTCACCGATTCCCATGGCGCAACAGCTAATGCAACCACAGTTATTACAGTTGGGGACGCGGCACTGTCAAACGCAAACCCGCACCATGTATCTACGTCTATCACCCCATCGCCCACACATATAGGCGATGAAACAACAATCACTTCATCAGTGCGCAACGATGGCGCTGCCTCACCTTTTATAGTCGACATGGAAGTATATGACTCGACTAATGTGAAGGTGGCGCAAAAGGTGTTTGATAATCAAACAATACCGACAGGTGCAACGGTTCCGTTTGCTATGCCGTGGATGCCTCCTGCACTCGGAGACTATACGGTTAAGCTTGGGCTTTTTAAAAGCGGATGGTCAGGACTATATGAATGGAATAATCTGGTCCTTGGCGTTAGTGTACTAGCCCGTAGTCCGGTGGCGACGTCAACTCCAGCATTTATTCAAACAACAACACTTTCTAATGCCGCCCCTGCTGTGGGTAGTACACAAACTATTTCAACTCTTGTTCAAAATACGGGAGGCGCAGGGGACGCGCTCGTTGACATAGAAGTGTATAAAGATGGTGTAAAGATTGGTCAAAAATTCTTCGATAATCAAAACTTTGCAGCTAATGAATCGAAAAATTTTACGTTTGATATGGTGATTCCGAGTGCTGGAGACTACCGTGTATCCGTCGGCATTTTTAAGCCGGGGTGGAGCGCCCTCTATGGTTGGTTTACCGACACGCCGATATTTACCGCAGGTGGTGTGGCACCACCTCCACCATCATCGGTTGTAAATATATACCAAGATGCTCTTGCTTCGGGATGGGAAAACTGGTCGTGGGGAAGTACGATAAACTTTTCCGACACAAGCCAAGTAAGCGAAGGGTCCAATTCTATTAAAGTGACTTTTGCAAGCGCCTGGGCAGGATTCTTTCTCCATAACCAAACGGGAATAAACACGGCAGGTAAAAATACATTGCAGTTTACAATTGCCGGTAATGGGAGTTCGGGCCAGCAAGTACAAGTGTATGTGTATGACTCAAGTGGAGTACAGCTCATAATTAAAAATGTATCTCAGTATATTTCAGGGGGTATAACCCTTGGTACTTTTAAGACGGTGAGTATTCCACTTGCCGACCTTGATGCATTAAACAAGACAATAAGCGCAATAGTGTTTCAAGAGGCGAGCGGCTCTGGTGGCGCTTCTATAAACCTCGATGCAATTAAGATTCAATAATTTTAGCGGCTCCGGGTTTTGTACCATTGAAAGGCTACTGGGAGTGCGGAAACTAAAATGATGAGCCCGATGATAGGGTAGAGATATTGGTCTATACCCGGAATGTAGGAGCCAAGGTAATACCCGAGGAGTGTGACGCCTGCGCCCCAGAGTATTCCGCCAATTATGTTGTAGCGCAAAAACTCAGAGTATTTCATCCGACCCACGCCCGCTAGGATAGGGGCGAAGGTGCGCGCAGCGGGGATAAAACGAGCAAGAATAAGAATCAAAGGACCGTAGGTATCGAAATACCCTTTAGTTTCTTCGAGATATTTCTTTTTGAAAATACGAGAGTCCTCTCTTTCAAAAAGCTTGGGACCAACTTTAGCGCCAAACCAGTAGCCAACTGAGTCCCCAAGGATAGCGGCAGTAATAATGAGTGGAACCAAAATCTTAATATCTAGCGAACCCTGTGAGGCTAAAAGTCCTACGCTAAAAAGGACACTATCTCCCGGCAGAAAAACCCCAAAAAGTAGGCCTGACTCGGCAAACACGAGTGCGAAAAGACCAATATATCCAAAAGATAACACTAGGGGTAGAAATGAAGAATCCATATAATTTAATGTTTAGAGAATACGTTTGAGACTAGCGAAGAAAAACAAAATAAAGAACAACTAACGTAATTAAAATAACTAATCCTCCACCGACTGCAATCATATATATATTTGTACTATGTTTGTCTGGCTCAGGAATAGGGTTAATTGACAGACTCGTCTTTCCTGGCTCTACCATGGCCGGTGGTGCTCCGTCAGTGCCACTGACTTTTCGCAATTCTTCTTGTATATGTGCAATCTCGGCATTTGTAGAAAGGGGTGCCTTAGAAACTTGCGTTTGCATTTGAGAACTCATTGGAGTGACTTCAGCATGTGTAATAGTGCCGAATGCAGTAAGTATGTCAGCATCCGACCAGCCGGACTTTCTAAGTGCGTCCTCAATATCTGCCCGGGAAAATCCTTCCTGAGTATTTTGTCGAATGTAGGAAAGTAATTCTTGACTTAACATATACTGAGTATCAGCTAAATTCTCCTAAAGGGCAACTACACACACAGTAACTGCTCACACCCTTCACTGCACTTTCCTCACCCCTCTGCTAACTTGGACTGATGTCAGCCCCTCTCACACCCAAAGAGATCTATGAGCGCATGC
>JAYTFN010000086.1:0-3281 GCA_043734325.1 Candidatus Adlerbacteria bacterium
GTAGCACTTACCACAATATCAACAAAAGACTTTTTAGCGCGCAAGTGGGACAAGTGGACGACACCGATCTTAACTACACCCGACAATGTAAACGACAAAGACACGGGTCTTTTTCCCGAAAAAGTCGGCAATAAATTTATGATTCTCCATCGCATTGACCCGCAGCTCTGCGCCGACATTATAGACACATTAGACTTCAAAAAAAGCAGACTCACTCGCTGTATTGAAATTATGGGCCCCAGGCCAGGCATGTGGGACTCTAAAAAGATAGGCATTGCGGGGCCACCTATTAAAACTAACAAAGGCTGGTTATTGATTTACCATGGTGTGTCTAGAACGAGCACCTACCGCTTGGGGGCAGTATTGCTGGACCTTACTGATCCTACGATAGTACTTTCTCGAACTGTCGATACCATTTTAGAGCCACTGGAAGAATACGAGGTAAGAGGTATTATACCTCGCGCGATATTCTCCTGCGGCATGGTACTACGCGGCGACATTCTCTTTCTGTACTATGGTGGGGCTGATACAGTCATGTGTGTCGCAAAAGTATCTTTAAAAAAACTTATGAAGGTGTTGTTGCCAGACAATCTCGCCTAAACAGCAGTCATGCAAAAACCAAAAGTGATGGCGTTCGACCTCGATGGAACACTCGCCGACAGCAAACAGAGACTTTCTGTGTATATGGGCGAGCTACTTTCGCGACTCCTCGAAGAAATGCCCGTGGCAATATTGTCGGGAGCGTCCTTCGCTCAATTTCAAAAGCAATTTCTGTCGTCGCTTCCCGAGGCAAAGCTTGGAAAGCTATACATTTTCCCGGTAAATGCCGCACAGTGTTTCGTGTATCGCCAAGGCACCTGGAAGCCGCAATACGACCACGCTTTTACTCCCCGTGAAAAAGAAATTATTATGCAAGCGCTTACTGTCGCACTAAAGGAAGTGGGGTTATCTGAAAATCCACAAGACGTGTGGGGCGAAAGAATTGAGGACCGCGAAGCACAAATCAGTTTTTCTCCTCTAGGTCAGTTGGCGCCTTTGCATGCCAAAGAAGTATGGCGAACCGAACATGAACCGATTCGAAAAAAACTTGAGACCCAGCTGATACAACTACTACCGGACTGCTCGGTTGCAGAAGGTGGGCTCACGACAATAGACATAACACGAAAAGGTATAACCAAGGCATACGGTATCGAGCGTTTGTCCGAGCTCACCGGCGTATCAATTGGCGACATGCTATATGTCGGCGATGCGCTTGACGAAGGGGGTAATGACTCGGTTGTTATAAAAACAGGTATCAAAACCCACGCGGTGTTAGGGCCGCAAGAAACCGCTGCGCTTATCCAAAGTGTCACTACTAAGTTACATTAAGCAGGAGTATACTATTATGTATGAGTAAAAAATCACTTTTTTCCATAGCTACGTTACTTATAGTAGTCGTTGGGTTTCTGGCGTTCGCTTTTGGCGCGGGCAAATCTTTAGCACCTACTATTTTTCGCAACACGAAACCCGTACACACTGGCCCTGAGGCAGCGTTACCGGACCTCATTACCGTTAATGCACCGCTCCCCAACAGCGTAGTCACCTCACCTCTTACTATTTCAGGCAAAGCGCGTGGTTCGTGGTTTTTTGAAGCATCGGCGCCGGTGGAGTTAAGAGACTCGACTGGTAACGTCATTGGTCGTGGAATCATTACCGCACAGGGAGACTGGCAAACAAGCGAATATGTTCCCTTTACTGCAAAAATGACCTACACCAAGACGGCAACAAAAACGGGCACACTTATTTTACGAAACGACAATCCATCGGGAGATCCAGCACGTCAAAAAACACTTGAGATTCCTGTTACGTTTTAGTACCTAATTCCCAATTGAGGTAGTGTCAATTTCATAGTGCGCACGCTTCTCTTTTTCGTGCGAGTCAAGCTTAAGATTCTCTGCGCGCCAGCCTATTGCGTTTGCAGTTAGCTGAATCAGTGACCCTGCTCCTGCAAGGGCTAGAAAGAAGATAACGAACCACGCCCAAGGAAACATAAAGTAGCTAAAGGTTATGATGATTGCCGACCAAAAGCTGATACACCAAGGGCACCCGAGAAGATCGTGGATAGTACCCATGAATCCTTTTTCATAAGGGACAATTTTGACCCATTGTTTCCCATCTTTTTCAAATACTTCTTTTTGTACAAACAGTTCGCGAAACCAGCGCGTTATTTTGTCGTACACGACCAGTCGTGTAATCCGAAAAGCAGCGAAGGCCATTAGAATTGCGTCAAATACTGAAATTGACTGCGGAAAGGTGCCGTATGTGCGCCACATGTGATACAACGCCACCATCATGGTAACTGCAAAAAAGATCGAAAGTATAAAATTCCACAGATTTTGGTCCTCCTTGGGACGCACCGTAGGTGAAGACATACTAACAGATTACGACCTTTTTGACCGTTCGTCCATAGAGTAAAACCCTATATATTAGGCCACATAGCGAAGTGGGAAAGCATGACCGAAATTTACGACATTTTTAGTTAAAATAGGCAAATTTGACAACTTTTTATAAAGAAATGATTGCTATATGATGAATTCCGTTCTCTTTTTCCTTATACACAGCATAAATACAGTCAAGAGGAGTACAATTAACTCCCCTAGTTAATTATCGGATTTAATTTAGTAAGTACGCAGTATGGCAATAACACAAAGAATCAAAAAGCGAAATGGTGAGTTAGTGGACTTTCACCCGGACAAGGTGACTATCGCGGTGCAAAAGGCTTTTGCGGCCGTACTTGGAGACTCACATGAAACTGATGCAAAGGACATCACTCGCGTTGTGGTCGACGCCATCGACCAAAAGTTTGGCAATACTGCGTTCTTTCCTACGGTCGAGGATATCCAAGACCTTGTTGAAACGGCTCTCATGGAGCGTAGCTATTTTACTGTCGCAAAGGACTACATTATTTACCGCTACGAACACAGTAAGCTCCGTGAAGAACAGAAGGAAGAAATTATCGAAAAGATAGCCGAAAACACCCTCCTTATCACCAAGCGTGATGGTACCCCGCAGGCATTCAGTGAAAGTAAACTTACGCGCACACTTCTGAAAGCTGCTGCCGGTCTTGACCGAGTAGTCGACGTCCCCGCTATCATTGCCCGGGTACGCGCCGAAATGTATGACGGCATGAAAACCAAAGACATACATGAAGTGCTCATTATGGTAGTGCGCTCGATGATAGAGCGTGACCCTGCACACTCGACCGTCGCTGCCCAACTCCTTTTACAGTCTCTGTATCGCGA
>JAYTFN010000087.1:0-4638 GCA_043734325.1 Candidatus Adlerbacteria bacterium
TCCAACAAATCTCGAAATAGGAAAGTTTTTCTTGCCCAGCTCCCAATAGTGCTCGCCGTTAAACACATGGGTTTTCCAAAAGAATGGAATTTGTCCGAGCAAGTCTATTTTGGGGAAGAGCGGTACTTTGTAGCTCATCGAAAACACGTAGCCGGGGTGCGGCACCGAAATGACTGCGTGCGTTTTGGCAACGCGCGCAATTTCAAGGAGTGCTAGTGGAATGTCTTCGTACTTGATGTGCTCTAAAATTTCCGCAGCAAGCACAACATCAAACGAGTTGTCCGCAAACGGAAGCGCAGTTACCGAGCCGAGCACGTCCGGGTGCAGATCTTCGGCAATATCCACTGTCGTAACACTGACACCGGTATTGCGAAGTTCGCGAGCAACGATGCCTTCACCAACCCCCACCTCAAGTACCGTATGAGGCATAACACATCGCACCAGGGCAAGCTGATGGTAGTACGAGACCCAACGTTCTGCCGAGCGATATGCATAGCCTTCGTAATGGGATTTGTCGACTTGTTTTTCGTAGGTCATTGGAGTGCGGCTAAAATTTTAGGAATAAGTTTGGGTAGCGAATGCTCGGCGTTTACAATATTTCGAAGCGTTGCAGCAATTGCCGGACGGTCACTACGGCTGAGGAATTTGACCAATGCTTGCGCAATAGTCTCCCCCGCCAAAGTGGGCACATAGAGGCCATACGGTGAAAGCAATGCTTCAAATTGAGGGTTCGTCGAGAGGACCGGTATCCCGCAGGCGAGCGCTTCAAGTCCCGCTTTGTCCATATTACCCGTTCCACCAAAATTAAAGAACAGGTCTTGTCCATGTAATACTTCTGCAAGCAGGTGGTGCGGTATGGAGCCTAGAATGTGGACCTTGTCGACATATGGTCGGCGAGCTATTTCCCGCATCACACGCTCTGCGTAGAGCTCTTCTTTAGGTGTGGTGGGGATGCCCACAATTGTAAAAGTAAATTTCTCACCGCGAACATGGAGTGCGTCGAGCGTCTCGAGCATCTCGACAAGATGTTTCGTTTCTGCAATACGACCAGTCGTAATAATGCGCATTTCGGTGCTTTCCAAATGGATAGCAGGTTTAAAAAGCGAAATATCTATACCGTGACCCAGCGGCGTAAGTTTGGGAGTTTCAACAGGGAACGTGTTTGATGTTACGACAAATACTTTATCTACTAATCGTACGGCTTGTTTTAGTGCGCGCGTCAAACTTTTATGTGCATACCACAGTCCCACTTTCTTTCCCCATTTGTGCCACAGGTATCCGCCCAACACTACATACTCTGGGTTCATGTGTACAAACACGGCGTCGTAGTCGTTTCTATATGTAAAAATATATTTCCAAAATAAATACACTCGTTCTATTCGTGAGCTTCCATTTTCTTTACCAAGCGAAAGCACCGTCACGTTCGCAGGCAACACATAGTCGCCTTTGCGCAGACAAATAACTATGACCTGCTCGCAATGGGCGGCGAACTCCTCTATCCATCGATGGAAGAATCCAAGGTTTGAGTCCTGACTGTCGAGCGCTTGGGTAGTTACAAGGAGTCGCATACAACTAGAAGCCGAAAGGCTTAATTATTGATAACCTATATATGTGCGAGGGCATGGTCGCGGTGCTTCTAACTAGACTCATGAGTTTACCCTACGTTGAGTAAGACTTTTACGCCAGAGTTTTGCCCATGCTACTGCTGTGGGTAACACAATACGCAACATTCCTGGAGTTTTTGCATGGAGCACTCGGACCACCTCCTTAGCCAAGAGATGGGGTGAGACGACAATTCCACCCGCCTCGGTGACTATGCCCGCATCACGTACGGCAATAACCGGTGTGCCGCAAGCAAGCGCCTCGACTGCAGTTGCACCGTATCCTTCATACACGGCAGTTGCGGCAAAAACGAGATCAACTCCTTTATATAGTGAATACACGTCTGACCTTTGGCCTAAAAATACAACATGACCCCCTACTCCCTTCTCTAGGGCTAAAGCTTTTAGCGCTTGCTGTTGTGAGCCTTCACCGGCAACAAGTAGCCCTGCATCTGGCAGGTGTTTAAGAATCTCCGGCAGTGCGTTAAGAATGTCGTCGATATTTTTTTCTTTTTCCAAACGCGCCGCCACCAGTATCAAGTGAGAAAACTGCGGGAATTCTTCTGACATGTGCGCAGCTTGGGCTTTACTAATCGCATCCTTATCAATAAAAATCGGCTGCACCGTTATGGGTGCGGTAATCCCTGCTACTTCGAGTGATTTCTTTAAATCTTCGGACACTACGCGTATACAGTCTGCATGTCGCAGAAGGAATTGCGAAAGAAGCATTTTCAGCCGATGTTGTCTTTTGAACTCAGGTGAGAAAATATTGGTATGGATCTGAAGTTGGAATGTTGCACTTTTCCTATACGCGATTATCCAAGCAATGAGGCCTAGATAAAATGGATCTTGCGCCGTCACCACGTCGCACTCCACTTGTCGACTTGCAAGGAGCATACGAAGAGCCGATTGGATTTTGGTTCCGTTGAAACCTATTACGCGCACATGAGCCCCCACCCATTCCCCGTCGTTTTTATTTCTACCGCGTGCCGGCAGGGGTGCAAATACAGTAAGACTAGACACTTCTTCGGCTTGCAAAAGTAAACGCTTACGCACGTCGCTTTGTAGATTAAACATATGTGGATCGCCGCTCAGCATGAGGACTTGAATATTGTCGCGCACGCCCAGCACGTCTGCCCACTGCACCATTGAGTCTGTTTTTGAGAATGCTTGCCCTTTAGTGCGCGCTGTCGCTACCATATGCGCCGTCTGTTTTACTTGCGTAAGGGTTTCATTAATCGCTTTTGCGAGCGCCTCGACGTCGTTAAATGCAACGAGTCTGCCGCTTATTTTGTCTTCGATAAGTTCCACGTTACCGCCGACAGGTGTCGTAATGACTGGCACTCCGGCCTGCATTACTTCGATCAGTTGGTGCGAAAGACCTTCGTAGTTGGTATTAAGCGCAAAAACATCGGCGGCACACACCAACTTTAAAAGCTGCGCTCGGGCCATATCACCCATAAACACCACATCTGTATCCAGCAGCGCTTTCCCGTGCGCGCGAATACGTGCGTCGTCAGGCCCGCTACCCGCAATAATTAATTTCGCACCGGCAAATTCTTTTTGTACCAACCGCACAGCGTCTATGAGCGCTGGGAATCCTTTCCACGGCACGAACCGACCAGCCGAGACAATTACTTTTTCATCACCAAAACCAAACTCACGACGCGCCACATCTCGGGGCGGTAGAGCTCCGACCTCTGCACTACTATATATTCGTCGAATGTTGTCAGGCCGGACTCCCCACTTTCCAGTAAGTTGTTTTAAATAGTCACTGGGAACCACAACGCGGGTCGCTCCTTGTGCAACATAGGACTGTATACGGGCCAGCAGTTGTACTTTGCGGCTATATACTTTTTTATTCTGTACAACGAAAGCATCGAGCATGTCTGTGACACCGAACCGCTGCACGCCCTGCTCCCAAGCGAAGTCACCGCCAACTCGCAAAATCATTGGCACGCCCCGCAGTCGCGAAGCACACAGTGAAGGCAAGCCAACGCTTACCGGGTCGAGCGCGACGATGTAGCGTGCACCTCGACTTTTTTGCCACACGAGAAAGGCATAATACAAGTGGCGCACAATGGGCGGCACATGACGAACTGCGCTAAAAGGCATTACTTCGACCACAACATTTTTTGTATCCAAAAAGTCCGCTAATTGTTTAGCGAACGTAGCGGGTCCGCCTATATCCGGCGGGTATAATCCAGCAGCGAGTACTATTTTCATTACTTTAATTCTACAACTATATTTCTAAGCCGGTAGTCACATACAGTGGCTAAGCTGTGTTCAAAAATAGGTACACTTGCAACTCCTGTTTGCAGAAATTGTAGGGCTCGCAGTCCAAAACTAAGAGACCAAGCGTTGGAGTAAAAAACTAACGTAGTCAGACTGCGTTAGTTTTGACTCATTCAAATTCAGCCTGCAACCATTGGCCTCCTTTGATAACCTGGCGCGCAAACTTTTTGAAATCATGCGGTGACGCATATATTTCTCCTAAAATGCCTTTGTCTATAATTGGAAAGCGTCTGGTGTTTGCATACTCACCTAAACTAGAAAATGCATAGGTGCAAGCCCAGTCCCATGCCGCCTCAAAATCCTTTACCGCACCACTGAGTCCATCTTTTGGATATAATTCAAATGTATTTTTTACCATTATGTAGACGGCAACGTATCGTAGGTATTCATCGCTCTGAACAGTTCGACTTCGGTAAGAGCCTTGAAAAAGACTTCCCTGTTGATGTTCTTTTTCATTATGATGATTAGTCATACTTTGTCCCAATCTTTGCATAAACGTTGACACACCTCTTGTACGTATTTCTTGAAGAAGCAGGTGCATATGATTTGACATCAATGTGTACCCTAAAATTCTGACCAGTGGTGTGCGTTCTGGCCACCAGTCTGGCCGATAGAAAAGATCTACCCTTTTGGTAACTTGATCCCAGTTTTCATCCAAATATTCATCGTTCATATAAAATAAGAGGCGTACAAATCGCCATTTATCTCCTTCGCTTACCACAATAGGCAAACCTCGCGCGCC
>JAYTFN010000088.1:0-1028 GCA_043734325.1 Candidatus Adlerbacteria bacterium
TTTCAAGCTAGAATGAACCCAGGCACATTAAACATACAATATTCATGTTATAAAATCGTTCCATGTCAGTACCTTATTACACTTTCTTATGTTTAATTGTGCCTGACCTGCTCTGTAGAAAACACCCACCTACGTCACAATCATCACATTATGTACGAACAGCCTCAGCATGATCTCGCGACACTGACTCCAATAGGTACGAGCACGAAGAAACGAGCCGAGATTACGTTTGACCATTGAGTTGACGGTCTCCACCTGCCACCGCTGTCCGTAGAGTTCCTTGTTAAACCGCGTCGCCATAACCTTACGCCATTTTCCTTTCGGTAATTTTGTTGTAGGTCGTCCAATCCTACTGGGGATAATCGTGCGGATACTGTAGGTCTCCCGTGCAAACATATGCGCTCGCTCACTGTCATATCCAGCATCAGCAGTCAGTATTTTTATATGGACATTCTTTTCTGCCTCGGTCACTGCTTTTTCACAATGTACGATGTCTGGATACGGCCCTCTTGATGGCACGCCTGAAAGCACGAGATGCGTCGCACAGTCCGACACGATACCCACCTTAGGATAGCGAGTATATGTTGTCATTTGGTACTTTTCTTCTCCTTTCGCCTTTCTTTTTACAAAATATACACTGATGTGGTGCGACTCAAATCCTGTACCGTCTATCGCTGCGAGTGCGACAGTCTTTTTCATGATCTTTGTTTCGATCGCTATCAGTACGATCTCTTTGATAAGCTTGTCCAGTGTATCATTTTTGGTTAACCGGTGGGCCGCTTTTTGGAGTGTCGTGTAGTGGGGAACCTCTGATAATTCCAGTATCTTTTTGAGATCGTTTGAGTCCTTTAAGATTTCTTCTATACCGCGGTAGTCGGTGGTGAAGAACTCTTTGAGCACCAGACAGGCCAGCAGCTGATGCTGAGTGAACTTCTTGGGGCTCTTGATGTGGAGGTACGGGGGCACTGCTCGCTTGGCTGTTGCGTAGGCAACTACAGCAACAGCGTTGGGTGATTTAGAGGTCTTCA
>JAYTFN010000089.1:0-34805 GCA_043734325.1 Candidatus Adlerbacteria bacterium
TTTTTCCAGCGCTGTTCTATTTCAGAGGTTTTTTCGCGAAGCTCTGCTATGTCTCTATCAATAATTTTTGTACGCGCCTTAGCTGAACGGTCGCTTTCCTGAGCTGCTTCTTTTCGTAGCGCTTCTTTTTCTACCTCAAGGCGCATAATCTTTCGGTGTGCATCTTCAAGAATGGGCGGTTTATTTTCAAGCGAAATACGAAGGGCTGAAGAAGCTTCGTCTATAAGGTCAATAGCTTTGTCAGGAAGAAAGCGATCAGGGATATAGCGCGCTGACAACTGTACTGCTGAGATAAGGGAGTCGTCGGTGATATCGACTCCGTGAAAAAGCTCGTACTTTTCTTTAAGGCCGCGCATGATAGCAATAGCGTCGTCAACTGATGGCTCGAGCACATGAACGGGTTGGAAACGTCTCTGAAAGGCCGGGTCGCGTTCTATGTGCTTTTGATATTCGCGCAATGTTGTTGCACCTATAACATGGAGGTCGCCGCGAGCTAGGGCAGGTTTGAGCATATTACTCGCATCCATGGCACCTTCCGCAGCACCTGCACCTATAATCGTATGAATTTCGTCGATAAAGAGAAGTACTTTGCCTTCCGAGCGCTCAATTTCTTTCATGATTGCCTTGAGACGCTCCTCAAACTCACCTCGATACTTTGTACCCGCAATAAGGGAACCGAGG
The DNA here is from genome assembly GCA_043734325.1 of Candidatus Adlerbacteria bacterium. Lineage (GTDB taxonomy): Bacteria > Patescibacteriota > Minisyncoccia > Phycocordibacterales > SBAW01 > GWA1-54-10. The sequence continues at coordinate 682 of JAYTFN010000089.1, forward strand.
TCGAGCGACACCAGGTCTTTATCCTTAAGCGACTCGGGTACATCCCCCATAGCAATACGCGCCGCTAAACCTTCAGCTATCGCAGTCTTGCCGACACCCGCTTCTCCTATCAGGATTGGATTATTTTTGGTACGACGCGAAAGGATCTGTATGACTCTTTGAATTTCTTCATCGCGACCTATGACCGGGTCGAGTTTGTTTTCTGCGGCCAATTTAGTCAATGAACGAGTGTACTTGGTGAGGGCGCGAAATTTTTTATGCTCCGTCGAAGTTGTGGCCTTTGATGAACGGAGCTCAGAAAGGGTGCGCACCACCGACTCGCGAGTAATACGGAAGCGCGACAACGTCTCGCGAGCAAGCCCCGGTATGTCGAGTATTGACACGAAGAGATGCTCTGTTGAAACGAACTCGTCATGAAGCTCAGTAGCAACCTTTGCAGATCGCTCCAACCCTTGGACTAACTCAGGAGTGAGATATAACTGATAGGAGGGCGATAATACAGATGAACTTGCGTTTCCGTCTAAAGATTCAAGCACGGTGTCCGTTAAAAGCACTATGTCCACTTCGAGTCTATCGAGAACTGAGGTAACGAGACTTTCCTCTTGAGTTAAGAGTGCGGCTAAGAGGTGCATGGGGCTGACCTGATTTTGACCACGCTCAACAGCAAGTTCGTGTGCCTTACGAACTGCTTCTTTTGCTTTTGTTGTGAAGTGATTGAATGGTGGCATACTATATAGTTACGGTTTAGAAGGCACGTTAGTTTCATTTGCTGCTGCGGGAGCCGTCGTTTGGAGTGCCGCTATAGTATACATGTTGAGCCCTAAAGTTACTGACGCTGCAGTTGTTATACCTATCACATCGCCAAAACTGGTGACCAGGACAGACCCGGGTGTCGCAGACGGTATACTCGCTTCTATTACATTACTAGAAGTGTTCGGCAACATCGCAACTACCCCCTGAGACACGCTGTCGACATTCTTACCTGAAATACGTATCACACTTTGGCCTAACCGAAGCTTTGAGCTGTCAGCAAGGGGTAGTGGCACTAACAGTGTAGAGGTACTGTTAACCGTGACCTGCAGCAGCGAGCTCGAGGTAGCTTTGGTAGATCGTAGTACGACTGGCACTCGTACTCCACTCCAAAGAATTGCTTCAAATTCAGTTACTCCTGAGTTTTCCAGCGATGCTTTGTCAGTGAGCGCAGTGCCACGGGCATCTACTATAACGCCTCGCGCAAGTAAATCATCACTCCCCTTAGCTGTTATTCTGATGATGCTCTTTTGCACCAAGGCTATCGTTTGTGCAATGAGGTCATCGTCTTTAACTATAATTGTTTTTTGAGTTGTGACTGTGGGGTTATTTTTTTGTACTGAAGGAATGACTGTTTGGACCGTACGTTCAATTATTTGATTGATGGTTCCCGAGACCGACGGAGGCGCTTGATTCATAAGCGAAACCGTCACAATGCCCGTTGCCATGGACGTGACGAAACTCACCAGAAGCGTCAGAAGAATGATCTGATGTTTCGTGAGGTTTTCAAGATCCATAACTCTAGTATGTCATGATTCCACACGCACTGCTATTCAATTTTATATCTTTTCTCTACCTCTAGAAGTCGTGTAGCTATATATGTCGCATCACTTTTGGTCACCGTAGGCAGGAGGGTGAGCCGAATAGCGCTTTTGATACTGTCCGGAGGCAAGTGGAGTGCTTGTAAAACGTGGGAAGGCGCTTCATCGCTTGAGTCACACGCCGAGCGAGTCGAGGCGGCGACGCCCAGCGCATCAAGTGCAATGACCGCCATTTCACCATCGAGCCCGGGAATAGAGATATTAAGATTATTTGCTACCCGTTGGTCCCCGACGGCCCCATTAACCGTTGCAGTTGGTATGCGTTTTAAAATTTCTTGCAGTAGAACATTTCGAACTCCTGCAATTCTTTTTGCGTTTTCATTTTCTTTAGCTTGTGCGTCAGCCAATGCGACTGCAAACGAACCTGCCAGTGGAACATTTTCAGTTCCACTGCGTATACCTTTTTCTTGACCACCTCCACGATGCTGAGCCATAATCGTAACGCCTCTGCGGATGTATATAGCCCCAACTCCTTTCGGACCCATAATTTTTTGACCATCCAGAGTAAGAAGGTCAACGCCTAATTTCTCGACTTCAACAGTTTTCCAAAGTGGTGCCTGAGAAGCGTCAACGTGCAAATACAGCGGTACCACTGACTCTGAAGATGGGTGATCTCTTCTGGCGCGTATGGTACGAATAGCCCGTATTTCTTTTGCAATTTCGCGAATCGGCTCTATTGTTCCAATTTCACTATTAATAAATTGAATGGAAACTAATACGGTGTGCTCAGTAATTGCCTCAGTAAGTTCTTTAAGGGATATAAGTCCGGCGGAGTTAACACGGAGCTTGGTTAACTCGAGACCCTCTTTTTTAAGTGCTAAAAAAGGCTCAAGGACTGAAGGGTGCTCAATGACTGAAGTTACCGCATGTACTTTCTGCGTGCGCGAAAGTCGATGGCGAAGCGCGCCTTCAATAGCTAGGTTATTCCCTTCGGTACCACCTGAAGTAAAAACGATTTCGTCCGCATGAGCTCCTATCGAGGATGCCACTAGCGCGCGAGCTTTTTCAAGTTCGTTTTTTGCTGCAACCGCTTCCTTGTGAAGCGCACCCGGGTTACCAAACAAGTCGAGTAGGCGAACGAGTTCAAGCCTAGCCTCGTTTGAAAGCGGCGTCGCTGCCGCAGCGTCTGCATATATTCGCTTCTTCTTCCAAATCATTGTCTAATTAGTATATACTGCTTGGTACAGGTTCAACATCTTTGTTTTCCCCTGACTATGAATATTCCATTTTTTATTCTACATTCCACACCGTATTTTGCTTTTGCAGCGATTGTACTCACTCTTGCAGCGTTGTTTTTTATCATCTCTATGAGTCACCGTCTCGACAAGCTGACCTTGGGCACAAGCGGCACTGTAGAAGAGACCGTGGGCATACTTACCGAACATATGAAAGAAATGAAGACTTTTCGCAGTGAGCTAGAGCTTTACCTGAAGCAAGCTGAGGCACGAATGCGGACCTCGGTGCGCGGTGTGGGCATTATTCGATACAATCCCTTCGCTAACGACGGATCCTCGGGCGGAAATCAGAGTTTCGCCATCGCACTCCTTGACGAAATGCTATCTGGTGTGGTATTTTCTGCTCTCTACTCGCGTGATCATGTTGGGGTGTATGCTAAGCCCATCACAAGCAGCACCTCAACCTTTACCTTATCGGACGAAGAGCAACAAGCAGTAGACCAGGCAAAAGCATCTCTTGCCGAGAAAAAACGTGGAGAACGAAAATAGAAAAATAGAAAAATATTTTTATATACTCGTCGTTCGTTCGGAATAGAAAATAAATTTTCTTTCACTCACTTCACTAGATTATAACTACTCACTATGCCAGAAAAAGAAATCATCCCGCGGGATCGCCCGCCTATTGTTACCGTTGTAGGGCACATCGACCATGGTAAGTCGACGCTTTTAGACTATATTCGAAAAAGTAATACTGCGGCAGGAGAAGCAGGCGGCATCACTCAACACCTGTCAGCATACGAAGCGGTGCATACTACTCCGGCTGGTGTTCTGCGTCACATTACTTTTCTTGACACCCCCGGTCACGCAGCATTTCGTGCTATGCGATCGCGAGGACTAAACGCGGCAGACGTAGCCATTTTAGTTGTCTCAGCTGAAGACGGTGCAAAAACGCAAACAGTAGAAGCTATTACGTTAATACACGAAGCAAAAATTCCTTTTATTGTAGCTTTTACAAAAATAGATAAGCCGAATGCAAACCTCGAGCGCGCGAAGCTGTCACTATTAGAACATAACGTCTTTGTTGAAGGGATGGGTGGTGACACACCGTTTGTCGCAGTCTCAAGTAAAACGGGCGAAGGTATTCCCGAGCTTCTTGACCTTATACTCCTAGCCGCAGAGCTCGAGGGACTTTCTGCTGACCCGTCTCTACCTGGCGTCGGTTTGATAATCGAAGCACACATTGACCAAAAACGCGGTAACACCGCAACGTTGATAGTGAAGGACGGTAGTGTCAGAAGTGGCCAATACATTGTCTGTGGAGAGAGTTTCGCACCAGTGCGAATTATGGAAAATTATATAGGCAAAAATATTAAAGAGGCGCTGCCGGGAAGTCCTATGCGTATCGTAGGCTTTACCACCGCACCGGAAGTAGGAGCACAGTGGCGCGCAGTGGAGACAAAAAAAGACGCAGAGGCGCACGCAACAGAAGCACGAAAAAAACGTCTAAGCGAAACGGTAGCGCCGACACGCAACACAGAGCCTGAAGAAGACGGCAAACTGCATGTGGTTATGCCATTAGTAATTAAAACTGATTTTTCAGGCACGGGCGACGCCGTGTTGCATGAGCTTTTAAAAATGCCGCAGGACCCACGCCTTGAAGTGCGCGTTGTGGGTCGCTCCGTGGGCCACATTAGCGAAAACGATGTAAAACTCGTCGGAGCATCCACGCCAGCAGGTATCATCGTCGGATTTAACGTCAAAGTCGAAAATGAAGCGCGTCAGCTTGCAGAGCGTTTGGGTGTCGAGGTCGCTACTTTTGATATTATTTACAAACTCACCGAGTGGCTTCAAGAACAACTCACCAAACGTCATCCCCGCGAAAATATGGACGAAAAAACAGGTACCGCTAAAATACTAAAAGTATTTAGTAACCAGCAAGGTCGCGTTGTGTTGGGAGGACGATTAGAACAAGGAGTTTTTGAAGAAGGAAATCCGGTTAAGTTGATGCGCGGCGAACTAGAGCTTGGTCGCGGCGAAATACTTAGCCTTCAAATTCAAAAATCAGCCGTCAAAAAAGCGGAAGCTCCTTGTGAGTTTGGCACAATGATACGGACATCGGCACAACCCGCACCCGGAGATTATATAGAAGCCTTTGAAGTAGTACTGAAATAATATTTTATTTATGGACAATCGAAACGAACGTATACAAGAAGCATTGCGTGCTACTGCCGCAGAATATTTAGCCCGCGAAGCCGGTCGCCAGTCGTTAATCACCGTCACTGCAGTTCGCATGTCTGAAGATGGACGACGTGCGCTTATATTTATCACTGTCTTTCCTGATTCTTCTGAACAATCAGCACTTGCCTTTGCACAGAGGAGCCGCAAAGAGCTTTCGAAACCATTCAAACAGCATGCACGAGGCGCATCACTCCCCCACATCGAATTTCGTATTGACGAAGGCGAAAAAAGCCGCCAACGCTTAGACGAGCTTTCCCAGTAGGGCTTCGTGCGCTACAGTAGTGGATGACTCGCCATAGCGGGCTTCAGTCCACGTAGTCAAGTGGTAAGACAAGAGTCTGCAAAACTCTTATGCGCGGGTTCGATTCCCGCCGTGGACTCCAAAAAGACTGGAACAAAGTGTCTAAGTAGTTTGGGTCTAGAATCAAAAGCCGGGATGATGAAATGGTAGACATAGGGGACTTAAAATCCCCAGAACGTAAGTTCGTGTGGGTTCGAGTCCCACTCCCGGCACCACAATATGTTCAAAAATGAACACATGTTTATTACTTCCCTTCCGACAGAGTTTCATCCACGGCAAGAATGGCCCGAGTACGCGGCACACCGCGATCTGCCGAGCTTTTTTCGACCAACGGTAGTTGGGACGCACCCACGGGGTATGCGACGTGGTGTATGGCCGCTCATTATCGAAGAGTACGTCAGCAACACCGAACCAATTGATTTCACCTCCGACTCTAACGCTCCAAATCGTATCATTGCATGGCGACGGGTGACCCGAAAAGACACCCCGCCCGGTTGGCACGCACTATCAAAAAAACCGTCGGCACTTGAAGGTTTTTTTGATCTTTTTCAATTTCCCGACTATGCGGCCCAGTGGATAAAAGTTGCGCGGTACGACCGACACCAGTGGCACAGCAACTACAGCACGAGGTACACTATCGAAAAGATAACGTGGAGCGAATATGCACACACATTTAAACACAGCACTGTCGGCAAAAAACTTGGCTTACTCATGGTTCGTTTGATGGAAAGAAAATGGAAGTCAGACCCCGAGCACATCATTTTTTGGGGCGCGCGCGAAAAGTCTACAGGCGAAGTTGTGGCGTGCATTGGTGTCATCAACTCTCCCAATTACCAGGCATCATATTATGCAACCGGGTGCATGCACTCAACACAAGCCTCTACTCCGGTAATGGTGGGGCTTATAGACCACTGGTTTAAAACTTCGCAATCGCACCAAATTCGCTTTTTACATTTTGGATCATTTTGGATTCCGGGAGAGCCTAAGGCATGGAAGGGTTTCTCAACCTTTAAAATGAAATTTAAACCGCAACTTATTTTATATCCTCCGACGCTGGTACGACTCAAGTGTGGTACATTTTTTTAGGTATGCACTGGATATTTGAAAGAAAAAATTTATTGTCCAGCAAAAATGGGCCCATTATGCTCGAGAAGTTTTTTGGTCGTCTGATGGTGCGGGCGGGCGGCGTTCAGCAAACCGGAGTGGAGCTGAACGCCATATGGCGTTATTCGTTTAAAAAGATACGGCAGTCGGTAGTCCTAAAACCGAGCGTGCTCATGCTAGGCCTGGGCGCTGGTGGAGCCCTCAAAGACCTCTACACCCTCTTTCCCGGATCAAGCATTACTACAGTCGAATACGACCCTATAATGGTTCACCTAGCGCTAGAACTCCAGCTGTACAAACCTTACCCGTTGCCAAAAATAATTGAAGGCGACGCAGGTGACATACTTCCAACCCTATCTGAGAATTTCGACCTCATTGTCATCGACCTATTTCAGGGCTCAAAGGTCTCATCGCTTATATCGCAAGAAAGTTTTTTAACGAATCTCAAAAAAATCTTGTCACCTCGAGGCATTATTTTGATAAACGTATTCCGCGAACCGCAGTGCCTAGAAGCGGCACGTCGCATCTTTACACACTCGTCTCATTGGAAATACACAAGCAACACCATCGGTGCTTTTTGGGATTATTCGCCTTTGACCGAACACAGTTGTTAGAGTATGAATTTTCTAGTACTGTTTATTTATCCGCCCATAGCTCAGTTGGTAGAGCAGCTCCCTCTTAAGGAGACTGTCCCAGGTTCGAGCCCTGGTGGGCGGACAAAAGACATAACAATCCCACCTGCGTGGGATTTTGTGCTTTTGTCCGAGACGGAGCGATGTTTTGCATTTGCAAAATCGCGAGTCGGGGTCGCGAGCATATTTTGCGACGGCAAAATGTGACTTGTGACGACTAATAAAAACAGCACCTGCGTAGTAGGGTCACGACCCTTATAGCGGACCTGTCCGGCAGCTTCAACGACTCGAGTTACATAGCACCTTTGGACTTTGTCGAAGGAACTCTTTCGCTTACCGTAACAAGTGAACACAGTTTTGACAACAAGACCATAGTCTACTACGTGACGGGAAAATAAATTCAGCGTACAATCGGTCTATGCCCTCGTGGCGGAATTGGTATACGCGCGTGGCTTAGGACCACGTTCCGAAAGGATTAGAGGTTCAAGTCCTCTCGGGGGCACAAGGAGGAAGCCGGCATTTGCCGGTTTTTTCGTGCCCACGAAGTACAGTGCCTGCGCACTGTGCGGAGGACTTGAAAGACGGAGCAATGTTTCGTTAGCAAACGAAACTGCGAGTCGGGGTCGCGAAAAAACGCTTGCGTCGGCAAGTGCTTTATTCGTGACCAAGTCCTCTCGGGGGCACCGAAAGAAAAGTTGGCTTTGTGCCAACTTTTTCTTTTGGTCCAAGGACTTGAAAGCCGGAAGGAGCGAAGGCGACTGAGGCGGGGTCGCGCAAATTTTCAGCAGAAAATTATGTGTGACCAAGTCTAATAATTTTTATGGCAAAAGTCCGTTTACCGTTTCTGAGATAATACTCAATATCTTCACTGTTGAGACAATTATAAAAAGTCCAACCAAGCCCCACAACATATGCTGCTTTCCGTCACTAGTGGATTCGCCTCCACGGAGCTTCCACAAATACTGCACTATTCCCCATACGAACACTAATACCGCCAGTGAGGCAAGGAGTATAAGAATTGGATTGACTATGTAGGCTATGAGCCGACTAAGGATAGAGCAGGTGTCTGCATCAGCAACACAACGTGGCATAGTATGAAAATGCTAGAGAGTAAGGACTAGTTCGTTGGGAAGTGTGGAGCATTAACCGTGTTTGGCTGGTTCGTTCCGTTAAGAAGAGCACTTTGTATAAGACGAATGATGCCCCATATGGAAACCATCACAAAGAGCGCAATGATACCATTTGCCATTATTTTTTGACCTATTCCTTTTTCAGCGTTATGGATGTATTTTATGAGACCGTAAAAGAACACAAGCATCGCTACACCTATCGAAATAGGAATAAGAAGTGCAATGATATTAGCGATAGAAACTATAAACTGCTGTATTGGCGCCAGCGTACCATATTGAGCTCCGGCGAAAAGCGGAAGTGCGAGTAGAACTGAGGAGAAGAGTGCTAATTTTTTCATACGAAGTTTATTGTTGCTCGATATCGTTTAAATGTATACCTGTTCAGTCTAACAGGATACCGTAGCGTCACAATAGCCTTATGTGGATAGCACGTAGTACGCACCACGGGGTATATGCAAAAATTATGCCGATTGAATAAACAAGGGAATATTTTTATCACCTGTATCATTTATAGCAGGGTTAGGTTTAGGGTTAGTACAGTTTGCGTTTCCTAAAAAACTTATACACATTAACTTTAAAATACCTCCAAGCGAAAAAATTATAAAAAGTGATATAAGCCCCCACACAATAAGCTGCCTCCCTTCCTGCTGACCCTTAGGACCTGAGCTATTGCTTATATACCTGACTAATCCCCAAAAGAAAATAAGTATGGCTATGCCCGATAATAGCCACACGAGGGAGTTCATAACTTCGACGATACCGAAGATTATAGAGCTAAACGTAGAATGGGTAGTGCCAAACATATTAATTGCACGCACTCACACTTGCCGCATTTGTAGGCGAAATACTTTTAAGCGTATTTGCAATAACTTGTCCCAAGATCCACGCACCCATAAATATAAATATCCCAAGAAAGACATTAATAAGGTTGAGCCGAGCCTCTTTAAGTTTTTCCGGTTTGCCTCTTGCGTAAATGAACATGAAGCCGGCATATGCCAAAAATAATGCCGCGACCGGCATGCCAATTGCAAGTATAAAAGCCAGAATCTTCTTAATAAGACCACAAATTGAGTCTACATTAAGCGGATTCTGGATTTGAAAGCCAGAGGAAGGGTTTACTATTCCTTGTTGGCTCGCAGGGGTCTGTTGAGCAAATACCGGCAAAACTTGCGAAGCACCTAATACTAGTGCAAGTAAAAAAATATTCACATACGCAAAGTGTCTCATCGTGTTTGTATTACATTCGTTTTAAGTAAAGTCTGGAGCGCTTGGTTGGCATTAAAGACAGCAGCGCTTGGTTGGGCCTTTCCGCTTATAACGGATTCTATCATGTCCTGAAAGATAATATCTGACTTCAGGGGGTCTGGGTCCAGCCAACCCCGCGAAGTGAGCGCCGCCTTTGCAAACACGCTTTTTGCCGCGTCCTTTGACGTATCAACAGTTACATCGCGACGCACAGACGGCAAGTTTGAAAAACTAACGAGAGAGCTAATAGCAGACTTACTAGTGAGTTTTTGAGCTGCCAATAAAGCACCGCTCGCGTTTTTTGTGGTTCGTGGGATAGCAAAACCTGTTATTTGACCGAACGCAAGCGTAACTCCTGTATTCTGTATCTGTGGCATCTGCGAAATACCGAGGTGTAGATTTGGATTTCTATCTTTAAGCGTTGGATAATCGCTGGCAAAGCCGAAGTACAGCGCTAAATCTCCGGCAACAAAAGCATCTTGTGATAGTGGTAGCGAACGATTCCACGAGTAGGTAGTCTTAGTAGGGTTAGCAAATTCTGTATAAAACTGAAGGGCGGATGTGGTGGGGTTTTCATTAGCACTTGTGTTAGTGTTTTGAACTGCTCCAAGCGTTGACATGGGTTTGCCGGCCTCATTACGCAACACTATTGGGTCGCCTGCCTGCATAAAAAGCGTTGCTACAATATGTTTTGCATACAGGACATTGGACCAGCCACCAAGTGCTACAGCGCTTTTTTTAATATTTGAGCTCGCATCTAATTGAGTAAGCTTAGGCGACATTTCAAAAAAATCATTCCAAAATTCAGGCGGCTTCGAGTAACCGGCACTCGCTAAGGTAGCGCGATTCCAATACAGTACCATCGGGTCAATGGCAAACGGCAAAGCAAGCGAGCCATCTGGCGTTAAAAAGAGCTGCGCCTCGTCAATATATGAATCGGTGTAGGTTAACTGCGATACAGCGCCGTACGGTATGACGCCTATTTTGTCGGTAAATGAGGTTATTTGGTCCTGAGAAATCATAAACAGGTCCGGACCATTCCCCGTGGCCATGGCGTTTATTAGGTCAGGTACGTAGGTTTTCGTATTTTTTTCTATATACGTCACATCCTCCATGGTTTTGTCCTTTAACCGCACGTCAGAAAGCGTTTGCTCGACAATACTCCCGTCCATAGTCCCCCACACAATCACTTTACCCACCTTGCTTGCATTAGTCACACCGCCAAATGTTGAAAAAATACCTATACCCACGAGCAATAACACCGCGAAGATAGCGAGGGACGCAAGCTGGAAGGTCGTCATTTTCATACTTTAGATTTTAAATATACATAAGTTGACATATATTTTATTTTTCGACTTTCTTTACTTTTTTTCGTAACATAAATCCCCAGTGGAACTCTCCTGCCGGAATATCTTCCGTGTACAGTAGTCCGTTTTTCTCAAACATATCGCGCGCGGCCCCAATGGTAATAACATGGTCTGGGTGCGGCCCCATACCGTCGTACGAGTCGCGCCAGTCTATAACTAATGCAATTCCAGTATCAGTGAGTACACGTGCAATTTCCTTTGCAAAAGCCGGCTTGTCGTCGAGCGAAAATAAAATATTTGTCGCAAGAACGACGTCGAACTTCCCCTGCGGTAAATGGCTGCCGTTTTTACTTTCAAGATTGCCTCGAACAATTTCAACGTTATGAAGCCCTTCCGCTGTTGAAATATTTTTAATTCGAGTAAGAAGATCAGGATTAATGTCGACCGCCCATACGACACCCGTTGGGCTTACCGCACGTGCAGCTGCACGAGTAAAAAACCCCGAGCCCGCGCCGAAGTCGGCAACAAGCATACCGTCAGTCATATGCGCCGCCTCTAAAGCTTTCGCCGGATGCAAAAAAGAGCTCTCTTCCATTACGATTTAGTATACCAGAGCTCAGGCACATATGCGGTCCCATAGTTAGGCAAATTCTAGTATCACTTCTTCGCATATGCGAAAATGTGATACAAATATCAGACAACAACTTTTACACTTTTGAGGGGTCTGTCCCTCTATCGCTAATTCAGACCCAACTTTTCTTTCGCTTGCAGTGCGTCTTCATACACAAAGCTTTCGATTCCTAAGCCGGCAGCAACAGCTACATTTTTTTCACTATCATCAAAAAAAAGACATTCTTCGGCCTTAAGATTATTTTCCCTTAGTACCAGCTCGAAGCATCGCACGTCAGGCTTCACGTAGCCAGTTTGCCAAGAGTAATACACTTTTACAAAAAGCTCTTTAAGAAATGGAAAGTTTTTGTTGTAGTAAAAGGAGCGTTCTCTTAGATTGTTAGAAAGGATAAAAAGCTGCATACCCCGTTCCTTACATGTACGAGCAACCGCAACCATTTCGATATTTTCTTTCTCTGCAGTAAACCAAAAGTCTTCAAGTTCCTCTTCGGTTATTTCCAAATCCCAAGCGTCAAAGTACGGTTTCCAATATGAATACATACCTTCTGCTTCTGGCATTCGAACTTGAGCCATTACCTCGCTTAGTGCCGGTAAAAATATTTCTTGAGCAACACCATAAGTCTCGAAAAACCGGTCACTCAGTTTAGGCGACAAAATAAAAACCCCGTTCAAATCAAAAATCACCGCCTTTTTCATATGATTTTAAAATCTGTTGTTTTAATCACAGTCTTTACAAACACACGAAGCTTGCGATTTGGTCGCCGTCGCGGAGTTTCATTATTCGGACGCCTTGTGTGCCTCGGGACAGCGATGGGATTTCGGAGAGGTCGGTGCGAATAACTTGTCCTTTTTTGGATACAACAACTATTTCAGGAGAAATCTCAGCATCTTTTGATACAAGGCGTGCGGCGATAAGCGGGCCGGTTTTTGGTGTTACCTTAACTGTTTTAATGCCGGAGCCGCCACGATTTTGTGTTTTATATTCATCAACGGGAGTTGTTTTACCATATCCATTTCGCGATACGACGAGCACTTCAGAGGTTGTGTCGCCCTTACGCAGTACATCTGCACCAACAATTATGTCACTTCCTGAAAGCTTCATGGCACGAACCCCGCCGGCCGTGCGTCCCATAGCGCGAATATCGCTTTCTTTAAATCGAATGGACTGTCCGGTCGAGGATGCAAGTAGAATTTCGTCACCCGGGTCAACAAATAGTGCGGAAATAAGCTCGTCACCTTTGTCCAAACGCATCGCAATGAGCCCACTGCGGCGCACATCGTGGAAGGCGGTTGCATCTACTTTTTTTGCAACTCCTTTTTTGGTAATCATATACAAGGAACGCTGGCCTTCCTTTTCAACTTTACGCATAGGAAGGACGGACGAAATTTTTTCGCTATCCGAAATTGAAAGGAAATTCACCACAGCTTTACCTTTGGTTGATCGCTTCCCTTCAGGTAATTCGTACATTTTTATTTGATACGCTTTACCTAAGTCAGAGAAAAAGAGTAAGTCAGAATGGCTTGAAGTGGTTAGGAATGTCGTAACAAAGTCTTCTTCCTTTGTGTTGAGGTCGATAACACCCACACCACCGCGCTTCTGGTGCTTGTACTCCTCGGGGTTGGTGCGCTTTACATAACCACCGGACGTAAGCACTAACACCTGCTCTTCGTCGGGTACGAGGTCTTCGACATTGATTATTCCTGCAGCACCCTTCAATATTTTGGTCTCGCGGTCATCACCATACTTTTTAACGATGTCGGCAATTTCGGTCTTGATAACCAAAAGCATTTTTTTATCAGACTTGAGTAGATCTTCCAGTTCGGCTATGAGTGTTTGTATTTCCGCAAGCTCGTCTTCGACTTTTTGACGCTCGAGGTTGGCAAGCTTCTGGAGTCGCATCTCGAGGATTGCGTTGGCTTGAATTTCGCTAAACTTGAACTTCTTCATCAAGTTGACGCGCGCATCTGCAACGTCTTTGGAGGCGCGGATGGTTTTAATTACTTCGTCTATATGGTCAAGCGCTTTCTTGAGGCCAATGAGGATATGTTCGCGCTCCCGTGCCCGCGTAAGATCGAACTGGGTCCTACGGCGTACAACATCGCGGCGGTGTTTGATGAACTCTTGCAAAATACTCTTGAGCGACATCGTCTGAGGAATGCCTTCAACAAGCATGACCATGTTGAAATGGAACGTGTCTTCAAGCGACGTGTGTTTATATAAAAAGTTAAGTACTTTTTGCGGTTGTGCGCCTTGTTTCAACTCCACCACAACGCGAATATCTTTTGTCGATTCGTCGCGTAGCCCGCGTATACCGTCTATTTTCTTATCGCGCACCAAATCGGCGATACGCACTATCATGTCGGATTTGTTTACACGATATGGGATAGAGGTAATGATAATTTGAAAATCACCCTTCTTACCTTCAACAATTTCGGCATTACCACGCACCACAACGCCGCCACGACCGGTGGTGTAGGCATGTAAAAGATCTTTTCGGTTATACGCTACGGCTCCTGTTGGAAAGTCCGGACCCGAGACAAATTCCATTAAATCTTCAACCGTTGCCTCCGGATTGTCTATAAGATGCACCAAGGCACCGGTCACTTCTCTAAGGTTGTGCGGCGGGATGTTCGTTGCCATTCCAACGGCAATACCGAGTGTACCGTTGAGTAAAATGTTTGGAAGCATTGCCGGCAACACCTCAGGCTCCTTTAAAGAGCCGTCGTAGTTTGAGCGCCAGTTAACGGTGTCCTTATCGAGGTCGCGCAAAAGTTCTTCAGCGACACGCGACATTTTTGCTTCGGTGTATCGCATAGCTGCTGCTGAGTCGCCGTCAATTGAACCAAAGTTACCTTGGCCTAAAATAAGCGGGTACCGCATCGCAAAGGTTTGCGCCATTTTAACCATGGCGTCATACACGGACGAGTCGCCGTGCGGGTGGTACTTACCCAGCACCTCTCCTACCACGGTTGCTGATTTTCGAAAACGCGAGCCGGGAGTGAGCCCCATGCGAAACATGGCGTACAAAATACGTCGGTGTACCGGCTTTAAACCGTCGCGCACGTCAGGAAGTGCGCGCGAGGTAATAACCGACATGGCATAGTCGAGGTACGAGTCGCGCATCTCGCTGGAAATGTTGCGGCCTATAACATTCTGGTGCACTACCGCAACCTCAGTACTATCCTTTTTGTTTTTATCTTTATCTGCCATATTATTTATTGTCCACCTTGCTCTGGATTGTTAGTGTAGGTGGTTGTGGTAGAAACCTCAAGGGTGTTAGTGGAAGAATAGGTACCCAAACCGCTTATCGCATTGGAAAGTTGGGTTTCTTGAGTTGGTGAGTCACTAGCTGCAATTTGAGCGGACGGTGTTGAAACACGAACACTAAGAGTAGCAATCCACCCGACAAAAACAACCGCAGTGACTGTCGTTGCTATTTTAACTGCGTGCTGGCGTCGATAATGCGCAGGCTGTGCATGGATGTTTTCAAGATAGCGCTTCAACATACGTAAAAATCTAAGATTCTATAACAATTATCTCTGCTTCCTTTCCTTCGAGCTCCTTCTTTTTTGTAGTGAGTTTCTCTATGGGCTTAACCTCTTCTGCACTTGCCTCTTTAAGAAAAGCCTTAAGCGACTCGGGCGTATAATGCATTGGAATAATCGCTTTTGGTTCGAGTCCCACTGCAAGTTTATATGCTTCGGAATGGTCAAGTACACCGTCGCCGCCCACAGGCACAAAGAGAATATCTATATCATCAAGCTCTTGTTTAGCAGCAGGAGGCAGTGTGGTTGACCCTACTGCACCTAAGAAACAAAGGTTAGTTCCTTCCAACAGCACACTATATATAGTATTAAGGTGTTCACCGCCCAGTTGTGACGGAGAACTGAAGCCGCGCACCGCTATTCCTTTGATTTCATACTCGCCCGGACCGGTTATGATAAAAGGATCTCGTTCTCCGTACTTCATATTTTCTGCACCATTAAAATCGGGATGGTCTTGTGACACCAACACGATATCTGAGCCAAACCGTACACTTTTAAGCTTTGAGTCTTTTGAGGGCGGATTAAAGGCAATGGTTAGTTCCCCCTGCGTTATTTTAAAGCACTGTCCACCAAAGTAGCTAATTACCATGCGAGCATTTTAACACAGTTTTTACATCTTTTCACACACCGCGGTTTCTCTTGACCCAACAAGCAGCAAACGGTACAGTTTCAATGGCAGTTCCTTGTGAGCAGTTAATTAAAACCTGCTCAGGTGAATATGCCATCTCCACGCAAGGAGTACAGAATGTTCAGAAAGCATCACCGGCATTACAAACGTGCAGCGGGACTAAACCCCACTGGCGGCGTCAGAGTACTGCGCCCAGAAGCAGATTTGACTCGCTATCGCATCCGAAAGTAGCCGGGTGCCTAGCTACTAAAAAGCCCGGGCGAGCTCTATCGTCCCGCCTACACGGAGACGACGCGCTTCAGCACATAGCGCGTCCCTCCACCCACTCGTACTTTTTATATCTATGACTATGTTTGACTTCGCCCCACACCAGGGGCTTTTTTATTTCCAAAATAACGTTTATTTACAACGCATTTTAGCTTTCAAGCAGTATAGCTATACTGTTTTGCTTGACAAATATTTTACATCGTGTATAGTACCTTTGTTCAGCGCATGGAGCTGATCTGCCAATAGCACGGCAACGTACATTTCAACGTTCTAACAAAGGAGACTTCATGCGAAGTACCACCGGTTTCTCCGCGACTCATCGCGGTTTTGAAGAGAATCATTCCGTCGGCCACACCTTCGGCATCATCAGCTCGGACGGCCGCTCGCAGCACACCAGCTGACCCTGGGCGCCGGAAAAAAATAGCATAGCTCATTTTGAGCTATGGGCCCTCTTGAGGAGAAATCCTCACTAAAATGGGCAACAATCAACAAAATGGGCGTCGCTACTTAACTGTAGCGGCGCCTATACCCTTTTATGCAGAATCCCTACTTCAGCACTAGCACTTCTTTCACCTATCCCTCGACCCTCCAAGGCTCGGGGGTTTTACTTTTTTTAAAAATGCGGTATATATAGAGCAATTGCATTTAATAGCAATAGTTCACTTGAGGCTCTGCCTTGTGTGGGCGCAGCGCGTAGAAGTAACCTTTATGCTCCCTAAGGCACACCTTACGGAATATAAAACCTCTACCGTAAAATTACATACAATGACAACAGAAATAATTACCGCCTCAGGCGGGACCCCGTCGCTAATTGTTGCAACGGAAAAGGATACACTTAACTTTTCGGTTATGGCAGACATAGCTGGTAAGAGTCAAGAACCACCTAAAGAGGGCGATATTATCGAAGGTCATGTACTCGCTCTTGACCGTGCGCGACTCTATATCGACCTGCCACCCTTCGGGACTGGAGTTATCTTTGGTCGTGAGTACATGAATGCGCGCGAAGTTATCAAACGTGTCAACGTGGGTGACCTTGTTGCCGCTAAGGTAATTTCGACCAATACAAAAGACGGCTACATTGAACTTTCTCTTAAAGAAGCGCGCCAAGCAATAGTGTGGGCCGAGGCTGAAGAAGCAGTCAAAGGAAAGAAGCCGTTTGAACTTACCGTAAAAGAGGCTAACAAGGGCGGACTTATCCTAGACTGGCAAGGCATCATGGGCTTCCTCCCCGCCTCCCAACTTAAACCTGACCATTATCCTCGCGTCACCGACGGCGACAAAGACCGTATTCTTGATGAGTTGCGCAAATTTGTCGGCACGAAACTCACTGTTTCTGTTATTTCAGCAACACCTAAAGAAGGCAAACTTATCTTCTCCGAAAAAGGTCAAGACGATACCGAGAAGCGCGAAATTATCGAACACTACCAAGTTGGCGACACGCTTGATGGCGAGGTCACCGGCATGGTCGACTTCGGAGTCTTCGTTAAGATCGAAGAAGGCCTTGAAGGGTTGGTCCACATATCCGAAATTGACTGGGGACTCGTTGATGATCCTCGACACTTCTTTAAGGTCGGCGACCAAGTGAAAGTAAAAATAATTGACATAAAAGACGGAAAGGTTTCGCTTTCAGTTAAAGCACTCAAAATGAATCCATGGCAGTCAGCCGGGGATAAATACAAAAAAGGTGATCATATTGAAGGTATCGTTATCAAGTTCAACAAACATGGGGCACTTGCTTCTATCGAGGAAGGTATAGCTGGCTTGGTACACATTTCAGAGTTCGGCTCAGAGGACAAACTTCGTGGCGCGCTTGAGCTCGGTAAGCGATACCCATTCACCATTTCCCTCTTTGATCCTAAAGAGATGCGCATGGCACTTACCTACAGCGCTCCTGAAAAGAAAGCGTAGTCTAAAAGTTGGACATAGAAAAAACTCGTCGGTCACAAGCCGGCGAGTTTTTTAATGTCTATATCGAGCTATAGGTCAGTACTTTGAATGAATGACCATGGTAGCGTGGTCGCGCCCTTCAGTCAGAAGAAGCTTGATCGCTTCGGCGACGAGTTTTTGGACCATTTTAAGCTTTTCCTGCTCAGAAGCTTTAAATTTTCCCAGTACAAAATCGGTCACTGCCTCCGCTTCAGGTTTTTTTACTTTTCCTTTAGGTGTTACGGGTGATATTCCTATGCGAATACGTATAAAATCTTTAGTTTTGAGAGCTCTTTGAATGGAAATAATTCCATTATGCCCGCCAGCCGAACTGCCGTAGGAAAGTTTTATGCGGCCCAAAGGCATATCCAGCTCATCCTGGAGCACCACAAGCGTTTCTGCCGCTTTTGCTGTTGCAACAAGAGACGTAAGCGCACTACCAGAGTTATTCATGTACGTATCCGGTAGGAGCAACGTGGCTTTTTTACCAAATATTTCTGCTTTTGCAGTAAGTGAATGCGCTTTTATGTCTTCTTTCCACTTCATCACACCTTCTTCCTTTGCAATAGATGCTAAAAAATCACGCCCTACATTGTGGCGCGTGCCGTCATACTCTCCTCCCGGGTTACCGAGTCCTACAAAAATCCATTGCATACAACAACCGTATCATAAGAAGAAAAAAATTTCCTTACTATGGAATACCTCCTAAATTTGTTTTTAAAAAGTAACATACTCGCTAATTCTATTACGAATGCATCATTTTTATATTTTTTTTATATTTTTTTATATAAAAAAATATAAAAAACTTGCAGAGTTGAAAAAGCAAGCATACAATACTTGCATGCCACATGAGCGCAGTGAGAATTTTTTCATTGAGCTGGTCAAATTTGCTCTTCTTGCATTATGCATTGTCATCCCTGTTCGACTTTTTGTCGCACAACCTTTTATAGTATCCGGTGAGTCCATGGTTCCTACATTTCAAAATGGTCAATACCTTATCGTCGATGAATTGACCTATCACTTTAAGTCGCCTGAGCGCGGTGAGGTAATTGTTTTTCGATATCCAAAAGACCCGTCACAATTTTTCATTAAACGAATCATAGGCTTACCTGGTGACGTGGTTCACATTACCGACGAGGGCGTATCTATCACCCGAACAGACGGCACCACCTCAAGCCTGGACGAGTCCTACGTTGTAAATCATGGCAACGGCGGCACACACGACTACACCGTCCCCGCACAAGAATACTTTGCAATGGGAGACAACCGACCAGAGAGTTCTGACTCTCGGTCATGGGGATATCTTCCACGCAAAAATATAGTTGGTCGCACCTTCCTTCGGGTGTTGCCTTTCCAAACTTTAAGTCTTTTCCCCGGGAGCGCATCAGAACCGCAATAATAGTAACCATACATAATATGAGTGCAACACAGAGTCTTTCACCTGCAGCGTTCGTTAGACACGCATCCGACGTTTCTTCTTCATACGGGTTTCGTCCCATCCATCAAGTTGAAAAAGGCTTGCCTGGCAAAAGGCCCCGCATACAACACAGCTTTCAAACAAGCATAGAATCGTGTGCGCAGCGTTTTGGCTTCCAACCAGGAGATGAACCGGTACTTTCATATTACGCAAGTGTTACGCCACTTTATACGCCACAAGGAATTTCTTCGCGCGATGTAGGAGAATTCGGACTCCACGTAGTCGGTTCGCCACAAAGTTTAGGCGAAATTATTTTGCTTAAGACTCTCTATTCTATTGTAAACGAGTGGGGCACTTCAGTGGTGAAGGTCCGTGTCAATGCGCTGGGCGATCATGACTCTAAAGTACGTTTTGAACGCGAGTTGATTGCGTACTTACGAAAAAACGCAACTTCTTTGTGCGTCGAGTGTCGCGCAGTTACCGGAGAAAATCCTCTTTCAACATTTATATGCACCCATGTGCCGTGCCGCGAAATTTTAGCCGAAGGTCCGCACTCTATAAACTTTTTATCTGAGAAAAGTCGCACACATTTCCGCGAAGTTTTGGAATATATTGAAAGCTTAGGACTCCCGTATGAGGTCGACGACCTACTTGTAGGCGACCCTCGCGAACCGCGTGTTACCTTCGCACTTGACCTGAGTGAGCAGGATACGACCATAGTAAGCGGTATAGGCGGACGCTTTGACGAACACATCAAGAAAATAGGAAGCAAAAAAGATGGAGCGGGAGTTTCCGCAAGCATATACTTCCGTAAAAAAGGGTTGTTAAAGTCCTCATTCGTTATACCGCCTACTTCACAAATACCAAAAATTTATTTTGTTCAACTCGGCCTTCGTGCAAAACTCCAAAGTCTTTCGGTTGTAGATATGTTACGCGAGGCTCAGGTGCCCATTTCGCAGTCCTTTGACGCAAAAAGCTTCGGGCCACAACTGGAATGCGCACGCGAACAAGGAGTCTCCCACCTGCTTATCATGGGTCAGCGCGAAGCAATCGACGGCACTATAATAGTACGCTCCATGACCAATAGCTCACAAACTATAGTCCAACTAGCCGCCCTTCCCCGCTTCCTCAAGACCCTAAAGGTCTAATTTTCAAACCCTAATCGGCTGAAACATGTCCCCTTATAGTTTGAAAGAGGGGTGACACAAAGCTTGCGAGAGGGAAAGATGGATGGTAGTATGGCTTTACATGGCAACAAATGCGGAAGTAACTAAAAACGAGAACGAGACACCGGTAAACCTTATTCGCCGTTTTTCTAAACGTGTTCAAGGAACCGGGCTTATACAGCGTATGCGTACTCGTCGCTACTATGTTCGCTTTAAATCGGACAGTGTTCGTCGCAAACAAACTCTTAAGGTTATAAAGCGTCGCGAGGAAGTCCAAGAGCTTATCAAGCTCGGCAAAATGATGGAACGCACAACTCGCGGCCCACGACGACGCTAACACTAGTGTCACAAGACCGTACTCTTTCCATAAAAAACAACACCCGCGGCGCTATGCCGCTTTTTCCGTTTATTGATATGAAGAATTTTATACTTGGTTCAAAGTATGACCTCTCAGTCGCACTTCTTCCAAGCGCTCAAATGCGTGAGGCGATGGTGTATAAAAAATCAAAAGAAAGCGACCCACAAGCCTTGGCAAGTAACGTACTCGCCTTCCCCCTTTCAAAAAGTTCAGGAGAAATTTTGCTTTGCCCTGCAACGGCGCGCGTTCAAGCAAAAAACTTTAGTATGTCTCCGAACGTTTTTGTGGCATATCTCTTTATCCACGGACTACTCCACTTAAAAGGCTTGATACATGGTGCTACAATGGAACGTGAAGAACGCCGAATCATGATTCGGTTTGACCTTCGCGCTGATGAATAAAGTAGTAACCGGAATAGATGTTGGATCGTACCATGTCAAAGTGGTCATAGCCGAGCTTGCTGATGACCCGAGGCAACCGCCACGCATTTTAGGCAGTGGATACGCCGAAAGCAGAGGACTTAAGCAAGGCTATGTTATATCCGTGGAGGAAACTTCTCGGTCTATTGCTGCCGCAGTACTACAAGCGAGCAGAGCGGCACATGTACCGGTTAAACGTGCCTATGTGGCACTAGGCGGCGTGGGGCTTGACGAAGTATTCGCACGCGGAGAGGTAGTTGTAGAACGGGGCGACTCAGAAATTACTGAGCGTGACATACCGCGCGCTATTGCCGCAAGTGAAAAAGCTCTGCCGCCATCCGCTACGCTTAATCGTAAGATAATACATACCATTCCACTTCGCTTTACGGTCGACGGTGTACCGGTCATGGGTGGCAACCCAATGGGCATGAAAGGCATGCGACTGTCGGTAGAAACTCTTTTTATAACGTGCGTCGAGCGCCATGTGCGCGACTTAGTCGAAGCAGTCGAACGCGCCGGTGTTGAAGTAGAAGACTTAGTTGCCTCCCCTATTGCCGCTAGTTTTGTGGCTACGTCTAAGATGCAAAAACGAGTCGGCTGCGTGCTGGCAAATATCGGCGCTGAGACGCTTTCAATTATAATTTTTGAAGATACTAAGCCCATATCAATTAAAGTGTTTCCTGTTGGTGGTGCCGATATTACAAACGACCTAGCTCTTGGTTTACGTATTTCGCCTGAAGATGCCGAACAGCTTAAACACGGTGCAGCGTTTAACAGTCCAGTCTCAAAAAAGAAAATAGACGACATAACCAATCGACGACTAGCCGAGATGTTTAAACTTATTGAAACGCACCTCAAGCGTATTGGCAAAAGCGAACTACTTCCCTCAGGAGCACTCCTCACCGGCGGCGGCTCGTCTGTGAGATCTGCCCCAGACATAGCAAAACTGATACTCAAGCTTCCCGCACGCATAGCAAGCCTTAGCGAAAGTAACGCAACAAAGATGCAACTAAGCGACGGCATTTGGTCAGTAGCGTATGGTCTAACCCTCTGGGGCTTTACCTCGGGCGAAGGCATAACTGAACACTCCCACTCAGGCTCCCTACAAGACATTAAAGACTCCATCAAAAGTGCAGTAAAATACCTAAAAAAGTTTTTACCGTAATAATGATTTAAAAATGTGATTTTTTGTAACCTGTAGCATACCTTTTATTACAGTAGTTTTGTATTCTGTTCTAACAAAAACTTTTGTATAAATATCAGGAAAAACCCTAACTGCCAAATACTTTTGCCTGAGTCCTTCATACCACTCTTTGTCATATATTTTCCAAAACTCCTCCAAAGGATAGTAGGCATGAGCATATAAAACCTTTCGGCCGCCTAACTCTTCGGTAATTTTTTCTATTTCTCGGTTAGAAGATTTAAACTGCGCATAGTCTCCAGATGACGTTCCCCATATTCCAACATTTAGAACCATATCTGTTTTAATATAATTCGGTGACAACCTTACGTTAGTATCGGGTCGCAAAGGACACAACCATAAAGGGTAGATTTGTATTTTTTGCTGAATATATCTAATAAACTGAAGCGCAGAACGACCAGGAACACTGATATCTTGCACTATGTATTCCTGGGATATATTAGTTGCATGTAAAAAAGAGTACAGTCTCCGAGTACTCATTGCGGGGTTTAGAATATACCTGCTCAGCCGATTGAAGGGTATATAAAAACGACTGAGGGAATGTTTTCCTACCCAAAACCCTCCTCTATCATACCGAAAGATATAGTCTTTTAACGGTATCAATTCTTCATAAACTTCAAATTTTTTTGTTATTTTCTGGGCATGTATATAAAACCAGTCATCTTGAGCTCTTGAAAAAGATACGATGGGCATTTTTACTTTATCGTTAAAGGTTCCAGTCATTACCGTACCTAGCTTGTCCGAAAAAATAATACCGTCCACAAAGTCATTTTCTAGAACTTTTGCTTGCTGCAGTGTCTCATCTATCGTGTCTTTTGCACCAATTGTTCGCTTATAGGTAAGTTTGACATACTCTTTTGCTGGTATGAGGGAAATTTTTATTGCTGTTAATATACCAAGCGAGCCATATGAACATGCCGTTCCATAAAAAAGATCTGGATGTAAGTTAGGAGATACTATTACGACCTCTCCGTTGCCTATAACCATTTCATATTCAAGACACGTCTCATGAAATAAACCATATTTAAAAGAGCTGCTTTCACCCGAACCTCCTTGTATACCCCCACCGACAGTAATTCCCGGAAACTCCATAACGACAGGCGGAATCAAACCATGCTTCATAGTGGCGTCCACTAGCGCATCCATTGGCACATTTGGTTCAACAAGCGCATATTTTTCCTTAAAGTTGATAGTTATGACTCGGTTCATTTTACTAACGTCAACCATTTTCGTGGGATCAAACACTTGCGCCCGAGTTGAATTGCTGCTCCCGTGAAAAATTCGTACGTGTATTCCTTTCTCATTAAAATCTTTAACTGAAATACTGATTTTTTGCACGGCCTCAATATGCTCTTTTTCTAGTTCATCCATATTAATACTGTAGCATTCTATAACAATTACTTTTCCCTGGCACACCCCATCCATCTAAAAGCTAAAATTTAATTAAAATTTTAGCTTTTACCATAAAGTATTAGCATCTTTATTTATCCCGAGCGAAACCGTTGCCGAAGTGGCCGTATTTTGCTGCATACATGCGGCCGGTTGCTGGATGGATCTTTGAACCAGTGCTCCAACCATCACTCGTAATATTTGCGCAAAAATTTCGTGCTTTTTTATTCTTGCACACAATTATTTTCATCAAAAAATAAGTCCAAAACGATTCCAATAATTGTCAAAGTTTGCAAAGGGGCGGCGTGGTGTTAGAGTGTGGGTCATGCCGCAAGTACAACCTGAAATAGAAGCGTTCGCACGTATCCGTGTTGTAGGTGTCGGAGGTTCCGGCAACAACGCCATCAATCACATGATGGAAAACAAGATGCGAGGTGTCGATTTCGTCGCTATAAACACCGATGCCCAGGACCTCCACCAATCACTCGCTAAAAAGAAAATTCATATTGGCAAAAACCTCACTCGCGGCCTTGGTGCGGGTATGAACCCTGACCTCGGCAAGCGTGCCGCTGAGGAAACTAAAGAAGAAATTCAACAGTCTATGAAAGGCTCGGACATGGTATTCGTTGCCTGTGGTATGGGCGGCGGTACCGGTACTGGTGCCGCGCCTATAGTCGCTAAAACAGCCAAGGAGCTCGGTGCGCTCACTGTCGCTGTAGTTACCAAGCCTTTCTCTTTTGAAGGCCAGCAGCGTATGCGTCTTGCCGAGCAGGGTCTCGAAGACCTTCGAAAAGAAGTAGACGCGCTTATAGTCATCCCGAACGACCGTATTTTGGCGAGTGTTGCAAAAGACACCACCCTCAAGCAGGCCTTTGCTATGTGCGATGATATTTTAAAACAAGCAGTAGAAGGAATTTCCGACCTTATCACCCACCCCGGCATCATCAACGTTGACTTCGCCGACATCCGAGCCGTTATGGAAAACGCCGGCTCTGCACTCATGGGTATCGGCATAGCCTCTGGCGAGAATCGCGCACAGGTTGCCGCAAAGATGGCAGTTTCGTCCCCCCTCCTTGAACTCTCTATCAATGGTGCCAAGGGCGTACTCTTTGCAATTGCCGGTGGAGACGACCTCGGTATGATTGAAGTGCACGAAGCCGCTAAAATTGTCACCGAGTCTGTTGATCCAAATGCCAAAATTATCTTTGGCGCCATCAAAGACGACAAACTAAAAAAGAATGACGTACGAGTCACCGTTATAGCAACAGGCTTCCCTACTGCAGGAAATTCTCAACAGCTTCGTGGTGCACCTCTGTTTACCTTTGGACGTGACGCAAAGGAAGCAGACGTACCTCCTGTCGGTGCGATGGGCAAAATTTTTAACACTCCAACACCCTCTATGCCTATGGCTCCCGCACCTTCAAAGGAACCTGAGTTGCAGATTCCCACAATGGATGGAGAAACTAAAAAGGATGACGAAGATGAGTGGGGCGCAGTGCCCTCCTTCCTACGCCGACCGAAAATTAAATAAAAAAATAAACCCCGAAGAGATTCACTCCTCGGGGTTTTACTTTATAAGATGCCAGGCACCCTTGTACGGTCTAAGATCAAATGTGTTGGGGTTTTTAGAAGTGAGGCCAGGCGGATATATCCGCAATGTCTTCGTCGGATCATTTCCTAACCACTCCACCATTCGACTTGTAGGCACAATGTAATATACGGGCTCAAGTTCAGGATCAATTGGAATTACAAATATTCTAAAGCGTACGGCCTGTAATATAGGTAGAGTATACAAAAACTCGCTGTATACGAACCCTTTGCGATGCCAGCACACTTCTATGCGACAGCTCTGAGAATTTATTCCCAAACAGCAGTACGAAGCGCAAAGTACGCGCCCCTCATATACAGTAACGGCTCTTTGAAAGTTTAAGCCCCGCCTCCCTGCAATGTCCCTGACCCCACACAAGTACGGTTCATACTCTTCACGGATGGTCATATCGCACTCCTTTCCATGTAACGTTATACCATAGAGCGTATATACGACACTATATTTGCTCAAGAGACTCACAAACGGTAAGCTACTACCATATGTACGACTTAGCTATCATTGGTGGGGGTCCGGCAGGGGTTGCTGCGGGAGTGTATGCGGCACGAAAACGTCTTAACACTGTATTTATTGCCGATACCATTGGCGGCCAGAGTACTGACTCCATCGAGATAGAGAACTGGATCGGGACCGAAAAGATATCCGGCCTCGACCTGGCAAAGTCGCTCGAAAAGCATTTGCGCGCCTACGCTCACAACGGCGTTGATCTCAAAATCGGCGAGCGCGCGAATGGGGTAAAGATAATTGATGGTGGATTTGTAATTGAAACCTCAAAAGACTCCTACGAAGCCGCAACCGTGCTCGTAGCGACCGGCGGCTCACGTAAAAAACTTGGCATACCCGGTGCTTTAAATTTTGAAAACAAAGGTGTTACCTACTGCGCTTCGTGTGACGGGCCGCTCTTTTCGGGACAGGATGTTGTAGTCGTTGGTGGAGGCAACGCCGGGTTTGAAACGGCCGCGCAGCTGCTTGCGTACGCCAAATCCGTAACACTAATACACCGCAGTCCAAACTTTGATAAGGCAGACGCTGCGACAGTCGAAGTTGTACTATCCCACCCCAACATGCGTTCGTTTAAGAATACCCTTCCCGTTGAAGTCAAAGGCGCACAGTTCGTTAACACGATAGTTGTAAAAGATACGGTAACGGGCGATATTCGAGACATCCCAACCGCTGGCATTTTTGTCGAAATAGGTATGGTACCGGCAACTGACTACGTTAAAGACCTCGTAGAGCGAGACGAGTGGGGTCGTATCGTTGTAGACGGCAAGAGCCAACGCACCACCAGGCAGGGCATATGGGCCGCAGGCGACTGCTCTAACGCGCTATATCACCAAAACAACATTGCCGCAGGCGACGCCATTAAAGCCCTCGAAGATATCTATTTTTATTTAAAAGCAGGCACCAACGTTGCTATAAAAAAAGAATCCGCTCCTGCAATAACAATGCAGTAACGGACTAGAGCAAATGCATACCGTTACAAACTGTATTTAGTCAGTAAGTATACAAATGCAAAAAAAACAGTGGAGAAAGCGGACCAACAAAAAATGCCGCCGAGCATGTGACTACCATCATACCAATCTTGGTCTTCTTCAGCAGGGCTGATTATATTAGTATTTTTGTAAGTCATGGCACCCTCCCTTAACTAAGGCTTCATCCACCATAACTGTATATAATTTTTTTAAATTGTCAAAGCTATACATATCCAAGCCTCAATTCAGGTAAATTTACTATTTCAAGGTTATGACCGTTAACACGACGCAATACCTGGTATGAGGCCGGGTATAATTGAGTTTGCAGTATTTACAAGAGTTATACCCAAAAGCCATGAGCCAAAAAATAAGAATACTCCAAGCAAAACGTGTACGAGCTTAGTGCGAGCATCAGCAAGCGCTCCGGCATTTCCCCTTGCATACACAAACAAAAATCCTACATACGCTATTGCGAGTGCAGCTACCGGCGTTCCAATTAAATAGATGCCGCCGATAAACCCTTTTAAAGCGCACACAAGCGGCTGGTTGTTTAAAGGATCTTCAAATGTAAACGTTTCCGTTTGTGCAAAAGCAATGACAGGCAGCAGAAAAGACACGAGAAGCGCAATTGAAACTTTTTTATTAAAATAAGCTCTCACCACCAAATACTACCATTGTATGTGATCTACGACTCAAATTTGCTGTCGCAAAATTTGGTCGCCGAACTCGCCTTCCGCATCGGAACGTCCGAAGGGACGTAGGCGGTTTTTGCCTTTGCTTATAGCAAAACAAAAACAACACTGCGGCCGTCACACGTAAACAAAAAAAGCGGAATTATCCGCTTTTTTGAATCGTGTGACCCTACCGGGAGTCTTTCCTTACAGGAACAGTAGGGGTTTCGTATCTCACTTCGTTTTGGAACAAAACTCGTTACGATATACTCAACCCTTTCGACTCCCGGCCGTAGGCAAAGTAGTTTGCCTACTTAGGGTCATGAATAGAAAAGGCGCCTTTCGGCGCTCATTTCTGTACTCATGACCCTACCGGGAGTCGAACCCGGCTTTAAAGCTTGAAAAGCTTTCGTCCTAACCGATAGACGATAGGGCCATTACGGCAAATATAGCCTAAAGTGCAAAAAAATGCTATTTTGCAAACTGTTCGACCTATGAAAGGAAGAAGAATGTTAGTTCTTTCCTACTAACATCTGGAGAGGTGGCTGAGTGGTCGAAGGCACCGGTTTCGAAAACCGGCATCCGGGAAACTGGATCGAGGGTTCAAATCCCTCCCTCTCCGCAGAAATAAACTTCCGAATCCGAAAGGTGGGGGCGAAAACATGAAAAAATACGACTCAAAAAAGGTATGTCGCAAGGCGACATCTGCCGTGAGTTAAGGTTAGATAGAGTGTATATTAGTAATGTTGAGAACGGCAAACAAAACCTTACAATTAGCACAATGGAAAAGGTAGCTAAAGTACTTGGGGTTAGCGTATATCAACTTTTGAAATAATTATGACTACACAAAACCAAACCATTACCAAAATCGCAATATTCCAAAAAAAGGAAGTCCGCAAGATTCTTCACAAAAACGAATGGTGGTTCTCTGTAATTGATGTGATTGAGGTTTTAACAGATACTGCACGTTCTCGAAAATATTGGAGCGACCTCAAGAGAAAACTTATAAAAGAGGGTTATTCCGAAGTGTCCGAAAAAATCGGACAGTTGAAAATGACCTCTCCAGACGGAAAAAAGCGAGAAACTGACTGCGCTAATACCGAGACAATTTTCCGTATTATCCAAGCCATTCCTTCGCCAAAAGCAGAACCATTCAAACGCTGGTTGGCACGAGTTGGTTTTGAACGAATTGAGGAGATAGAAAATCCAGAACTTGCCACAAAACGCACGCGTGCATTATACAAAGCCAAAGGATATTCTGATACGTGGATTGAGAAAAGAATGCAAGAAATAGAAATAGAAACAGATACAATACCAACAGAACTCAAAAAAATTCTCGTAGATAAAATTAATCAATCGTTATGGTGGCATGTAACACCTAGCGATCCAGATGCATATAAAAAACGGGGAAAATTTTTAGCCTCTACATACAGTCAGGCAGCTTTTTATGGGAAGCCCAATATAAAACCGGAAAGAATCAAAATATCGCACCCACTATGTAGTGACTCAGAGAAAGAAATTCTTAAAGTTCTATTTCCAGAGACACACCAGAGAATGCTTCTTTTTATTACAAGTGCAAATGAGTCGGATTACTATGAGCGAAGAATTAATTTAGATGAAAAGATGCACGAGCAAGCAAAGAAGTTAGGATATGATTCAATTGTTCTTCTCGGCTCAACGGCAATAAATGAACTTGTGAAGAACCGTAAACCTCGTTCAATCGAATTAAATCTATGTGTATGATACAAAATAAAGTAATAACAGAAATTGCGAACACGTTCGACATAAACAAGATTTATGCACACAGAGTTTTTTCGCTTGCAGACAAGTCAAATCTGATAGAAGATTCCTCTCGCATCATTTCAGAAAAACCAAAACCTTTTGTTAAATGGGTCGGTGGTAAACGTCAGTTATTAGCTCAATTTCGAAGACTAAATCTTTATCCTCCAGAAAAATTTGATCCAAAAAACGGAAAATATTTTGAACCCTTTGTTGGTGGCGGTGCAGTGTTCTTTGATCTACTTCCTGAAACAGCTTATCTTTCTGATTTAAACAATGAACTTGTTATTACTTATAATGTGATTAAAAATGATGTTGAAAATCTAATAAAATCACTAAAAAAACACAAACTAGACAAAGAATACTTCCTAAAAATACGAACACAGAGCCCAGAAAAACTTTCTGGTTTAAATACCGCCTCTCGTTTTATATATTTAAACAGAACTTGTTTCAATGGTATGTATCGGGTAAACAGTAAAGGTGGATTTAATGTTCCATTTGGTAAATACACAAACCCTCTTATTTGCGATGAAAATAATCTTAGAAAAGCATCAAAAGCATTGAAAAATGTTGAGATTAAAAAACAGGATTATAAAGAAGTGTTAAAAAAAGCAAATAAAGGAGATTTTATATATTTTGATCCTCCTTACTATCCTATAAACAAAACATCTTCGTTTACTTCCTACACCAAAGAGTCATTTTTAGACAAAGAACAAATTGAACTAAGAGATACATTTGTAGAACTACACAAAAGAGGTTGCTTTGTTATGCTTTCAAATTCCGATACTCCGTTTATAAACAAAATCTATTCTGAACCTAAAGGTCTCCGTATTACAAAAGTACAAGCGGGTCGCGCCATTAACTCTGATGCTTCTAAAAGGGGCAAAATTACAGAAGTACTGGTAACTAACTACTGATTTCTTTATGGCAAACAACAATTCTTGGAAAAAAATATTTGATGATAATAAAATTTTGGAAAATGACTTTTCTAAACAGCCTTTCTATTTATCTGCAAAAGATATAAAGAAGTCTGTCCAAGATTTTCAAAATACTTCAGAAAAAGAGGTGCGAATCTTATGCAAAATGGACACACGCGAAAGCGTTCCTGAGATAATGAAGAAAAATGGCTTAATTTTATTACCTGTAAAAAATAAATTTTACGTTATTGTAAAAGGAGAAGGCTATGTAGATATCCCAGATATTGAAGGTGACGCAGAGATATACAGTACGAAGCTTGATTTTGATTTAGATACTACAAAAATAGGAAATTCTGAGATGCAACATCTTGATTTTGCCTATGCCTCAAGTCTCATTAGAACTTTCATAGAAGATCCAAGTCTTGTTCTCACTATTCGCGGTAGAAAATATACTCCCGAATTTACTTATAAGGTGGGTAATAATACGGTTGAAACAAAAGGGGTGCAAACAGAAGTAGATGCTGGTTACGAGGGCAAGGATAAGGTTGTTTTAATTGAAGCAAAAAATTCTTCCACAAAAAATACAATAATTAGACAGTTGTATTACCCCTATAGACAATGGTCAGAACATACGAAGAAAAAAGTTTTCTTGTTATTTTTTGAAAAAAGAGTTGATGAGTATTTAATTTGGCAATACGAGTTTACAGATAAAAATAGTTACGATTCAATAAAACTTGTAAAGTCAAAAAAATATAAGATTATTTAATGTCTCAAAAAGATTTAAAACTTCACCCCGAAGAATTTGAATTAGAGTGTACAACTGTATGGGCTTTTCCACGTAGAGGAAATTGGGCTACACATACATCTGATTGGCGTGGAAATTGGTCGCCAGAAGTAGCTAGAAATCTTATTTTGCGTTACTCAATAGAGAAAGACCACTTACTCGATTGTATGATTGGTGGAGGCACTACTGCGATAGAAGCAAAAATTTTAAATCGACACATTACTTGCATTGATGTTAATGAGGAAGCGTTAGAGAGAACGAAAAAATCTCTTGAATTTGAGGTTGATAATAAAGCAAAACAACGGGTCGTGAAATGTGATGCAAGGGATATGAGCTTTATTAAAGATAATGAGATTGATTTTGTTTTAACTCATCCTCCGTATGCAGACATTATAAAATACAGTGAGGGTAAAATTAAAGAAGATTTATCGGGTATACACGACATAGATGCTTTTGTTGATGAAATAGGAAAAGTTGCAAAAGAATTGTTTAGGGTTTTGAAGAAAGGTAAATATTGCGCGATTCTCATGGGAGATACACGCAGAAACAAAATGTACCAACCTCTTGCGTTTAAGGTAATGCAGAAGTTTCTAGATACAGGTTTTGTATTGAAAGAAGACATTATAAAAAGACAGTTTAATTGCAAGGCAACAGGTTTTTGGGTTACAAAGTCAAAAGAATCAAACTTCTTGCTGATAATGCATGAGCATCTTTTTGTATTTCAAAAATAATCTATGAAATTAACTTTTAGAAATCAAACTGCCGCAATCGTTATTGGTGCTTTAATTTTAGCTGTTGCACTTTGGTTTATATTCAAGTACACAGGAGTTAATCTTTCGAGCCTACAGCCCTAGTTGGGCTTGACAGAAAGATATCCGTATGTTAGGATAGTAGCGACTTCGGATTTGAGCTATTGTGGCTCAAAACAAGCAGGTTTCCAAACCAAACTGGAGGTTTACCATGCAGTTCCCAATGCGAGATACGATGACGGCAGGACAAGCTGTCATAAACAACGCGAAACAACAGAATTTGGCTCGCGGAAAATACTACCGCTTCGAGCCACCGGTTACGGCGACGGCTGTCCCGACTGGTGGACCGAACACCTGCGCGCTGGAGGAATGCACGTTCAATCGTGGCTGGTACATCGGCTTCGCGGAAGGCAATCATGTCTTCCAGGGCAAGCCGGTGAATGACCAGCGAGTGATCCCGATGCCGAAAGGCTTCGAGGACGCGTCGAACCTGAACGAAATCCTGAAACAACTTCGAGACTGCTACTTCCTTGTCCTGTTTATCGGTGGAAGCGCGGCGGTTCTCGATGTCAACCAGGATCACTGAACAACGAACTGCTTGCCCGCCATGTCGAAAGACCTCTGGCGGGCTTTTCATTTTTTCAAGGGAGCAATCCCCGCCGTTTTATAATATCTCCTAAAAACGGCGAGGACTTGCGCAAGCACAGGGCGGGCGGGGCAAGCACAATAGGATTTGCTTGTGCCTTAGCGCAATCCATATTTTGAGTTACCACGACCAGTTTCCGAAGTCGCAGAGTTTAGAACTACTAGTAAACGCCGAGAAGAAGCGCTTCTTCTCGGCGCTATCAATTTATACACCTATTGTGATATATCACATTATTGATATACGACACAACAAGTTGCTACAATACCAACTGTGGATATGAAAAATTCGTCAATAAAACTTGGGAAAAACATAAAACGCATACGAGAGCGGAAGAAAATGTCGCAAGGCGACATTTGCCGAGCGCTTGGCTTTGATCGTGCTCAAATGAGTAATATTGAAGGGGGTAAAGGAAATCCGACACTTGCAACCATTGAGAAAATCGCTCAAGCGTTGGGAGTTACGAGCGATAAACTTTTGAAATAATTATGGATCAAACAATTACTGATAATCAACGATGGCTTTCGAGAAAATATCTCACGTATGAACTGCTTACAAATCTTTGGTTTGTAGGTGCAATCTGGCTTTATTTTTACCGAATATTTATAACCGATCAACAAGTCGGGCTTCTTGATGGCTTTGCGTTCGCAATCGGTCTAATTGCAGAAGTTCCGTCTGGTGCGTTGGCTGACAGATTCGGACGCGACAAAATGGTTAAGCTAGGACAAGTTCTTGTTGGAATCGGTCTTTTGATTCAAGCGTTCGGTAGTAGTTTTGTTCCATTTTTTGTAGGACAAGCAATTATGATGATTGGCGTCTCGTTTGTATCTGGTGCTGATGAAGCATTGTTCTTC
This sequence comes from Candidatus Adlerbacteria bacterium, assembly GCA_043734325.1. Taxonomy (GTDB): domain Bacteria; phylum Patescibacteriota; class Minisyncoccia; order Phycocordibacterales; family SBAW01; genus GWA1-54-10. Next base: position 33,867 of record JAYTFN010000089.1, read on the forward strand.
GGAAAACTTAATTTTGATCGCTCATCTGTAAATTGGCGCAGGTTGGTGACACGTGGCTCTCAATTTGCTCTTGTGGGCTCGTTGTTTGCAGTTGTAACTGGAGGATGGTTGTACTCGGTCAATCCGCGTATTCCTTGGATTTTAACAGGCCTATCATTCATAAGTTCCACACTATTGATTTGGTCAATCAAAGACACTCGGATTGAAAGGCAGACGAAAAAGTTTTCAGTAGAAATCAAAGAGCACCTAGCCAGTATCAAAATGGGCTTCACACAATTTCGCGCGCCGAAATTGTTGTTATATATACCGATAATAATTACAGTGCAAGGACTTTTTTATACTGCAGGATGGGGATTATTACGATTAGTTTTGCTTGACCGTTTTCATTTCGATCCATTTTGGGGTTCTCTTGTGATAGCAACAAGTAGCCTCATTACTGTGGGAATTTTAGCTCTTATGCATAAGTACGCAGAAAACATGAGCGAGAAGCACGTGGTTACTCTAATTTCACTTAGTGCGGCCGCAAGTTTATTGTTATCACTTGCGGACATTGGCATGTGGGGCTATATCGTTATCTTTGCACTCTATGCAGGAGAGCGTGTTCTTTATCCATTCATGAGCGAGATTCTCAATAATCAGACACCAGAAGACCAACGCGCGACAGTCTTGTCTGTCGCCTCATTTTTACGGACATTACCTTATGTTGCACTTGCACCAATCATCGGCTATTTAAATATGCGTGGCGATCTTGAGTATTTCTTGATAAGTTGGGCGCTACTGATTTGTTTCGCTGTTTTATTATATCTTTCTCTTAAAAAGGCGGATGACCAAATTAGTATGATTCCCCATACCTCGACGCTCTGCGTCGGTCCTCCAGTGTGCTAGGTTGAGTGGGTAATGGCCGACCATATACGTAAACGCTCGGAGGATACCTCGGGG
>JAYTFN010000090.1:0-3696 GCA_043734325.1 Candidatus Adlerbacteria bacterium
TCGTATTGAGAAAATAACAAAAGAGAGGTACATTAGGAGCGACCGAAGCCACTCTTTGGTTGTGAGAATAGTGCGATACAATAGAACTATGCGCGGTTAGCTCAGTTGGTAGAGCAGCTCATTTACACTGAGACGGTCGGGGGTTCAAGTCCCTCACCGCGCACCGAGGAATGAAGTGAGTAGGGCGGGTGAGCGAAGTGCCGACGCACTTCGTGTAGGGACTTGAAAGGCGCAACGTTGCCGAGTCCTCAGACGAGGCTGTGAGCCGGGGCCGCGAAAATTTCGCTGCAGCGAAATTATTTGTGACCAAGTCCCTCACCGCGCACTAAGTAAAAAAAATGTAAGGTACGTAAGAAGTAGACACCGGTCCTTTTAATAGGCGTGGTATAATATGGTCATTAAAATAACTTTAATCTATGAAAAAAATAATTTTTCTGACATTTTTAATGCTTGGGTTAAGTGCTACTTCTGTTTATGCATACGTCGATTGCAGGGAATCTACTGGCTGCAGTATCGAGCAACTCGTCTTTTTGTGCCAAAAAGCGCCGACTTCTCCTGAGGATCGTGTAGACGCGTGTAAGGAAGCGGTAAAAATGATTCAAGAAAAAATTACTTTAATGACCTCGACTCAAGTGTCGCCGAGCGGCAATGCTACAACCTGCTTGGACTTAAAAAACAACTTGTGGATAGGTAAAACAGATTCGGGCACGAGCGGAGAGGTGTCAAAACTACAAAAGTTTCTAGCGGACCAAGGATTCTTGAGTCTCTCATCTTTAACGGGCTACTACGGACCACTAACTGCGCGAGCGGTACTTAAATATCAAACAGAGATTTTTGCATGGGATTGGGCTACTCTCTCAAGCGGCGTTGGCCCAAAAACAAGACTTGAGTTTGCAAAAATGTGCTCTGATTCGGACGTAACTATTACTGGATCGTACAATTGGGACAGCGCGGGTATGACAGGGCTCCCCGATTCTTTTACCTCGTACGATAAAGCCGCGCCTCTATACTTTGCAGAAGATCAAAATACTGTACGGATGAAAATATTTGGAACAACAACCTTGTCATATAGTGGGAGCGATACCTGCAGCATAAGTCGTGAAAACGTAAAGTTGCGACTTCACAAAAGCTCGGTTTCAGGTAAGTTCACGATAAAAGACATATTAAGCACAGGTACACTCTCGCCTGTAAAGTGTCCGACTAACTAATCCGCTTCTCAGAAACAACAAGAACTGAATACCTTATGATGAGCGATACAGTTTTTTGTATAAATTAGCAGCTGTGCTGGGTGGTGTTATTTAACTGAGACATATACGAGGAGGAATTTTCGTTCGAATGTAACTAAAGGACATGATTTCATCATTCGTTCAGATTCTACTCGAAAAAACTCTTGCAAAGTGTATACTGGCAACACCATGAACGAACCAGTTGTGCTGTTTGAAGATGACTCGGTCGTTGTGTTAGATAAGCCGTCGGGGATGATTGTGCACCCAGACGGTATCCACGACTACCCACCTCTTACACTTTGGCTTGAAAAAAAGTATCCAGAGTACTTTTTGGTGCATCGACTCGACCGCGAAACGTCGGGTGTGCTTGTTGTGGCTAAGACTGAAGCCGCCTTCGAGTTTTTAAAAGAGCAATTTCATGACCGCGATGTACGTAAGGTGTACCGGGCGTTCGTCTATGGGGTTATCAAGGACGATAGGGGAGTAATAGACAAGCCTATTGGTAATGCGCGCGGCGGCAAAGGCCCTCGCTCAGCTTCACGACCGCATGGAACGCTTCGAGACGCGCTCACAACATTTAAGGTGCTCGAACGTGGTACAGATGCGACCTATGTTGAAGTTCGACCTAAGACCGGCCGCACCCATCAAATTCGCGTGCATTTTTCGGTTATTCAGCGCCCCATTATCGCTGATGTACTCTACTCTCCAAGTCGCCCACCAATACTTGGTTTCAAACGTTTAGCCCTTCATGCGCTCTCGCTCATGATTACACTTCCAAACGGACAAGAGAAGACCTTTACCGCCCCGCTTCCGCAGGACTTTCTTGCAGCTGAAGAGTTGCTGCAGCAAAAAACTGCCTTATAAAAGAAAATTGCGGTTTTGTGTCCCTTGTGTTAGATTACTGTCACATGATTTCATCGGTTAAAACATCCCCCGTTAATATGAAAGAGCGCCAGGCGCTTGGTCTTGGCAGTGGCGATACGGTCCGCGTTTGGCAGAAGGTTATCGACCTCAAACAAGGTAAAGGCGCAGACAAAAAGGTTGTTACCCTTAAGAACGCACGCCGACAAGCTTTTGAAGGTCTTGTGCTGGCGGTCAAACACGGCAATGAGGCAGGGGCTATGTTCACCGTTCGCAAGGTGTCCAGTGGTGTCGGTGTTGAAAAAGTGTTTCCACTGTACTCACCGATGATAGAGTCTATCGAAGTGCTGCGTCGCGCAAGCACGCGTCGCGCCAAACTTTACTTTATCCGTACCAAAGCCTCTCGTGAGCAAAAGCACGCTATGCGTAAGTCAGTACAAATGAACCTTTCAGCGACCGGTAAGCCTGAAGAATTGCCCGCTGAGGAAACTCCGGAGGTGGTCCCACCAACAGAGCAAATTACAGAGTCTCCATCTCCGGAAGTGCAAGCAGAGATAAAAAGCGAAGAGGTAGCTGCGTAAATAATCTCACAAAAAGAAGCTGGAGAAATCCAGTTTTTTATTCCCCATACCTCGACGCTCTGCGTCGGGGTTGTTCATTGTTTTTAATTGGTATACGCTATTACCTTGAGTTGTGGTAAAGTAAGTAAGTGGGGAAGCGCGGACCAAAGCCAAAAGGAAAAGTAAAATTAGTTTGGTCAGAAAACTTTGCCTATGCAATTGGACTTTTAGTGTCTGATGGAAACTTATCTCCTGACGGAAGACATATAACTCTTGTATCTAAAGATATTCAACAACTCGAGAATTTTATGAGAGGGCTTGGAATTCAAATAAAAATAAATACGTCAGCATCAGGCTTTACGGGTAAGGAAACAACTCGTGTACAGTTTGGAGACGTTCTATTTTACAATTTTTTACTAGATATAGGTCTGATGCCAAATAAATCAAAAATCATTGGAGAGGTAAAAATACCAAAAAAATATTTTTTAGATTTTTTGAGAGGGTGTTTTGATGGAGACGGCTGCACACACTCTTATTTTGATAAACGATGGAGATCTAGTTTTATGTTTTATACGATCTTTGTCTCAGCAAGCGAAAATCACATAGATTGGTTGCGGGAAGAAATTTTTAAACACCTAAGAATACATGGTCATGTAACCGGACGTGGAAGTAAGAAAGTTAGTATCATGCAGCTCAAATATGCAAAGGCAGAATCTTTAGTGTTGCTCCGTAACATGTATCCAAAAAAACACACTCTCTGTCTTTTACGTAAACGATTGAAAATTGAGGAAATGTTGCGTATAATCGGCGAACGGCTCTAAAGTACCTGCCCGGGTGCTGTAACTGGTAGCCAGGTACGCTTGAGGTGCGTATGTCGTAAGATGTGGAGGTTCAAGTCCTCTCCCGGGCACCGAAAGCGAAAAAAGCGCTGCAAGGCGCCTTTTTCGTATGCGGAAGCTTTTGTACATCAAGAAAAACAAATGAGCCCGATGCGAAAGCGTTGGGTGATTTTGTTTGTTGCTTGTTGTGAAGAGTTGAAAGTGAGTGAG
>JAYTFN010000091.1:0-2012 GCA_043734325.1 Candidatus Adlerbacteria bacterium
AACACGGACACACCAACATCTATAATTCCATAATAGAGCGGTTTGCGTGTATTGCCTGCGGCATAGTAGCCACGCGCAATCAACAGTGAAATAGACTGCGCCGCAAGCGAAAGCATAAACAGCGCGAGTGCTGCAGACGTAAGCCGTGTGGCACCCCAATCAAATGCACCGGCTCCAAGAATAACACGTACCAGCTGCGCTCGTAAAACAATAACAAGTATAGTCGCAGGAATCGACCAAAAGAAAATATGCCGCAATGCGGTTTCAATGTACCGTACAAACTCTACCCTATTTCCAGAGGCATGGAGTCTTGCTAAAGTTGGGAATGCTGCGACCGAGTAGGACACACCAATTATGGTGAGCGGTACTGCCTGCAAGTTATAGGCAAGCATAAATACAGATATGGATCCAGCGGATAGCACCGACGCAAGCGCCACGAGCAAAAGTAAAGATATTTGCCCTGCAGAAAGTGCTAGTGTTCGAGGAATAGAAAGCACAAGAACAGAGTAGAATTCTTGCATCAATTCCCGCAAAGGAAGCAACGGAGAGGATTTTTCGCGTATAAAGAACGGCAACTGGACACAGAAGTGCATAAGCGCACCCAGCGCTACCCCCCACCCCATACCAGCTAGTCCCATGGTTGGGTACAGCCACAATATGCCTATGATAATGCCGACATTATACAAAAGTGGCGAAATAGAATAAAGGAAAAAGCGATTTCGAAGCTGAGTAAGCGATGCAAGTATATTGGAAGCACCCAAAAATATTGGTTGCAAGAGAAGTATGCGCGTCAGCAGGATTAGCTCAGGATTCGCTAAACCCGGAACTACCAGGTGCACCAGTTCAGGCACAAATAAATAGACAAGAAAAGATACTATGCCGATACACACAAAAAACAGTAAAAGTGCCTGCCGCAGAAAGGCCACCATGCGACCTTCCCCACCCTGCTCTAGTTTAGATAAAACCGGCAGGAGCGCATACAACGACAAAAGTGACGCCATAGTGGCAAAGAGAAAGTCCGGGATACGAAACGCTGCATAGTATATATCGAGCGAATGTGAAGCGCCAAACTGCTTTGCAAGTAAATGGTCTCGCACCAACGCAAGCATTTGTGAGCCAAGCGCAAAAGCCGCCAAGAGATAGGCGGCTTGATGCATTCCTCTTACTTCTATACCTATTGCTTGTAATAGGGACCGGACCATCCTCTTATCTTACTGCTTTATAGGGGCCGTTGTCCTGTCTTGTGGTTTATTCGTAACAGGAGGCTGCGCGTTTGTGAATGGCGGCCTGCCTGCACGAAGGTTACCAATGATTAGTTTAACTTCTTGGTTGTCTGGATTTGAAGTCTCCAAGTCGAGGAATTGCTGCAAAGAATCTTGCGCACGATTCTGGGCGGCGTAGGAAAGACCGAGGAAGTACTTTGCATTTGCGTAATCAGCCTGACGTTTAACTGCCTCTTCAAGAGGTGGTACTGCGCTCGCTATGTCACCTGACGAGTAGTAGAGAAGACCGAGTTGAAACCAAATAGGCGCTACGCCGGGTGCACTTTGTACGGCTGCTGCTGCTGCGCGAATAGCGTTTGGAATATCCTTCTGAGCAACGTTTAGCTGTACTACGAACAGAATCGCATCGGTGTAGTCAGGCTTGAGTGAAAGCGACTTCTGGAGCGCAGCTTGGACACCTGCTAAATTGCCTTTTACCGCTTCAAGACGTGCTGTGAGTAGCGGAATTTGAGGATTAGTTGGGTTAAGTTGTGAAGCGGTCTGGTACATCTGTTGTGCGTTTTCATATGCTCCGGATACACCGAGCGAATTAAGGAAGTCATAGACACGACCTAAAGATACATATACACGATAGTCTTTTGGATTATGCTGTATTGCTTCTTGACCTTGCGGAATGGTCAGCTGTGCTTGAGCAGCGAAATCTTTTACCTGTTGCGGTGTAGGGGTGACTCCTGTTGGAGCTAACTGCTGCAGGCGAGCTAAGCCGGCGTCTATACCAAGTCGTAAACT
>JAYTFN010000092.1:0-5245 GCA_043734325.1 Candidatus Adlerbacteria bacterium
AAATGAATAGAAGTTTCCGGTATTTCTACAGAATGTTCAGCTAGTATTGCTTTACTAACATCTTTCAGAGTAATACCCTTAAAGAGCCCTCCTTTTTCCGTCGCGCGCGCTACTATCACAACTTTTTTACCCTTGAGTATTAAAATTTTATGGTTGAGTTGTTCCTCAAGTTTTTGCTGTTCAGCCTCATGCGCCACACGCTGCCCTTCCAATTGTTTAATCTTTGCCTCAGTAGCGGGCTCTGCTGCTTTTTGTGGAAACAAAAAATTAACCGCGTACCCGTCTGCCACATTTTTAATCTCATGCCGCTTCCCTACGCCTTTTATGTCCTTTAACAGTATTACTTTCATCCCTTTAATCTACTTAATTTTACAAATAAAATCTAGCCATACAAAAAGTCGCCTTTTTTAGGGCGACTTTTGCTTTATTTCCCGAGCAAATATTTTACTGCGGCATTTGTTTGCGGGTCTTTTTTGTCTTTGACTAGCTGAGCGGTGGTGGTTGCCTCTATGTCTGCATGGAGTCCCCCATCGGATATTGAGTTACCATTTGGAGTCAGCCAGCGAGCAATGGTTACTTTAAGTTCGGCTCCCCCTCCTAGTTCCATTAACTGCTGCACCGACCCTTTGCCGAAACTACGCGTACCCACAAGTTTTGCAACATTATTTTGTTGAAGGGCACCAGCGAGAATTTCTGACGCCGAAGCTGAACCCTGGTCCATAAGTATCGCCATCTTAAAATTTGGATCATTTGCAAACACGTTATAGCCAAGACTGCGGTGGACCACGTTTGTCTGTTTTCCCTTAAAGTCCTCGGTGACGACAGTTGTACCCACCGGCAAGAAGTAACTTGCCATATTTACTGCGGCTTCTAAATAGCCGCCCGGATTACCACGCACATCTAATATTAGTTTATGACTGCTGGACTGCACGAATTCACGAAGTGCTCTGCGAAAGAGTTCGGGTGAGTTTTCAGAGAAGCTGTACAGCTCAATCACATATACCCCATCATCGCGCAAGTAATTTTTGATAATAGGAATGTTGATGGTATCGCGAACAACCGAGATGGTGAGCGGTTTCAATTCATCCTTACGCGCTACAGTAAAGGTAACCGTAGTGCCTATAGGGCCACGGATTATTTTAACCGTCTGGTCAACACTCATTCCGATAGTCGACGTAGTACCGATAGCTATAAGGATGTCGCCTGCGTGCATACCAGCTTTTTGTGCTGGAGAGTCTTTAAGAGGAGCTACAACTACAACGTTACCCTTAGAGTCATTATCGACTTGCATGCCCACGCCACCAAAAGACCCCTTTATGTCATCCTGGAATATTTGTGCATCAGCCGGTGGAAAAAAGGTTGTGTACGGGTCACCGAAGCTTGCCGTTAAACCTGCAATAGCACCGTACACTTGTTTCTCTTTAGTAGGAAAAGTTCCAGAAGCGTGTGTTTGAACAAAATTCTGATTTAAAAGCTGATATGCTTCCCAAAACTGCGTCATGTCTACATCGGTGGGCTGTACAGAGCCACCTATAAGGCCGGGTATTTGCGCTTTTGCACTATACGAATAGATATGAGTTACACCTACGTATGCTCCTATACCAAATGAAGTAAGGAGAGAAAACACCATAGCGGCCGCAAGTCCTTTCGTTTTTGTCATATATTATATGCAGATTCATCAGAATAGACGCGGGTGAAACGCGACAGTATCTGTTCCAATAAAATGTACGTTTATTATAACATAGAGCTTAATTCATAGCTTGTGTGGTGATATATTTAAAAGTAAACTCACGGGTATACTCTTATACTTTGGATAATATGTATGAACGCACCTCCTTTACACAGTAAGACTGGCTCAGACAAACATCCTTTGCTGTGTTTTCACAATACACTTTCAAATTCGCTTGAGACGTTTTCCCCTCATTCAAACAACGAAGTACTAATGTACAATTGTGGCCCGACTGTGTATGGGTCACAGCATATCGGGAATATGCGAGCTGCAGTTGTGGCGGATTTGCTTCGTCGTACCCTGTTTGCCTGGGGATATACCGTAAAACAAGTTATAAACATTACCGACTTTGGGCACCTCTCGTCAGACGCTGACGAAGGTGAAGACAAGATGACTATGGGACTCAAGCGCGAGGGAATGGAGCTGACCATAGCAAACATGCGTGTGTTGGCAGAAAAATATACGGAAGAATATTTCAAAGACATAGAGTCACTCGGAGTACCTTTGGACTCTATTATTTTTCCTCGTGCCAGCGACTATATTGCCGAACAAATTAGCCTCATTATGGCGCTAGAGGAAAAAGGCTATGCGTACACAACTGAGCAGGGAGTGTACTACGATGTTTCTCACTTCTCTGCCTATGGCAAACTTGGGAACATTAACCTTGCTGGTCTGCGAGAAGGCGCGCGCATACAAGAAAATGCACACAAACGCGGTCCTTTTGACTTTATTCTCTGGAAGTCCGACAAACATTTAGGCTGGAATAGCCCATGGGGGCTTGGGTTTCCCGGCTGGCACATCGAGTGCACGTCAATGATATTTAAGCTTTTAGGGCAGCAGATAGACATCCATACGGGTGGTATCGAACATATCCCCGTCCACCACAACAACGAAATCGCTCAAGCTGAGGCCGTGTCTGGCAAGCCGTTTGCTACATACTGGCTCCACAACGATCACATTACTATTGGGGGTAAGAAAATAGCAAAGTCTTTAGGTAATACAGTCTATCTTACAGACATCGTAAAGCGCGGTATAAGCCCGTTTGCGCTACGCTACTGGTTTTTGACAGCCCATTACCGTTCGCCCGCTAATTTTACGTGGGAGGCTTTAGAGGGCGCGCGCACTGCCCTTACCAGACTAAGTAGGATGTACCAGGAGTATAAAATAGAAGCGAAAAGCGTAAGCACTGATAGTGCGTTTGAAAATTCTTTTTTTAGTGCACTAGGACACGACCTCGATACGCCGCGCGCCCTTGCACTTCTGTGGGACTATATGAAAAACGCTAATATTACTGCTGAACAAAAGTTTGCTGCACTACTCACAGTCGACCTAACGCTTGGGCTTGGGTTTTCGGCCGGCACTCTAGCAGAACCTTTTACAGTCATCGATATAGATTCTTTGCCCGATGCGGTTCAGTCCCTACTTGCCGCACGGGAAGAAGCGCGACAATCAAAAGATTTCATGAAGGCAGATGAGTTGCGAAGTAACATATATGATCTGGGCTACGAAGTACAAGACACCGCGCGCGGTATAAGCGTTACCGCACGTACCTAAAAACATATGCACCTACTATCCCCCATTTTGTCCATATGTCACTCTTGCCCCAACAGGAGTATTCTATAGGTAATGGCGTATTCCAAAGATAAAAAAAGCGAACCCTTTTCATCCAAACGCGTGGACCGGAAACTGCGTATGCCGCCGCAAACGCTCGAGACAGAAAAAGCATTGCTCGGTGCACTTATGATTCGCCCTGAGGGCATGTTTGAAGTTAATGACATTATTTCCCAAGACGCTTTTTATAGCGAAAAACACCGCATTATTTTTCGCGGGATGATGGCACTCTATGGCAAGAACGAGCCTATTGATATTGAAAGTGTGCGCGCGTGCTTAGCCGACCATGATGACTTAGAGCGTATCGGCGGTATCACCTACCTGGCAGAATTAGCGAGCGAAGTACCTGCCGCAAGTAATGCTGTGCATTATGCCAACCAGGTACAAAAAAAGTTTATGCTTCGCGCACTTATTGATGCCGGCGAGCACATTGCCGAACTTGGCTACGAAGAAGCTGAAGACCTCGACGAAACACTCGATAAGGCAGAGAAAAAAATTTATGAGGTGACTTCCACTCCTACTCTTTCAAAATTTGTTTCTTTACGCGATACATTAACGGGCGCGTGGGCGCGGCTTGAATATTTGCATGAACACAAAGACGAGATGCGTGGCGTACGTACCGGTTTTCGTGACCTCGACAACATGCTAGCCGGACTCCAAAAATCTGATCTCATTATCCTTGCCGCCCGACCGTCTATGGGTAAAACTGCACTCGCGCTCGATATCGCTCGTCAAGCCGGCGTCAACCACAAAGTGCCGGTGGGGATTTTCTCGCTTGAAATGAGTGCTCAGCAGCTCGTTGACCGTATGGTGGCGGCCGAAGCGCGTGTTAATGCATGGAATTTACGTACCGGACACATTACTGACCAAGAGGACTGGACGCGTATTCGAGACGCATATGAGCGACTTGGTGCAGCGCCCATTTACATCGACGACCAACCGGGCAGCACCATACTTAAAATGCGTGCGGTCGCAAGGCGTCTCAAGCGCGAGAATGGTTTAGGATTACTTATTGTCGACTACCTCCAGCTCATGGTCCCCACCAATAACAGAGCGAGCGACAACATGGTGCAGCAAGTAACAGAGATTTCCCGGTCACTTAAAAATCTTGCACGAGAGCTCGACGTACCCGTTTTAGCACTGTCTCAGCTCTCCCGCGCGGTCGAACAACGCCGGGGCAAACCACGACTGTCCGACCTGCGCGACTCCGGCTCAATTGAACAGGACGCCGATGTGGTTATGTTTATCCACCGCGAAGACAAAATGAACGACACCTCTGACCGTCCAAACGTTGCCGAGATTCTTGTCGAGAAACATCGAAATGGTCCCACGGGCTCAATAGAACTCTACTTTGACGAAAAGCGAACCACTTTTGTTACGCTTGAAAAGTCCAATGTGGGTAGCCTAGAATCATCTCTAAACGATTTCTGATAGACTAGTTCGTGTGAACCCTATTGAACGACTCACAGAACTGTTTGAAAAATTTCCCGGCATAGGCCCGCGTCAAGCGCGGCGTTTTGTGCAATACCTCCTGGCCGAAAATAGTTCCTATCGCTCTACCCTCGCCGACGCGGTTAAGTTTCTAGGGTCGCAGACAAGCCAATGTAAAAAATGCTTTCGCTGGTTTGTAAAAAATCCGGAAAAAAACACTTTATGCAGTATTTGCGCAAGTCCAACCCGAGACCAAGGCGTTTTGTTTATTGTTGAAAAAGACGCAGACATAGACAACGTAGAGCGCAGTGGCTTTCGAGGCCTATACTTTGTCTTGGGTGGGACCATACCGCTTGCTGCAGAAACTCCGGAAAAATTTGTCCGAATACGAGAACTTTTGTCTCGTGTAGAAATCGAAGCTGTACCCCTATCGACTGACTCACAAAAAACCGGACTGCAAGAAGTTATACTCGG
>JAYTFN010000093.1:0-1172 GCA_043734325.1 Candidatus Adlerbacteria bacterium
CCCTGCTGCGACCGCCATAGCAATTAATCTTCCGGTTTCTATATCCATACTAGATTTCTAACTCAAATAATTTATAATTTCAATGCCCAAACAATAACACAGTCGCCATAGTTTTTCTATGGGGTCAGTGCACCCTGCTCGTCGTAAGGTCTAACACCCCTTCTGATACTCCGTGCGCTTCATGTCCTGACTTGCTAGAGGAGCCGTGTGGCTCGGCTATAGCAAGTTTGATAAAGAAGAGCGTGAGCATAGAAAACACAGCCGCCTGAACCACTCCAACGAACGTTTCGAACACCATTAACGGTACCGGTAGTACATACGGCATAAAGTAGCTCGCCACTGCAAGGAGGACTTCACCGGCAAAAATATTTCCAAATAAACGGAAGGAGAAAGATATAAATCGCGAGAGCTCAGACACAAACTCGATAAGTCCTACAAAAAATCCTAAAACAGAAGTGAAGTTAAAGAATTTGCCGGCATATTTCCATGCACCAACAATTACTATGCCGCTTATTTCGATCGATATGACTGCAATAATAGCGAGTGCAAGAGTAGCGTTGAGATCAGTATTGACGGGACGAAATAGAGGTATAAACTCCATGCCTCTATATACACCAACGCTTCCGACAAAAGGGAAAAAGTCTAAAAGGTTTGAAGCAGCTATAAAAATGAAGATGGACGCTATAAGCGGGAAAAAACGTACCGCTAGCGCGCGGGTTCCAAGAATTTGCTCCATGTATCCCAAAGCGAACTCAAACAAAACCTCAAAAAAGTTTTGAACACGACCGGGTATAAGCGTTGGTTTTCGTCCGACAACAACTGCAACGACAGTAAGTACCACCATAACGAACCACTGGGTGATAAGCGTATTAGTTATGGGTATTCCCCAGACTGTAAAAAGCCGCTCGGCGGAGAGCGCTATGTGTAATCCATGTTCCTTCATATATTACGTTCACTATACCAATAAAGCTTAAAAAATAAAGTAGGTATAAGTTTCGACTTATTTGAAAAGATGGGTATACAATAAAGCACATGGCGTACCTGACTCTTTTTTTTATACTTATAAGTATTCTTGGCGGCACGCTTTCATATCGCGCCAGCACGGCACTACCCGACGATATATGGTACCCATATAAACTAGAAGTAAATGAGCGTATAGAAAGCTTTGTTGC
>JAYTFN010000094.1:0-3179 GCA_043734325.1 Candidatus Adlerbacteria bacterium
ACGACTTGGAGCTAGTAGATTTAGCAGAGCTGATTAAATCAAAAATTGCGTCAAACTATATCTACAACTTGGCCTACTCAGAAAAACACGATGTGACTAAATTCAACTTGATGCTGGAGATCCCAAGGGGTGTAGGTGGGTATCCCACAAGATTACTCGTGGCGCTCGAGTACATTGCTCAGGAAAAAATCCTTCGCGTCATTACGCTATTTTGATGGATAAAGCATTGAAAGCACGCGGGGTAATCACGGATCTCGGGTGTAAATGAGACAGTGCCCAAAACGCCCTTATTGTGTCTCATTTGCAACATTCACAGAATAAGGAGAGCAGACCTACACTCCTAGATTTTTTTCGCTCACAGATGCTAGAATACGCTTACAAGGCCTTGAGCCTTGGGTACTTAACCTTTAGACACCGCCAATACAAAAAAGAGCGCCCCCAAGGCGCCTTTTTTGTTGGCGGAGACGAGGAAGCAAACTGCTTTGCTTCCGCGAAGGATTCGAAAACCTCGCCGATGTTTTGGCTTTGCAAAACCGACGAGGTGTACTGCGGCTGTAAGCCGAGAATCTTTCCGTCGGATTTCCATAAAATGGGAATGCCGCACTGACTATGTAACGGTCGAAACTCTTGCAAGTCGGGGTTGAGGAAATTTTTGAGTGACGGCGAAAAAAATATCCGTGACCGAAAATCCTTCTGTCTCCGCCAATACAAAATACCACGGTAAGGTGGTTATTTTGCTGGCAGAGGCAAAGGAAGGTATCTTTAAAATAAAATCGCAAAATAAAACCGCGCAATCAACTAATTTTTTAGGCAGAAATAATTTTCACATAACAGGAGTTTGTATGTGTACGGGTGAGTGGCGCGCTCGCCTGGAGTGTGGGTGTAAAAAATTGCAAAAATCATCTTGTTTGGCAGGTACTTTGTAACATATGTCAACAAATCCTAACGACTTATACACAGTCATCATGGTGGATCTAAACTAATTAGAGTATAATTAAAGAATGAAAATTAATATACAAACTATATATTCAGGTGTAGGTATTTTTGCTCTTGTAATATTTATGAGTAGCGGCTTTGGTGCAAAACTCGTTCACGCACAGACTGCATCAGGAACGAACCAAAAGGGACAAACTGAATTTAAAAAGGATGTTGAAGAAGGTGTGCGGGGGGTAAAAAATGACAAGAATGCTCAAATCAATCAACAAGAAATAGAAAATGATGACAGTGAGCACGCTGATGACGGGTGCGACGACGTAAAAGAGGTAGATGGTGAGAACAACCAAGGCGAAATTGATAATGAAATTGACCAGGAGGTGGACCAGGAAGATGGTGCGTGCGGTCACTCACCAGATCAAGAGAGTGAAAGAGACTCTTCTTCTAATAGTAGTACGGGTAACTAAATAATATTTATGTCAAAAAATCTCATTATCGGAATTGTTGCGGCTGTCCTACTTGGAGGTAGTGCATTATATATTGTTACTAAACCAACTACCATCAACCCCACTCCTGTTGTTCAAAATCAACAGACTTCTCCGACGACTTCTATAACCGCCCCTTCTGCACTCGAAACCCAAACAAAACAAGCTTCTACGTCTGCACTCGAAACCCAACCAAAACCCCCTCCTACGAAAACTCTTGTTGCTAAACCGGTAGCAGTAGCGTCAATCTTGGGTCTACAAATGAGTAGTGGTCTTACCTCGAGCGGGGCGGCACTTAAGTCAGTTGCAACATTCTCTACGACCGTACCCACCATATACGCTGTCCTGTCTCTAAAAAATGCAACGCAGCACACGCAGCTTTCCTATATACGTTACTACAATGGTAAATATGTGGATTCTAAAGTATCTCATCCGTCCAAAGACGGCGCAAAATATTTTCATTTTAATTGGGTCCTGAATGCGGGTCAAACGAGAAATATCGGTAATTACGCGCTGGTCTTCTATGTTGACGGCAAGAAAGTGCAAACAGTAAATTACTCTGTTATATAGGGCTAATTTGGAGAGAGCACAATGCGCCTCCGGAAATGGAGTCTGTGGAGGTTTCACGTGCATAGGGTGAGCGGTGTACGCGCTCGTAGTGTGCGTGTAAAATTGCTAACATAAACTTGTGTTGATAAATGGAAACAAACCTAGATATTTTTCCATTAAAGCAAAACTGAGCGTTCTTGACCTTTCGTGGCTGTAAGCATTAATGCGCCACCGCTATCGCAAGTACGCGCTTGGGCTTAAAGGCTTTGAGCGCACGCTTGGCGTCCGCCATCGTTGCGCCCGTCGTGATGACGTCATCGATGAGGACAAGCGTCTTACCGGTCAGGTATTCACCCTTGCGCACTGCAAAAATATTCTCAACATTTTCTTTGCGTTTCTTTTTTTCGCGCACACTTACTTGCTGAGGGATCTCTCTTTTTTTGTACAGCAAGTCATCGCAGAGCTCGAGCTTCAGTCCGTCGTTCTTTGCTGAAAGTACGATCATGCGCGCAATGATGCCTGCGTGATTGTATCCTCTGATAGCAACCGCCTTTCTTGAGGCGGGAACAGGGATAAGTATTATCTGTTCATTGGTTTTTTTACTCCCATAAGCGAGCTGCTTGAAGAACTCTCGATAAAGAGCGACTCCGAAGTACTTGCCTAGTGAGCGACGGTGTTTGTACTTGAGTGCCCAGATCGCTTTCTTGACCAAAGGGTTGCGATAATCGAAAAGCGCAGCGCTCGTGCCCGTAAGCGCGACCGCCTTCATTGTGATTGTGCGTTCACATATTGCACACAACGCCGATCCAACCTTGTTACAGCCGATGCAGCGCTCGGGAAATATCGCATTGAGTAATTCCTCCCACATATATATAGAGTAGTAATACTACATTTCTTGGCAATTATGTATAGACCACTCCTTAAGCTAAGGCCTTATGTGGATAGAAATCATTGCGCCATCTATGCTACAATAACAACGTGAATAATCCTTTTGAAAAAATATTGGGCGGTATATTTCCCAAGGCAAGCTCAGGTGCCGTCGTTGGCCTCGACATTGGGGGTTCCTTTATTAAGGTTGTACAGCTGCACAAAAAGAACAATAAAGCCTTTTTGGATACATATGGCGAGATAGCACTTGGACCACTGGCCGGACTTGAGGTTGGACAGGCAACAAATCTTCCTGTCGACAAGCTTGTCGAAGCCATCAATGAC
>JAYTFN010000095.1:0-2433 GCA_043734325.1 Candidatus Adlerbacteria bacterium
ATACCTTACGAACGCATGTGGATTGATGACGAATATTGGCTCCCACTCGTTTTGGAAGGCAAAGCGCTTACCGCATCATTCCATTTCAATGAAGATGGAACGCAAGTAATGCGACACACTATTGTCCAAAAGTAGCCCACTGTATGGAAATAAAGATAGAGTCATCATGGAAAAAAGAACTTGCTTCGGAATTTGAAAAGCCGTATTTTCGAAAACTTTCGATTTTTGTGCGCGAGGCATACAAGAATGACACTATCTACCCGACATCAAAAAATGTTTTTCGTGCGTTTGACTTGTGTCCGTTTAAAAAAGTTGAAGTGGTTATTTTAGGACAAGACCCATACCACGGGCCACAACAGGCAAACGGGCTTTCCTTCGCAGTGGATGAAGGTACCAAACTCCCTCCGTCGCTTCAAAATATTTTTAAAGAAATCGAGCGAGAGTTTGGAAAGCCTATGCACAATAAAAGTGGCGACCTGTCCCGGTGGGCTACGCAAGGTGTTTTACTGCTCAATGCAACGCTAACAGTGAAAGCCCACATGCCTGGCTCGCACCAGGCACAAGGGTGGGAAGAGTTTACAGACTCTGCCATTAAAGCGCTTTCAGACAAGCATGAACATCTTGTTTTTATGTTGTGGGGAAATTACGCTAAGAAAAAAGGCGCACACATTGACCGCACCAAACACCTAGTGCTTGAAGCCGCGCATCCGTCGCCCTTCTCCGCATATAATGGCTTTTTTGGCTGCGACCACTTCAAAAAAGCAAACGAGTATTTAGTAGCACATAACAAAAAAGCTATCAATTGGTTGTAGTGGTAGTTGGAAAGTACTCTTCGACTACCTAGAAGAAAATATATTACTACCAAATTTTCGCTCGACCTTTTGGGTCTCGGTATAGTTTGTCTCCTTTTTGAACGTTAAAGGCGGTATAGAATGCGTCGATATTTGAGACAGGGACGTTAACGCGCAGGTGACCTGCAGCGTGTGGGTCGACAAGCGTTATCATTTTTAAATACTCGTCGCGCGCTAGTACCTGTTCGGACTGCGCAAACCCTAGAAAGAAGCGCTGTTCAGGGGTAAAACCGTCAATAACCTTTCGGCCGGTTTTTTTAAGTCGTGTGAGAAATGCGTCAAAAGCTATAGATGCGCCGCCAAGGTCTGCAATATTTTCGCTAAGAGTTAACTTGCCGTTTGCTTTAACACCCGGCAAAACTTCGGAAGAATCGAATTGCGTAACCATCACTTCCGCCTTTTTAGTAAAGCGGTTTTTGTCTATAGTGCTCCACCACGCTTTCATATTACCTTTTGAGTCAAACTTTGAACCCTGATCGTCGAAACCATGCGTAATCTCGTGACCAATCACTGCGCCGATAGCTCCGTAATTGACTGCGTCGTCACCATCTATAGTAAAAAGAGGTGGTTGAAGTATTGCAGCAGGGAAGACTATCTCGTTGAGGTTGAACTGGCAATATGCATTAACCGTTTGTGGTGTCATGAACCACTCCGCCCTATCAACCGGCTTATTCAGGCGACGCATACTCTTGGCATGGTGGAATTCATGACTGCGGGTGATATTGCCAAAAAAGTCGTCCGGCCGTATGTCGACACCTTTGTATGTTTCGAATTTGGAAGGGTAGCCTATTTTGTAATTCATCGCATGCAGCTTGTGCACAGCTTTTTTCTTTGTCAGTGGCGTCATCCAGTCGAGATTTTTGATACGGTCTTCGTATGCCCTAAACAAGTCGTCTACAAGCGTCTCCATACGGCGCTTTGCCTGCTTTGTGAAGTGTCGCTCAACATACGCTTTTCCTATAGCTTCGCCTAAGTTACCATTAACGGCACCCAGGGAACGACGCCACAGCGCACGCATTTGCTTGCTTCCGGTCAGTGTCTTTCCATAAAAGTCAAAGCTTGCCCGCACAAAATCCTCAGATAAAATAGGCGCAGACTCATTAAGTAGATGCCATTCTAAATATACTTTCCAATCTTCAAGTGGCAACGTTTCAAGTAAATGACCCGCTTCTTTAAAAAAGTCAGGTTGTGCCACTATTAACTCTGAAATATTTTTTGCTCCCAACTGATTGAAGTACTGCCTCCATGGGATTTGAGGAACTTCTTTTTGCAACTGCAAAACCGTTCGCTTGTGATATGTTTTTTCAAAGTCGCGTACGTCTTCTTTGTGCATAGACGCTTTTGCTAAACGCGTTTCAATTTTTAAAATAGTGTCACATGCTCGAAGCAGCTCGACTCGTTTCATCCCAGAAAGCCCAAGAATTTTTTTAATATGCAGCACATATGCGTCACGAACACGGGTTTGCTCCGGTGCTTTACTTATGTAGTAATCACGATCCGGCATACCTATGCCGTCTTGAGTTAAGTGCAGTAGGTATTTCTGGCTATTTTTAGAATCTTGGTCAATGTAGAACTCCCAAGG
>JAYTFN010000096.1:0-1108 GCA_043734325.1 Candidatus Adlerbacteria bacterium
GCTATTCCATTTCATGCTCCCAGCACCGATATAGTGTTTAAGTGTACTAAGTGCTAGCTTGGATTCTCCGGGTTTAGTTGTTCCTTGCAAACCTTTGACGTACGCACTTGCAAGAGCACTCGTGCGTAGTGGGTCATCAGAAAATGTTTCGTATGTACGACCCCAGCGGATATCTTGGGGTAGATCGAGAGTGGGTGCAAAATTCCAATTGATTCCCGTAGCAAGAAGTTCGTCTCGCGTAGCGCTAGCAATAGCAGTAGTGAGGTCGGCGTCTCCTGTGGCGCCAATGCCAATTGCATGAGGAAAAACAGTCGCTCCCGGTACATTGCTATGTCCATGGATTGCGTCAATGCCATAGAGAATAGGAATACCAAGACGACTTGATTGTGAAGCGGTCACAAAATTCTCAACCATAGACAGCCAACCGTTCGCAGTATTATCCTGAGGTTTTGCTCCGGCACCGCTGAGAAGTGCTCCTATGCCGTACGAGGCGATGTCAGTAGTCGTGGCTATGCTATTTTTTTCAACAAGTGCCATCTGACCTATTTTTTCATCAAGCGTCATACGAGAAAGTAAGTCATTGGCACGTTCGACAGGTGATGCTGTTTTGGTATGGAAAAGTGCACTTGCAGGCGGCGGCGGTAAAGGTGTTTCTGTTACAAAACTTATTGGCATTTTATATATATAAAAACTTACAGCAACCATTACAACTGCGATGATGCAAAGTAGCGTCTTCGTGGTGCGATACGAGCGGAAATATGAAAAATGCGTTTGATTTTTTTTCTTAGTCATCAAGAATAGTGTAGCATTTGTGGTTTTACTAATGTTATTTATGGATTTTCCTATCCGTTCGTTGCGCCGTTTCTAACCGTCTTTCCGGCATCGCGTGTTTCAGGTAGTGTTTTTGAATGGACAACTGTTTTGGCTATGTTTGTCTATTGGATCGTTGCGATAGGTGTCGTGCAATTGTTTGTAATGAGTAAAACCGTTTCAACTCCAGAAGCTGCTGCTAAACTTGATACACTGGAAAGATAAAGTATCTTAATTATTAAATACTAATAATTTTGCCCCCAACCAACGCGTAGTTATGGGTACTACTTAGTAGTAG
>JAYTFN010000097.1:0-1512 GCA_043734325.1 Candidatus Adlerbacteria bacterium
ATAATCGCACGCACACCCGCATTTAGAAGAAAAAGTTCAAACGGCTTATTTTCCCAAAGAACTTCACTTAAAAGCATGGTAACGTAAAAACCTACCCATATAACAAGCGCGAATATTATAGACGCATATATCGTTTGAGGAAGCAGCACCGTAAAGAGCGACAACACGAACGCAGTGACCAGCGTACTCACGAACTCTATAATCATTTTAGAAGCCGGAAAATTCTGATCCGAAACAGGAACATTCTGGAGTCTCCTCCATTGCGTACCAAACAAAAGGGGCGAATACCAAAGAGTTCCTATACCCATAGCCACAACACTCGCGACAAAAACCGAGTACATATTTACAATTTCAAACATGAGTCTAAAAATTAAGAAATAAAAATTTTATCTGAGATTCCATACACACTACTTCTGGTTTGCAGTATACCAAACTCGATACTGAAAGGAGTATACTGACGTCATGCGATTATTCGCCTTCTTTCTCGGATTATTTTTATCCTTCTCACCTGTTCATACGTATGCCCAAACACCGGTAGTAACCAACACTGAAGTGTTCGAGAAAGCGCGCGTTTTAGAGGTCGTACGCCAGTTCACCACAACCCCTGAAGGCACCCAAAAGCCCCGCATCGTCCAAACAATCGTCGTTAAAATTATTGACGGCATCGACCAGGGTAAAACAATTACATTTGACAATGACTTTACGCAGCTTTCGGCAGGCGACACGTTTTTTGTACGACACACTATAAACGAGATCGATGGAGTCGACCTATGGTCAGTCTCAGATCCGTATCGGCTCAACATCCTTATACTCCTGTGCATACTATTTGTCATACTACTCTTCACTTTCGGTGGCTTGCAGGGTGTGCGTGGTTTAGCTAGCCTTGTAGGCAGCATCGCCCTCATTTTTTATGTACTCGTACCAGGTATTTTGCATGGATACTCTCCTATAGTGGTATCTGTTGCAGTTGCATCACTTATTATCCTCATCGGTTCATACATAACTCACGGGTTTAATCGCACCACAACGGCGGCGGTGTTAGGCATGATAGGGACCGTATGCATAACCGGCGTTCTTGCATTCTATTTTATTCACACTGCGCACGTCAGCGGTTTTACGAGCGAAGAAAATGTCTACCTGAATTTAGACTCAAAAGGAAAGATAGACATGGTAGGACTCCTCTTCGGCGGTATCATGATAGGACTCTTGGGTGTGTTGTACGACATAGCAATAGGCCAAGCAATTGCGGTAGAGGAATTACTTAGCGCCGGGCCGCATTTGTCGCGCATTGATATATATAAAAGAGGTATTCGTATCGGTCGCGAACATATTGGCGCTTTAGTAAACACACTAGCCATCGCATATGTAGGCGCGTCACTCCCCTTGCTGCTGCTTATACAAAGTTCAACGACAAGCCTCCCTTTTATGCTCAACAGCGAACTCTTTGCAACAGAGCTTATCCGAATCCTCATTGGTTCCATCGGCCTCATTTTAGGCGTTCCTATCACCACA
>JAYTFN010000098.1:0-1144 GCA_043734325.1 Candidatus Adlerbacteria bacterium
TCCAATCTGTGTATGTGCCATATACCCGGAGTATGGAAGCCTTCCGGGGTGTTGCAATTAGCCTGCGAACTTTGTTGCGTTTAGCGTGAGAATTCACCTATTTTTAGTTGACATAAATGCTTTATTGTTATATATATACCTTCAGCTAAGTCGAACACAGGGGAAATAATATGACGCGCGAGGAAGCTGTAACAGAAGCGAATATGATAGCAGATAATTACAAGTTTGGTCCATTAAAACGCAAACATTTTATCACTCACATAAAGGAAATGTATTATGCTGGCGAGGAGGGTACGCATACCGAAAATATAATCCTGACCCTTTTAGACGCAGCCGATCGTGAAATGAACAATGCTATAGAGGAGTGGTTGCAAATTGTATATTTAAGACCGCGAACTTTTCACTAAGGTGAAGTCTTGGTTTTAATTACAAACGAATACGCCAAACAACGGCCGTCGCACATGTGTGACGGTTTTTCTTTTCCTCTATATTTATCCTACTTTTATTACTCCCCTTTCTCGTCCGAATCATCCAAGTGCTTACTGAATTCCTCGGCAGCTTCTCCTACGATTTCAGAATCTTCATCTCTTACTAACTCGCGGTGCAGCTTTTTTAATACGTCGTAAATTTCTTGTACACCATACCCTTTCTGGCGCAGGCTTTCGGCTACTTCGAGTACCATATTGTCATTTGGAGTACTCTTTTTTAGTGCTTTTTCAAACATGGACGAAAATGGATGTGACATATAATTACTTTATACCACTTGAATTATCGTTTCTTGCAAATGCTTCCAAATAACATACATGGCTTCGGTATCGCGGCCGCAGTATTTTTTTAAATTTTCTGCTATCTGCTTTTTTTCCTCCGGGAGCGTAAGTGGTGATACCATTCTCCACCACTCGCTAGACGCTTGACCACCTTCGTGAATCTCGAGGTCGGCGTAGGTGAGCTCGGGCGCTATGACCGGGAGCACTTTTTTAATCGACGCGCTCCCTTTGAAGCCATAATGGATGTAGTGCTGGTCAAAAAATATTTGATACAAGTCAAATATGGATGCATTTAACTGCTTGAAAAATGCAGCGTGCTCTGGCAGGCGAAGACCTATATTATTGTTTACCTGTTTTTCAAAATTTTGATACCACAC
>JAYTFN010000099.1:0-2372 GCA_043734325.1 Candidatus Adlerbacteria bacterium
CTACATCGTGGTATCTGGAGTCTTCGTCGAAAATTTGAGGATTTTCGACGCGATTTATACTCACTGTTTATTATTTGTTGGGCAGATATCAACGTCAGAATTTGCTAATTCTGACGCGATTTTTACGCTTAAAAATCGGCTGCGGGACTAGGATTCGAACCTAGATAAACAGATTCAGAGTCTGTTGTCCTACCATTAGACGATCCCGCAATTATTACAGGAAATCTGTAACTTGAGGTTACAATACCCAAAAAACACATTAAACTCAACCCGTAGGACATATTGAAAAAATAATTACATTTTGTAAATATTTTCACTTTAATGTAAAAGTATATATGTTCACACTTCGAAGTTCCGAAGCTAAAATAATTGTTCAAGCAACTTTATTATTCCTCTTCGCGTAGCGTGCTGTCGGTAGGTGTTTTACCTAGTGAATCTGCCTCAGGTTTTATTGCATATTCATTTTTCACTTTTATAAAATAAAGACGAGTTACAACTGCAGAAAAGAAAAATGCGAGCGCAAGGTAGTATGTCCATAAAATAAGAAGAACAAGGGACGACGCTGCACCGTATGCATTTAGCGTTGAAGTGGAACTAAGATATATGGCAAATGCATATTTACCCGCAAAAAACAGAAGTCCCGCAATACACCCGCCTTTGAGCGCGGGTATCCAATCGAGTCGCTCCGACGGTAATATTTTTAATATACATCCCAGACACAGTGAGATAATTGTTAGTGAGAAAATAAACTCAGTAGTGAAGGAGAAGAATGCACCGCCAGGCAGGACACTATCAAAAATAGAGGAGAAGGTATTTAGAAAAGTACTTACCAAAAGCGACACAATGAGCACGAAGCCGAGCGAGAGTACCATTCCTAGGGAATATATTTTTTGATACACCACCTCCCACACACTGTCTTTTCGTTTACGCGGTAAGTTAGTAAATATAGCGTCTAGTCCCGATTGGAGGCCCGAAAATACTCCTGTTGCACCAAGCAACGTTATGGTGAGTCCTATAATAATGTAAAGTATGTTTGTATTTTTTGGTATCTGAGCTGAAATGAGAGAGTGAACAAATGTAGCGCCGCCTTCTCCGAAAACCAAAGTAAATTGTTGCAAAACACTAGACTCTATCGATGTACGCGAGACAACAAGACTGGCAATTGAGATAGCGATCAGCAAAAGCGGTGCAATTGAAAAAACAGTGTAGTATGCAACCGCTGCGCTAAACATGGTGACACTGGAAGCGATCCATGCATCAATAAATCTCAACACCTCTTTTTTAAATTGCATATGGGTAAAGTATATCGCGTTGTTTAAAAAAATTCATTCAGTGAATGAAAATGGGGTCGAGCAACGTACTAACCAATGAGCGTCGTACGCTGCTATACTCTTAGTATTTGTGAACACCCCTATTCATACTGACCGGGAGCTCGTAGCTGCAACGCTTCAAGACCGGCATGCATTCGCAGGTTTGGTTGAAAAATACCAGGCTGCTTTGTCAAGATATATCTCGCGTATTGGCGCACCAGACAGCGAGAGTATACAAGACATACTCCAAGAGTCCTTTATAAAAGCATACGTAAACCTCAACGATTACGACCCGACACTTCCTTTTAGTTCGTGGATGTACCGCATTGTACACAACGAAACTATCAGTTACTTTCGAAAACAGAAGAACCGTCCTGCACCCGTTGTGCATGAAGAAGATCTTACTATTTTTGAAAAGATTGCAGACGACTTTAATGTGATAGAAGTTATTGACGCAGATAGGCGAGGACAAGCGGTGCGCCTCGCCATTGACTCACTTGACCCACTATACAAAGCGGTAATTACTTTACGTTTTTTTGAAGAGAAAAGTTATGACGAAATTTCCGATATACTGCACATGCCTTCGGGAACCGTTGCGACCTATTTGAGTCGCGGCAAAGTCCAACTGAAAGAATACATAAAAAAGTCCAATATTTTAGAAGTATAATCACACTGTATGAACGAACTATCAGACGCTATTTTAAAAAAACTCCAATCGACAGGGGTCACTCCTACCCCACGATGGCATTTTCTACTTAAACGATCAGTCTTTTGGACCCTAGCCGGCATGTCTGTCATGATTGGTAGTATTGCCTGCGCGGTTGGAATATTTGTTTTCATAGATAACAACGAAGTATTGCCCGTTGCAATGGAACAAAGTCAGATTGCTGACGCAGCCCAAAACATTCCCTTTATTTGGCTTGGTGTACTCATACTCTTTACCATCTGCGCGTACATGGGGTTTCGAAACACGCGCACCGGCTATCGATATGCCACCGTAAAAGTCATACTTGCCGTCATACTTGCCAGCGTGATGTTTGGGCTCGTATTGGATGAGTTCGA
>JAYTFN010000100.1:0-24470 GCA_043734325.1 Candidatus Adlerbacteria bacterium
TATCGTGCTTGCTGGCGGCGGATGGGTCGTATGGTGGAGTGGATGGCTTACTAAACCGGAACCTGTCATTACTGCAAAAACGCAAACCGCGACCACTACACCAACACCAGCTCCTCCACCTCCGGAGCAAAATATGAACGGTATGAGTGCGGCAAGTGATGCTGGCGATACTAATTTGGTGCAAGATACCACAGCTGTCGATGCACAGATGCAGGGTTTAGTCTCTGATTCTGCAAGTCTCGACTCTATAATTAATGATAAGCCAACGCCGCAAGCGTACTAATTCTGTATATGAATACAAAAACACGAACGATACTCTTGCCTGTTGCATCCCTGCTTATGGGAGGCACATTACTTGTGCCGGCTTTTGCATATGCTGTGGAGGTTAAGACCCCCGTGAAAGCAGTTATAGATCCTGCTGGTGCAAACGGTAACGCGACAGCGCAAGCAAGTGTGCCAGGTGCTGCAGGGCGGACTAAGGTTGACGCAAAACTACAATTAGCTAAAAACAAGGCAGATAAAGAAATTGACCGCCGTATACAAGCGTTAGGCGAACTCAATACCCGTGTAGATGGGATGCAGCGCGTCACTGCAAATTTTAAGCAAACATTAACCACGAATATTCAAAATCAAGTAACCGGTTTGAATCAGTTAAAAACTAAGATTGATGCTGATGCAGATATAGCGACCTTAAAGGCAGATATTAAAACTATCACTGACTCATATCGAATCTATATGCTGGTCATGCCCCAGGCTCGCATTGCTGCATCAGCCGACCGAGAGGTAACTATCATCACCATGATGAACCAGTTAGGAACAAAACTCCAGACGCGCATCTCCGCTGCTCAAAGCTCTGGCTCGAATGTTAGTGCGCTCCTCGCTGCCCTAACTGATATGAGTTCTAAATTGTCCGATGCAAGTACTCAGTCGCAAGCTGCGGTCTCAGTAAGTTCCGGGTTAGTTCCTGATGAAGGTGATAAGACTAAAAAAGCACAGAATGCAGCTGCACTAAAGGCAGCGCGCGCTAATATTAAAGCGGCTCACACGGATTTAATTGCCGCGCGAAAAGACGCTGAAATAATTGTAAAAGGACTCAAGACACTTTCAAGTGCAGCCGCATCCACTACGACGGCAACCACAACAACAAACGCCGGCACGCGGTAAGTAAAAAAGAGTGTGAACAAAAAACGCTCTGACTGGAGCGTTTTTTGCGTTATAATAGTACTATGCGTTCGTTAATACGTTTTATAGTGTTTACAGCAGTTGGTGGTGTGACGGCAACACTACCACTTTTTGCGTCCGCACATGAAGCATATGTACTCCACCACTCTACGTTCACACGCTTGGTTGCAAAACAGTCACCAAATCCTTTAACCGCTATAGTGGGGAACGAGTATCAATTTATTTTTTGGGGATTCATAGTTTTTTTAGTTGTTGTAAGTATTTTTTGCATCTCTCTTTTTCATAAGTATGAGTTGACGATGTTGCCGCTATATAGACGTTTGCGAAAATATGCACAACCACTTGCACGAATTACCCTTGGGGCATGTTTGCTTACGGGTGCGTATTTTGGCGGGGTTTTTGGTCCTGAGCTGTCTCTCTTTGATATTGGGGGACCTTTCGACTGGTTATTAAAATATATATTATATATATCCGGCGCTCTTATATTAGTTGGTTTTTATCCACGATTTGGAGCATTGGTGGCGCTCGGGGTCTACGGCCTAGCGATAGTGCAGGAAGGATCTTACATGCTGACCTATACAAATTATTTGGGTGAAATAGTGCTTACGATGATTTTGGGCGGCGGAGCTTTATCTTTTAGTAAAAATAAATTACCGAAGTCTAAAGTTTTGCATAGGATAATTAAAAAAGTAGAGCCATATAGTTTTCTTATTTTGCGTGTCGGTTTTGGTGTTGCTGTTATGTTTGCTGCGTTCTATGCAAAGTTTTTGCATAGTAATTTAGCGCTCCAAACAATTCAGGACTTTCAACTCACGAATTACTTCCACTTTGATCCTTTATTTATTGTACTTGGAGCGTTTATTCTTGAGTCAATTCTTGGTCTCTTTATCATTTTTGGAATTGAACTGCGTTGGACGTCACTATTTTTCTTATTTTGGCTAGGTTTGTCCCTTATGTACTTTGGTGAGTCAGTGTGGCCGCATCTCGTGTTGTTGGGACTTAACCTTGTAGTTCTCTTCCATGGATATGACCGGTATACTGTCGAATGTTTTCTCTTCAAGCGGCATCGTCGCGAATTGGTGTCATAAAACAACTTCAATACAAAATAACAAAGGCCGTTATTAAGGTTGCATCCTAACTAAGCCCATGAATTAAAATAAAGCATATATTCATACTAGAGTGATAGACTGCAAAGCGGTCTATGTGTACACTAGAGTTATGGATGAATCTGTGGTTTCACTAGAGTCTCGACTTACGGTACTTGAGACAAAGGTAGACGCAATTTTTGTGTCTGTGGAGAAGACGCGCAAGATAATGCTTTGGACGGGAATTATAACTATTGCAGTTATTATTGTACCGCTTCTTATAATGCCATTTTTGTTACCTGCATTTTTGGCAGGTCAAGGTGTTAGTATGCCGGGACTCTAGCGCTTGCGTTATTTCAAAAAGGTGTTACATTTCTGCCCAGGCTATATGACATAACGCTGGGTATTATTAGTTGCGTATTATTCTTTCATATTATGACTTTTCTGCATTTTGGACGTAAAGCGGTATTTTCTCTTATTGTTGCTCTTGTGGCTATTCCTGTGCTCTCCTACGCAGAAGTTGCTACTTGCGCTATTCCTCTTGGCGCTGTTTGTTCTCCCGGAATACTCCACGTGTATGTACTCGTTCAGAAAAATGAGGAAGTTAGGCCCTTGCATCAACCCTCTGATTTTACTGTTACCCTGCGTTCCCAGACGTACCCGCAACTTTCATTCCAGGGTTCGCAAAGTGGAACACATATGAGTGTTGTGGGAGCCTATACTGTAGAGGCACCGACTCCGTTAAATTACACGCCGAGTTACTCAGTCGGATGCAATAACTCAGTTACGAACGGGCGTGAGGCAACCTGTGTTGTTACTATGAATCCGACTTCATTTTTCTCACCACAAAAGCCATATATGTACATACCTATGTTTTGCTCCCCTGCATATCAAAATGTAGAGCTTGGTCGCACTGCAACTTTTACTGCAGTAAATGGGGGTAGTGAATATACATATGACTGGGCAACGGCAGGCCGAACATATGCGGGTATAGGTCCTGTTATGTATATGCAATTCGGTGTCCCGGGTGTTCAGACAGTCAAGGTAACGAGCGGCGCTCAAACCGCAACCTGCAGCGTAAACGTACTTCCTCCAAACAGCACCGTTCCTCGCATACCTGGTACTATATCTATCGCACCCAACGCACTCATGGCTACTCCTGCAACTTCCTTAGTGTCGATAAAGCCTGATGTCACTCTTCGTGCCGATTATGTTCCATCACTTCCAAACACAGGTTTCGCTCCTGTCGGTACTTTGCAGCTTACTTTTGCTCTTATAATACTTTTGGTTGCAGGAATCTTCGCTGCCCCCTATGTCCGAAAAACCGTATCTACTATTCTTGGTTAAGCCAAGCGCGAATAAAGCGGCATCATATCTTCGAGTAGGACTTGGAGTACTGGGTGTGTTAGTCGTTTTGTACGGGGCATATGATGTCTTTACTAAGTTGCGAGCGGCTTCTGCATTAACAGAAGTGCTATCACAGACCCCAACAAAACTAACTCCTTTGTTTCGTGAAAGTGCACCAAGTATATCTCCCACTCGACTTGTTATTCCTGCAATTGGCGTTAATGCCGTTGTGGAGTCAGTAGGGAAAAATGATAGTGGGGCTATGAAAGCGCCTAAAAAATTTAGCGATGTAGCGTGGTATGAGCTAGGGGCTTTGCCGGGAGAAGCAGGGAATGCTGTTTTTGCAGGTCACGTGAATAATGCTCTAACGAAGGCAGGCGTATTTGAACATGTATCCGACCTTAAAATAGGGGACACTGTCTTTGTGACTGAAGATTCAGGATATTCACTTTCATACTATGTTACCGGCATAGAGAATTATACAAATGCTAACGCGCCGCTTGTAGATATATTTTCTGTGAGTGGTCCGTCCGGGCTTGTGCTTATTACGTGTGCGGGCGATTGGGACCCACGCGCTCGCTCCTATGACAAACGACTTGTGGTATACACGCGTTTGCTAGCGCAGTAGGAAAAAGTGATTGCGTTTTTGTATGTCTATGCTATTCTGGCGCTGTTCTAAGTAAGTTCTCCGGACCGCTGTGCGGTGTTACGAGGGGAGGTCGCCTTACGATCGAACGGGGCTCATAAGCCCGATTAAATCATTCGTTATGCAACTATGGTACAAAAACTGTTTATAGGTGGCATCCCGTGGAAAACCACGAAGGAAGAGCTACAAGACGCGTTTGCTAAGGCCGGTGAAGTCGCTTCCGCATCCATTGTTATGGATAGGGAGACCCGTGAATCTCGCGGTTTTGGCTTTATCGAAATGGCAGATGAGGCAGGTGCTGAGAGCGCAATTGCTATGTGGAATGGCAAAGAGTTCGGCGGCCGCATGCTCAAAGTAGACTACGCTCGTCCTAAGGAAGGCCAGCAGTAACACTGCCCCTCTATCTCACTCTTGAGATTCAAAAAATCCCATAATCAAAAGATTACGGGATTTTTTGGTACCATTACATATGACAGTGTACCTATTGTGATATGTCTACATTAATAAAAGAAATTAATATCTACTACACACAACATGGTCGGAGTCATTTGCCATGGCGCAAGACGCGCGACCCATATAAAATTCTTGTATCTGAAATAATGCTGCAGCAAACGCAAGTTGACCGTGTGTTGCCTAAGTACACGCTTTTTATAAAAACATTTCCAACAGTAGCGGTGCTGGCGAATGCGCTATTTCCGCAAGTACTGGGCCTTTGGAGCGGGCTCGGGTACAATCGCCGCGCAAAATTCCTACACGAAGCTGCTCAAGTAATAGTTCGGGATCATAAAGGGAAGGTGCCGAAAGATGTTACAGCAATGGAAGCATTGCCCGGCATTGGCCCCTATACGGCGCGCGCCGTGGCAGCGTTTGCGCACAACCAACCTGTTGTATTTATAGAAACTAATATCCGTACGGTTTTTACACATTTTTATTTTTCTTTGAGCACTTTAAATTACGATAAGTCAAAAAAAATTTCTGACGCTGAAATTTTTCCCCTTGTGGCTGAGGCTTTAAAAAGTTCACGTATGGAACCTCAAGAGTTTTACGCGGCACTCATGGACTATGGAGCATATTTAAAACGCGCTGGAGTTCAAATAAATAACAGAAGTAAACACTACACAAAGCAATCAAAGTTTAAAGGCTCCACCCGCCAACTTCGGGGAGAGATTTTACGCAAGCTACTCAAAGCTCCACAATCAAGCCACGAGCTTCAAAAGGTATGCGAGAGCTCACTTGAGGTTGTAGAGCGCGAACTATCCCGACTGCTCAAAGAGGGGCTTATTTTAAAAAGGGGTGTTCGTTACACAATAGCAAAATAAAAACGCAGAAGTTACTCTGCGTTGCGCGTATCAGCTCTATTTTTTTGGAGAAGAAATTATGATAGGACGTTTTCCAACTCCAGAACACTCGGCCCCCTTATGTGGATGGCTTAAAATAATCCCAACTTCACTAGGGCGTGCGCTTCTGGCATTTTTTGGAGGAGAATAGCCAAGTGAAATGTCTGTGCGTCCGCAATCCGGACAGGCACTTATTCCGTCGTAAATTGAATCCATCTCAGCCTCACTCAATAGGGGTTGAAGTTTTTTTTGCAGCGGCTAATTCGTCTTTTTTTAGATTGAACCCTCGCATATATGCTTGGATAAGCGGTGCAGATGGATCATCGTGTGTCTCAGCTTCACGGGAACCCGCTTGATATTGTTCTTTTTCAAGTTGCTCTGCGTTAAAATCAACTGGATCGCCCAAACGTATGGGCCTAATTATAACTGGATTTTCCTCCCCTTTATTTCCTAAGCCTAGAGCCGTTAACACCGCTTGTACTACGTTAACCATAACTTATGTCCCTATACGTACTGTTACGTATCTTACCGCATCTACCTCATTCAACAACTACAGTTGCGTAAAAGTTGCACTCCCAAACACGACAGAAATAACGATTGGGAACTTATTAATTTTACGAAAAAGTTACGAATATAAATAAAAAATTATTGTACATTGCTAATTTGTACACTACGATATATCGTAGTGTTTGTGCCACATATTTCCAAACATAAGCCAGAGCAGAAGGTGATTGATAATGTGTATAGTACACTTTTGGACAACCTTACGACCAAAGGTACTTCAAAAGATCGTACCCTTGTAGCCGCTGAACTTTTAACTAATACGGAAAAGATAATGCTTGCTAAACGCTTGGCAATAATCTGTATGTTAGGAGAAGGCTTTTCTTTTGAAGATATTCAAGAAACACTTCGAGTGAGCCCTTCTACTGTGGGGCGAATTTGGGCTGCCATGCAGAAAGGCCTTTTTGACCAAACAATACGCATTTTAAAAAAAAATAAGGTTAACAAAGGGATCCTTTCAATTTTAGCAACCCTTCTGACCGCACCAAGACCAATCCACGCTCCGCGCTGGGACTGGGCAGATAGGTAAAATAAAAAGTAGTTTAAAACACTACGATATATCGTAGTGTTTGTATGGAGTTTTTTGTATAAATTTAGGTCCAAAGTTTTTTAAAAGAAAAACCGCCGTGCTTTCGCTTGGCGATTCTACTTAGATAGAGGGCGTTTGTCCTACAATACTTGATTTAACACGCTATACCCCAAGCACGACAGGGATGACGATTGGGCGTTTGTTGGTTTTCTCAAAGAGGAAGCGGCCTACGGCGTCGGTCACATTATTTTTGACGTAGTCAAAGTTGACGGGTTGCATGCCGTGGGTCGTTTCTTCAATTGTTTTTTTAATGATGAGACGCGTTTGCGACAGGAGGTCTTGATTTTCTCTCAGGTACACGAACCCTCGTGAAATGATGTCAGGCGACTTGCGCAACTTGCCTGTTTTTGGGTTGACCGTTGCGATGATAACAAACATACCTTCTTGAGATAATACGTTTCGGTCGCGAATGACCACTTCCTGAATGTCACCAATAGAGAACCCATCAACAAGACGCAGGCTGTTTGGAGCATTTTCTTTAAGTCGAACAAAGGTCTGCCCCTCGTTTTGAATTTCCAGTATGGAGCCATTGTCCGGGATGATTATCTCTTCGTCAGCACGGCCACATGCACGCGCTATGTCCGCATGGACGCGAAGCATGTAGTGATAACCGTGAAGAGGCATAAAGAATTTAGGATTTATTTTAGAATGAATCCACAATGTTTCGTCGCGGTTAGCGTGTCCGGATGCGTGGACCTCCATGGTATCGCGGTGAATGATGCGTGCGCCTTGACGCGAGAGGTTATCCTTGAGTTTCTGCACCGAACGTTCGTTGCCCGGCACGACGGACGAAGACAAAACTATTGTGTCGCCTTTTTTGATCTTAACGTTTTTGTGCGTTTTAAGTGCCACGCGCATAAGCGCCGCAAACTCGTCGCCCTGCGCCCCGGTGGCCAAAATAACTATTTTACTGTCAGGGAGATGTTCGAGCTGTTCAGCGCCGATGAATGTTTTTTCAGATACTTTGAGCATACCAAGTTGCTTCACTATTTCGATGTTGACCTTCATACTTCGGCCTTCAATCAAAACTTTTTTACCGACTCTTTCGCATACCTCGAGCATACGCATAATGCGCTCGAGTTGCGACGAGAATGTGCCTATGATAAGTCGACCGGTTGCGCCGGTTATTATCTCATCCAGATTTTTTTGAACGATGCGTTCAGGCAACGAAAAGCCCGGACGCTCAACGTTGGTTGAATCTGCGGCTAAAAAGAGAACCTTCTCGTCCTTGAAGTACCCAAATTCTTTCTCTTCTGTTTCTGTGGGAATGCCATCTATGTGGTCGAGGCGTAAGTCACCGGTAAAGACTGCTATACCGTATGGAGTTTCAATAACAATACCCATAGAGTCGGGGATAGTGTGATACACCGAAAAAAACTTAACTCGAAGACCGCCGACTTTGATAGTGTCTTCTTTTTCTACCTCATGAATGTCTAGTGGTTTAAGGTTCGGGAATTCCTCCTGTCGCTTGCGGATCATAACGCTAGTCAGGCGGCGAGTGAAAATAGGAGGGTATCCTATGCGGTCGATAATGTAGGGAATGCCTCCTATATGGTCGAGGTGTCCGTGGGTTATAAACATGCCGCGAATTTTGTCCTGTCTCTCTTCCAAGTATTTGGTATTAGGAAGGATATAGTCGATACCCGGTGTATCGTCCTCTTTAAATTGAAAGCCACAGTCAATAATGATGATATCGTCGCCATACTCAAAAGCGGTCATATTACGGCCGATCTCCTCAACGCCTCCTAAAGGAATAATGCGAATGTTCCCTGCTTCTAAAGGGGGAATAGTCATTTCTTCTGGGTTGCTATTTCCATTGCCATTATGGCTGTGCTCAGAAACTTCGCGAGGGGGAGGTGACTGATGTGGTCGTGGGCCGTTGTTGCGGCCGCCACGACGGTTAAGAGGGCGTCTACTGCCAAATTTACTGCGTCCTGCAGGAGCCTTTGCGCCCTGTGGTCGACGTGCGCCTTGCGGTTTTTTTTCCTGTTCTTCCATACTGAGTGATTATGTAATTAATTTTAAGATATAGGTGAGTCTACAAGCACTTTCTTGTGTGTTGTGCCAGCCTTACTTTGCAAACAGTGACCACACACGGTCAGTTTCCCGATGCCAATTAGTAATGCTTAAAAACCTGTCGTTTGGGGTTTCTATAAATCCAAGATTTAAACCCTTAATGTCTTTAGGCACAATATACACGAAATCAGGCGCATAGAGAAATACCGCTGGGTGGTCAGCAAGCACTGCTTTGGTAAACTGTTGATACAGGGGCTTTTTCTCGCTTTCATCCGACACTGTGCGCAACTGGGATACTATTTTGTCGATACTGCTATTGGCATAGAGCGAAATATTAAGTCCCGGATCTAAACGTTCGCCCGAACTCCAAAAAGCGAATAGGTCGGGTACGCGACCAATAACTTCGCCAAAAAGTAGCGCATCATACTTTCGTGGCCGTATAACATTCTGCGCTAAGTCACCTTGGTCGTACACCTGCACATTCACTGAAGCACCCACAGCGCTCCATGACCGCCGTACGAACTCAGCAGCCGCGCGAAGTTCAGGTACATTGCCGGTTGAAAGGGTTATAGCAAGCACTTCAACTTTTGCATTTTTGCCCGTACCGAAAGATTTTTGAAGTATTCCGTTTGGTCCGGGTTGCCACCCTGCTTTTATAAGGCTGTTTTTTGCCTCTGTTGCAATATCGTTGTTGCCACTAAAAACATCTTCATTTGTTGTATTGAGTAGCACACTAGGTGGCAGTGGGCCCACGAGTGGTGTACCAAAGCCGCCCAACACCTGTCTTACAAGCTCCTTTCTATCGATAGCGTCATTGAGTGCCTGACGCACCGCATTGTCGCGAAGTACTTCTGATTGATTTTGATTAAAGAAGACTCCAAATATACGATTTAAGGGCGCGCTGCTTACTATAAAATTCTGAAGCTCAGGGATACGAGCGGGAGAAATGCTGCTTGCTGCGTGTACCTCGCCTTTTTTAAGCGCTTCGATAAGGGCATCTTCATTTTGATAAAAATAAAAAGTAAGTGTGCTGAGATAGGGAGCACGCAGCGCATATCTGTTATAGCTGACCAAAGTATAGGAAGAGGGGATGCCCGCAGAGGTTCGCGAAAGTGAGGCCAGTTTAAAGGGGCCAGAGCCAATAGGCGATGTGTTCAAATTACTAAATGAAAATTCATCGTCAGCTACATTTTCCCATAAGTGTTTTGGTAGTATGCCTATGGTTAAATTTTCAATAAATGGTGCATACGCTTGCTTAAGCGTAAAAGAAACAGTGCGATCATCAATTTTTTGTACTACAACACCGTTCCAATTCGCACGTACAGGACTTTTGATTGTAAGGGTTTGTGTCTTTGTAATTGTAAAAACAACATCATCTGCCGTTACCGGTCGTGTGTCTTGAAAAAGTGCATTTTTTCGCAACGTAAAAGTGTATGTTTTTCCATCAGAAGAAATGGTAAAGCTTTCCGCTAAATCAGGAATATATTGGCCCTCCGGTGTTGCTTTTAGCAAGCCGGAAAATACTAGCGACGTGATGTCACGGTCAGCGTCTGACACGGCGAGTATTGGATTAATAAATCGCGGAGCGCCGATAATACCTTCCGCATATGAACCGCCGTGGGCTGGAACCTTTACCAAGAGTGAGGCGTTGAGCATAAATAAAAGCGCACAGGTGCTTATAACCAGGATGCCGGAGAAAAAATAAAACAAAACCCTACCGCTCGCTGAGAAGGAGTGAATTGTTTCCTGTACTTTTTCTATAAACGAAGGAGATACGGACAAAGCCGAATTTCTAATACGCATAAAGCGAAATATAATTGAGTTGGTATTTAGTGAAGGATGAACGCCATAAAGGACGTCACTGCGAACAGAACGCCAATGACTATAGATGCGTAAAACAGATTCTTCTCGCTTCCTCGACGAGTATGATATGCCGCGCTGAAGTTGTCTCCGCCGAAAGCACCGCCGAGCGCAGCTCCTGTTTGTTGCAGGAGAATACACACAAGGAGTGCAACTGAAAGGAGAATCTGTATATACGGCAATATGCCGTGGAAAGTCATTACGAGGTACTATACCATGAACGCAACGTGGCGCAACACCTCTCAACATAACCTATGTGTTCGTATAAAAATACCCACCAGGTTATGTCCTGGTGGGGGGTGAGACCGTGTTGGTTTTTCGAAAGCGAATTTCAAATACGCTTGAAAGAAAACCGTTTAAAAACAATGCTAAGAAAGCGACGAGCCCTGGTACAAAAGCATACGCGCCGTACCCTGAAAGCTTCAAGGCAATAGCGAACCCAATTGTGCCGACAGCCACCTCTATTAGTGACATTAAGCTTGGTTTGATCCAATTAGTATCCATCCAGTCTTCGTAATGAGGTGACTGAGAATGAACTTTAGGAGGAGTTCCTAATCCCCAATACAGAGTGTCATAGCCAATTGGTTTCTCGTCGTGCTTGTAATGGTAGATGATGCACACAATGGGAATGATGATTATAAGCCAGACGATGTGTCCAAAACTTGTGAACAAACTTGCTGCCACGACAGAAGTAATACAAGTTACGGTCGATATGAACTTCCAGGGCGTGTGCGTAAAGCTCGAGTGATGCTCGTGGATACGGTCCTCAAGTTTTTGCAGGCGCTTCCATTGTGGGAACAGGCGCACTAATATTGGCCTGAGGCATACTCCGGCTACTCTCGGTATTATGTCAATGTCTGGCGATACCCCTGCAATAAGCCCGAGTACTCCAAACCATAGAAACAATTCCGTCGGGACGTGTATAACAAAATTGCTGTACAACAGGGTCAGCGCCAATGCTAGCCCAGCTCCGACTCCAAAGTCACAAAAGGCTGCAAGTAGGTTTGCAATGACAAACACGCACATTGACACTGCTTTTAGGGCAAAGGCGGAAAATGGTAACATGGAACTACTCCCGGTGGGTCTAGAAGGCATTAAACAGTAAATTTTATAATCAGCAACTAATGATTTGTGGGTAAGATTTGCGTATATATAATAACGCATACATTGACTATATGCGTTATTTGTCTATATTTGAAAGCGTCAAATCAATTCACAAAGAGTTTTTGAATTACTAATGTAATCGTATTTCGCTATGAAGAAAAAGGCTAAAGTAGTAAAAAAGGTTTCTAAGCTGGTGAACAAGGCAACTAATAGGGGTTCAAAACGAGCGGTATCAAGTGCGTCTAATTCCGCTTCCAATGGTGCGCACAACTCGGTAGGGGTGACCCCACTTGGTGATCGTGTATTAGTTAAAGCAATCTCTGCAGAGGATTTTGGCTCCCTCACCGCATTTGGTATCGTTATGCCGGACTCGTCCAAAGAAAAACCAGAGCAAGGTGTTGTTGTTGCAGTTGGTCTGGGTAAACGAAATGAAGATGGAGACCTTATGCCGCTTTCAGTTACGATAGGTGACCGTATCATGTTCTCAAAATATGGTTTTGATGAAATTAAAGTTGCGGGCGTAGAGTACCTCATTCTTCCTGAGTCGAGCATATTAGCTATTATTGAAAATTAATTTATTAGTTGCGTTCAGGAAGCTGGGCCGAATTTCAATGGAATAATTCGAATCTCAAAGGATGATTCGAAGTGATCCGTGGGATCAGGCACAATTCTACTGAATTGCATTATTTCGACTAAATCACATGGCAAAACAAATCATTTTTAACGAGAAGGCGCGACGTACTCTAAAGGCAGGTATAGACAAGGCTGCCAACGCAGTCAAAGTTACCCTTGGGCCCAAGGGACGCAATGTTGCGTTCGATAAAGGCTATGGTGGTCCAACCATCACTAACGACGGCGTCTCTATTGCAAAGGAAATTTCTCTTTCAAATAAGTTCGAGAATATGGGCGCTGAAATTGTAAAAGAAGTAGCAACAAAAACCAATGATATAGCAGGCGACGGCACAACCACCTGCGTCGTGCTCCTCCAGTCGCTAGTCGAAGAGGGAATGAAGCATATGGAAATGGGCCTCTCGGCGATGGGCGTTCGTGCGGGAATAGAAAAAGCGGCCGCAGAAGCGACTCTTGCACTGCGAGACCTCTCTAAAAAAATCCAAACTGACGAGGAAATTCGTCAAGTTGCGACTATATCAGCTGAGTCCGTAGAAATCGGAACCATTATTGCCGACACAATTAAAGAAGTGGGTAAAGATGGCGTTGTGACCGTTGAAGAGTCTCAATCGCTTGGAATCGAAAAGGAAGTTGTTGAAGGACTCGAGTTCGATAAGGGATATGTTTCAGCCTACATGGTGACCGACACGTCGCGGATGGAAGCATCATACAAAGACCCTCTCGTGCTTATAACCGATAAGAAAATTTCATCTATTCAGGAAATTCTTCCGTTACTTGAAAAAATTGGACAAAGCGGCAAGAAAGACTTGGTGATAATTGCCGACGACATCGAGGGCGAAGCGCTTACCACGTTTGTACTCTCGAAACTTCGTGGCTCGTTTAACGTACTTGGCATCAAGTCTCCAGGATATGGTGACCGCAAGAAAGAAATTTTGGTAGATATTGCGGTTATGACCGGTGCTACGGTTATTTCGGACGATTTGGGTATAAAGTTCGACGGCGCAACACTCGAGATGCTTGGCCGGGCTTCAAAAATTATTGCAACTAAAGAGTCTACTGTCATCGTTGGTGGCAAGGGTGAAAAGAAAGAAATTGAGAAGCGTATAGACCAAATCCGCGCGCAAATAAAAAATACTGATTCGAAGTTCGATAAGGAGAAACTTGAAGAGCGTCTCGCAAAACTCTCCGGCGGTGTTGCAGTTATCCGTGTAGGAGCCGCAACGGAAACCGAGATGAAGTATCTCAAACTTAAGATTGAAGACGCGGTTAACGCTACTAAAGCGGCTATTGAAGAGGGAATTGTTCCCGGAGGTGGAACGGCACTAGTCAAAGCGGCACAAAAAGTTGCGGAGTCTTTTGCTAAGCAGAAAGATAAAATGACCGTCGACATGCGTGTTGGATACGAAGTGTTGTTGAAAGCACTCGAAATGCCGCTTCGTCAAATTGCAATTAACGCAGGCGTGGACGCGGGTGTAGTGGTAGATAAAGTAAAAAATGCTAAAGGCAACGCCGGGTATGACGCTGTAAAAGACGAAGTGGTTGCAGACATGCTTGCCGCCGGTATTGTTGATCCGGTGAAAGTTACCCGAACCGGGTTGGAGCGCGCTGCTTCGGCCGCCGCTATGCTTCTGACAACCGAAGCGCTTATCGCTGACGAACCAAAAGACGAAAAGGACTCGCCAATGCCAGGTGGTATGGGCGACATGGACTATTAAGGAAAAACAAACACCAAAAATTAAAAATCCTAGCATATTGTATGCTAGGATTTTTTGTCTACCCTGTAAAAAGTTTTTTCAAAACCTTGCGCTTAGAGTTAGTGTGCTATAATGCTAAGTATGTATGGAATTGAATTAATTTATCCGTGGATACCTGTCGCGCCAGTAATTATTCTAATAGTTCTTGTGTTGTGGGGTATCTACTCGTACAATCGTTTTGTGACACTGGTGCAGCGCACTAAAGAGGCCTGGGCTGATATAGATGTGCAGTTAAAACGCCGCTATGACCTTATCCCGAACTTAATAGAATCGGTTAAAGGTTATGCCGCACACGAAAAAAGTGTTTTTGAAAATGTGACGGCAGCACGCTCTGCGGCTATGAGCGCGCAAGGTCCGGTTGCTAAAGGCCAAGCCGAAAATATGCTTTCGGGAGCTTTAAAGTCTATGTTTGCCGTTTCGGAAGCATATCCGGATCTTAAGGCTAATCAAAACTTTCTGGCCCTTCAAGGTGAACTGTCCGACACGGAAAATAAAATTCAAGCTGCGCGTCGCTTTTACAACGGTAATGTGCGTGACCTTACTACGGCTATTCAAGTTTTCCCCGGTAATTTGCTTGCAAATATATTCCACTTCGAGTCACAAAAATACTTTGAGTTGGGTGAGGCCGACGCGGCTGCGCGCGAGCCTGTTGCTGTTAAGTTCTAACAACGGTATGAAGGGCAGTAGGAAACGATCGCTCCTTCCGACACTAGGTTGGGTGAATTTTGTATCGAAAAGCGTTAGTGCCTGCGCCATTCTTGTGGGAGTGTTCATATATGGTGCGCCTGCACACGCACAAGTGGCGGTTGAACGTATAGAGCGCTTCGATACGACGGTCGTACTAAAAACTGATGCAACCGCACAAGTCATTGAAAAAATTCGCTATCAGTTTATAGATGAAACGCATCACGGTATTTACCGTTACATTCCGATTAGTTACATGGCCGGTACTGGCAATAAATCTATTGGTATTACAAATGTTTCGATAGTTGATGAGAAAGGAGTTCCCTATATATTTAGCACTTCTAAAAACGGAAAGAATCTTCGTTTTCAAATTGGAAACCCCAACGCATATGCTACGGGTACCAAAATGTATATTATTTCCTACACCGTATCACGCGCTGTAAGTTATTTTAAAACCTATGACGAGTGGTACTGGAATATTACGGGCGTAGGGTGGACTGTGCCAATAGAAGAAGCCAGTACAATAGTGACCTTACCAGCGTCACTGCTTAAAGAAAATATCTACGTGCATTGCTACGAAGGGGATTTAAGAAGTACAAAGCCGTGTTTGACTGAGAGTACCTATGAAGAAAAGGAAACTACAAGTTCGATAAAATTTTCAAGTGGTATGGTATATGCGCCGGGACAAGGTTTGACCGTTGCTGTCGGGTTTCCTAAGGGTACT
Source organism: Candidatus Adlerbacteria bacterium (assembly GCA_043734325.1). Lineage (GTDB taxonomy): Bacteria > Patescibacteriota > Minisyncoccia > Phycocordibacterales > SBAW01 > GWA1-54-10. The sequence continues at coordinate 15,520 of JAYTFN010000100.1, forward strand.
GTTATGCAGCCGACTTTGTTGCAAAGCGCCATAGCATATATAAAAGACAACTGGATAGTTTCACTTCCTGCTGTAACCTTTGCACTTATGTATGTGCTCTGGTACTACAAAGGCCGTGATCCAAAAGGACGGGGGACGATTGTGCCTGAATATGACTCTCCCGACAACCTAATGCCCATTCAGCAATACGCACTGCAATACGAAAGGGTGTCAAACCAATCTGTTTCGGCAGAAATAATATCCCTTGCTATCCGAGGATATTTGAAAATTACGAAGCTTAATGAAAAGGGACTTATTTTTTCTCACAGTGAATACGTATTAGATAAAAAAAAGGACGGCGAAGATTTATTAGACTTTGACCGAGCACTGCTCGACGGAATATTTGTAAAAGGGCCTTCAGTAAAACTTTCAGATTTAAAAAATACTTTTTACGCAGCGTTACCCAACATTAAAAAATTAACCATTAGCTCCCTTGTTTCTAAAAAATATTTTTCTCGTGACCCTGCAACAATTCGAAATATATATCTAGGCGCTGGGGTAGCGCTTGTGTTTGTGGTATTTATTTTTGGTTCATTACTTACTATTGTGGATATTGTAAGCGCCATCGCATCTAGTGCTACCATCATACTCTTTGGCCTTAAAATGCCTAAGGCTACAAAAGAGGGGGTTGTTGTTCGAGAAAAAATTTTAGGACTAAAGATGTATATGGACGTTGCGGAGAAAGACCGTATCAACTTTCACAACGCACCTGAGAAGAACCCTGAGCTTTTTGAAAAGCTTCTACCGTTTGCAATGGTACTGGGAGTCGAAAAAGTCTGGGCAAAACAATTTGAGGGTATATATACAAAAAGCTCAAGTTGGTACAACGATACGGCAGGGCGCGCATTTAGTCCGGTCTTTTTCATACAAGATATGGATTCTTTTTCATCGACCTTAGCCTCGGCGCTAGGAGGCTCTTCAGGTTCGGGCGGTGGAGGGTCATCAGGTGGTGGTTTTGGTGGTGGTGGTGGCGGAAGCTGGTAGTTTGGTATACTAGTGATATGAATGGAAAACTTGTCAGAGATCGTATCCCTGAGATTATTCTTCAAAATGACGGTAAAAAAGCGCATACTCGAAAACTTTCAAAAAGTGAGTTTACGCAGGAGTTATATAGAAAATTGCAAGAAGAAATAAGTGAGGTGATAGAAGCAAAAAATAAGGAAGAAATTTTGTCCGAAATAGCTGACGTTGAAGAGGTTCTCTCAGCGTTAATGGAAATTAAAGGGATACAGAAAGGGGAGGTTGTAAAAGTTCAAAAAAAGAAAAAAAAAGAGCGCGGTGGCTTTAGTGACCGTATATATCTCATTCAATAATATGGCAACTCTTTATACTCATAAAACTGAAAATATCTCCAAAACATGGGCACTAATGCTTGTCTTTTTCCTTGTGGTCATTGCATTAGGCTGGGCAGTATCTTTTTACTACAATAGCCCGGGAATACTCTTCATTGCGGTTGTCATAGCCGTCGGCATGAATATTTTCAGCTATTGGTTTTCAGATACGGTGGTCATTGCCATGTCGGGGGCAAAAGTTGCAGAAGGTCCTGAATTTATTGAGCTTAATCGAACAGTAGAAAACCTATGTATTACTGCGGGGCTTCCGAAACCAAAGGTCTACACTATCGTTGACCCCGCACCTAATGCATTTGCGACAGGGCGAAACGCTACCCACGCTTCAGTAGCGGTCACCACCGGACTTCTCGGGATGATGAACAAGCAAGAGCTTGAAGGAGTGTTGGCGCACGAGCTGTCGCACATCGGCAACAGAGACATGTTAGTCTCGACTGTTGCGGTCGTGCTTGTTGGGTTTGTCACAATCTTAGCGGATTTCTTTTTACGCTCAACTCTTTTTGGCGGTCGGAGTCGTGACAATGATGAGCGACAAAACCCAATAGTTGCTGTAATCGCGATTGTTCTTGTCATTTTAGCGCCAATAATAGCGACACTGCTCCAGTTGGCAATTTCTCGTCGTCGCGAATTTTTGGCTGACACTTCAGGTGTACTTTTAACAAGATATCCCGAAGGATTAGCTTCCGCACTTAAAAAAATAGGCAGTTACTCGCTCCCTATGCAATCGGCGAGTAATGCGACTGCGCACCTGTATATTTCAAATCCATTTGGTGCAGCTGCGGCTCGTGGCTTCATTACAAAACTTTTCTCGACGCACCCGCCTATTGAAGAGCGTGTGCAGGCGCTCTTGGCCGACAAATAAACATTGTTGAGTTTGTCCCACTCTCTCAAAAAGAATGTGTGCGTAATCGGGCGTAACCTCTGCTATACTTTTGTTATATGGAAGTAGGGCGACTAATTGAAGTGGGTATGACGCGAGACTCTGCTCGCGCGGAACTTGAACATTTGCGACAAAGAGCCGCACTTATTGAAGCAGAGCTTACACGAGAGTCTCTTCCGCAGTCTCAAGAAACAAAGCGTTTGTCAGCCGAGCATGTGCTGCGCGAAGAATGGCTTGGTGCGACAAAGCTACCTTCTCCTGCAGTAGCGCCGCGCGTCCTGGCGCATCCGGATGCTATTACGCTCAAACTTGCTCCCGAAGAGCATGACGAGCGTATGGGAGAAATAATTTACGTGTTGCAAGAAAATGGTGTCACAAAGGCTATCCAAGCCGCCGAGAATACCGGTAACCCGCACCTTATCGACGACTTCCATCGTATTTTAGTCGAATGGGTGCGCGAAGGTCTTCCTGTAAAAAAAGTGCACGAAAAATATTCTAAAGCTTTATCGCTCGCGTTGTACGAAGTTACGCTTACTAAATCTGATGCAGAAAAAGAACGCTCAAACGACCCAACGCGCGCTATGCATGAGTTTATCTCACTGATGGAGCAGGTGTACCGCGGTATGTTGCAGATGAGTGCGAAAAAAGGTGAGTATTTCTCGTTTGAAATAGCTAATCCTGTAGGTGCGGTACACACAAGTATGTATGTTGCAGTGCCGCATTCTCGAAAAGTAATGTTTGAAAAAAACATACTTTCGCTGTACCCCAATGTACGGTTAGCCGAGCGGCATGACGACTATAATGCTTTTTCAAGTGGTGCCAGTACGGCTGCTGCATACGCAGAATTTGTCGAGCGGCCCATATATTCACTTCGAACCTATGAAGCATTCAGTAATGACCCGATAGATGTGCTGCTTAATTCATTTTCAAAATTAGAAGAAATGTACGAAGGAGCAGCGCTGCAGTTTATTGTATCGCCGCGAGACCGCGGGCTGCTCAAACGCTATCGTCACGCCCTAGAGCAGCTCCATAATGGCGCGCCGCTGTCGCATGCCACCAATGTGAAGTCGGGCGTAATGGGTTTTATGCATGATGTTATAGAGGTTTTTTCGCAACCGACGAAGGCGCTGGAACATCAACAACTCCGACCTGACGATCCACGTCTTAAAAATATCGAAAGTAAAATAGCTAGCCCTATATTTTTTGCAAACGTCCGTATAGTAACTTCCGGTGCTACTCATAATCGTGCGCATGAAATATTGCAAGATATTGAAGCGCCGTTTCAGCAATTCGCGGATACTGCAGGCAATAGCCTCGTTTTTCGTGAAGTGCCAGCGCGTAAAATTAAAAAATTTACACAGGTATTCTCATACCGTTTGTTCGACGAAAGCGCTGCTTTGCCTCTGTCCACAACGGAGTTGGCAACGCTAGCCCACCTGCCTGGAGTCGACAGTAAAACTGCTGCACCGGAGTTAAAGCAGGAAAAAAGCAGCGTGGCTCCTCCTCCTTCCGAGTTGGGGCATGAGGGCGCAGTCCTGGGAGTAAACAATTTCCGCGGTACAGCAAAAGAAATTCGGATTTCTCCTGATGATAGACTTCGTCATTTGTATGTTATCGGTCAAACCGGTACCGGTAAGTCCACGCTTTTGAAGAATGTTATTTTGCACGACATTCGCTCCGGAGCAGGCGTGTGCATGATAGACCCGCACGGCAGCGATGTGCTCGACATTCTATCGGCAGTTCCTCCAGAGCGGCTTAAAGACGTTATCTACTTTGACCCCGGCGCTACAGAGCGCCCGATGGGACTTAATATGATGGAGTATGACCCGGCGCACCCGGAACAAAAGACGCTTGTAGTAGACGAACTTCTCGGTATTTTCAAAAAGCTTTTCGGTGCGGTACCTGAAAGTATGGGACCAGCGTTTGAACAATACTTCCGAAATGCAGCGCTTCTCGTGATGGAGGCGCCGGAGCTTGGTAATACTCTCATGGACATATCGCGGATATTTTCGGACTCGAATTTTCGTGCAAAAAAACTTGCTGCATGTAAAAACCCGATAGTACTGCGTTTTTGGCAGGACATTGCCATGAAGACTACCGGTGACCAAGGGCTCGAGAACTATGCGCCGTATGTGACAAACAAATTTGATGCCTTTACAACAAACGAAATAGTTCGCCCTATCATAGCGCAACAAAAATCATCATTTAATTTTCGCGACATAATGGACAACCGAAAAATTTTATTAGTGAACTTGGCCAAGGGTCGTATAGGGGAGTTAAATGCAAATCTTTTGGGCTTGGTCATTGTCGGAAAGTTCCTTCTTGCCGCATTGTCGCGTGCCGACTCAGTGGGAAAAGATTTGCCACCTTTTTATCTTCATATAGACGAATTTCAAAACTTTACAACGCCGTCAATTGCAACTATTTTCTCCGAAGCGCGAAAATATAAACTATCCATGACCGTCGCGCACCAGTTTATATCCCAATTAACCGAGGAAATACGCGATGCAGTATTTGGTAACGTTGGTTCAATTTGTGCTTTTCGCGTGGGAGCGACGGATGCTGAATTTTTAGAAAAGCAGTTTGCTCCTACTTTTAAACAGCATGACTTAATGAACATCGACAATCGCAATGCTTACATTCGACTTTTGGTACATGGCCGCCCCGCCACCCCATTTAACATCGAAACACTACCCTTTGAAGCAGGTAATATGCTCCATATAGACCGTATCCGCCAACTGTCATACCTCCAATATGGCCGCCCTCGAGCAGAAATAGAAGCGGAACTAGCAAAAAGTTTAGTGCCATAACACCGCTTTATGCAGTCTTTGGTTTGACATGGTTCTACAAGACTACACCTTGACTCAACAGTACATTCATACGACAATTACCATAAGCAAAAATAATTTTATATGGAAAAAGCAGGAAAAGAACCAAAACGAAGCGCACCAAAACGAAGGGCCTCAACACCAAAAGGTCCGTCTGATGTGAAATTGAATAGTGAGAAGTCGCCACCAGCTAATCCCGCAGACTCATACGAAGCTCTGGAGGAGTCAAAACGAAAAATTCAAGAAGACGCTTGGAAAGAGTTTCATGGAGCTGACATTATTGCTGCAATGGGCTCACAAGCAACAGGAGAAAAGGCGCTATCACAGACAGTTAATCCCACAGACTCAGACGAAGCTCTGAAGCTGACAATTGCTAATGATACGGTGGAGAAGCCAAAAGGAGAAGATTTTGGAAACGCTATTCTTAATGCAGAAAACCCTACATTAGAAAAACCATTACCGCCGATAACACCTGAAAATCTTAATAACCACACTCAGGAGCGTCAGAAACAAATTGCCACTGAACTAATAGAGAAAGGTGGAGGTGAAAAAGGCTTAACACTTGTTCGTTCTGTTGGAGAATGGTACAAAAATCAAAAAACCTGGAAAAAAGTAGCATTTGCCGGAAGTATGATGGGATTATCAGTTGCAGGCGGTGTATTCACGGGCGGTGCTTTAGGGGTGGCGTTGCTTTCCGCTGGTTTGGCTGGGTCAACAGTAAGTCGCGTGGTGGCATCTGTTGCAGCATTCGTAACCGGAGAGGAAGTGTCGCGATGGGCGTGGAAAAAAGCAACCGGTAAAAAACAGGAAATAGGAATGAACCGCCACCTTGTTTCGGGAATTACGGCTGCCGTACTTGTTGGTTTTATGCCAACGATAATGAGTCAAACTGGTGCAGGAGAGTTTTTAGGTCATAAATTGAGCTTGGCAGGTAGCTGGTTGTCATCGCAGTTTGACCCTTCTGGCGTGGTTGCCGATGCTTCAGAAATGGGAGCTGCTGCGGGTACTGCTTTTCCTTCCGATTCAATCTCAAATTTTAACGTATCACCGCCTGGCGTATATCCAGGTGCAGTTTTAAATACGGGGCCAGTCTCGTTTCCTTTTAGTGAGTATGGCAACGGGTTTGACGTCGAGCCAGCGGTGCCCGCAGTGCCAGAGGCTTTAACTTTTGCGCATGAGGTCACGGTACCCAAGGATAGCAATGCATGGAAGGAAATACTTAAGAGTTTGCCCGATGACCTTACTCCTCAAGGCCATCAAAACATGACGGGTAACGTTCAAGAGTATCTCCGTGCGCACCCCGAGCTCAATCCTGATATAAAAGATATAGCAAAAATTCAACCTGGCACCGTCATACACCTGCCGCCTGCCGAGGAAATGGCAAAATGGCACACTCGTGCACTTAGCTTTGGCAGTGTTCAACCCCTAATGCCAACCCCACCGGTGCCACCAATCTCAAGTTTTGGCGTACCCCCACTTGGAGTACATGCAGATGCATTTTCAAATACGTGGCCAGACGGATTTACTCATAACGAACCGAGTGGTGTCTTAGCACCCACTCCAAACTCAATTGTAATACCCTCTGACACGGGCGAAGGTGTTGCTACTAGTCCACCTAGTGTCAAACCATATGTTCCTCCGGTAGATTCCTTGGACAAAGAAATTCCAGAATTCCTTAATGTTGTGGCACAGACTCCAAACACTCCAGCATTTAACTCGTTTGTACAAGACTATTTTCCTCAAAAAAGTGCTTTCATATCATTTTTCGGATTTGGAGGTGATGTAAAGGGTGGTTGGGATGCAATAGCTCCGTTGCAAATATCTGATATAACCGGACCGGAAGGGGCTATAAAAGTAAGTACACTAGTAAGTCCGAGTACGCTAGCAAGTGTGCAAGCTGACATTGCAAGAGTTTTGCAAGCCGTTCCCGATATAAGTGCAACAAACTCAACTGTAGAGCAGATTATAAAAGCAGGATTTGAAAAGGGAATTTTGACTCGTACGGTAAGTACATAATTATCAAATCAAATTACACATATACTTATGCCAATAGAAAAAATACAAGCGATGCTAGCAGAGCAGTTAGGTGTTGCGGATGCTTCGCCTGAGATTCAGGTAGCAGTCATAGATGAAATAGGCGGGTTAGCGCTCCAGCGTCTTACCATGCTTATATATGCGCAGTTGTCCGAAGTGGATAGGAGTGCTTTTGAAGCGCTAAACGAAAAGCACGAGGCTTCTGGTATGCAAACTTTTATAAAAGAAAAAGTCCCTAACCTTGAGTCGCTTACACAGCAAGCCATAACAACTGAAATAGCCGCATTTAAAGAGTTTCGAGAGTCACTACCTCAGGACTAGTGGCTCTGCGAGTGATTTTTTACAAATTCCTCAAGTGCTTCAAGTAAAGCTCTTTCGGTTGGTCTTTCGTCAGACTTCTCGCCAAGTTTTCCTTCGGCAGCTTCAATAAGTTTGTGTTCGTAGATTTTTTGAAAGTCCTCACCTAAAGTAGGTACAAGTTTTTCAAGTTCCCTATATAGTTCATTTTTTTGGCTTGTGCCAGGAGAGAACCATCCGGTACTCTCAAGTTTCTCAACAAGCTCCATACAATGCTCGAGTGTAGTAGGTTCCTTTTCTGCCGGTTCTTGAATTGGATTCTGTTCCTTTATCGTAGGCTCAGTGTCAATAGGTTTTTCAGCAGGTGGTGACTTTTTTTCAAAATTTTCCATATTGTTTTTAACTTAACAGGTAATAACTAAAGTATATAGTAGGGGCGGTAACGATTGGGGAACATTGAGCCGACTGGATGGTCTAGAGCAACAGTTCCGCTCAATCGTATATACCAAATTGTACGGGAAATGCGCCGTGTCTACAAGGAAAGCGTAGTCTATTAATGTTCCTGTCTCTGCTACCAACAAGTCTACTAAGTAGAGGATAATAGGGAGTCCCCATATTCCCCCATATTCATATTCTTTCTGCTCAACTAACTGTTGCATTATAGTATGATATCTAATATAATCTCACATACATGCAATATTAGATTCCAAAACCATATGATCAATAACGTACAAAAACATTTGAAGAATTTGCCGGAAAACATATGGTCACTCATTAATAATATTGATCTACTAAAAGGCCAGTGGATTGGCGGCGCACAGTTAAATCCGCATGCGCTCGGGAGACTCAAACGGTCTGTATTGGTGACGTCAACCGGTGCGTCAACTCGTATCGAGGGCGCAAAGTTGTCTGACGAAGATGTAGAAAATCTCATGCGAGGGCTCTCAATGCAGAAATTCGCCGATCGTGATAAGCAAGAGGTCCAGGGATATTACGAATTACTTGAAAACGTTTTTAATTCATGGAAACACATTCCATTTTCAGAAAATACCATAAAGCATTTTCATAAAGAACTACTGAAGTATGTAAAGAAAGATGAGTTGCATCGGGGAGAGTACAAAAAGAAGGAAAACAAAGTGATGATGGTTGACGGTACCGGGAAAACAATTGGCACATTGTTCGACACAACACCAGCGTATCTCACGTTAAAAGAAATGCAGGAACTCGTTGAATGGACGAAGGAGGAATTGGCTCTTCAGAAAATTCACCCACTTCTTGTAATTGGAAATTTTTTGGTCGAATTCCTTGCTGTTCATCCTTTCGAGGATGGAAATGGGCGCCTCTCACGAGTGCTGACAAATTTGCTCATGTTGCAAGCGGGCTACGCGTATACGCCGTATGTCTCTCACGAAAAACTTGTCGAAGATAATAAAGCGGAATATTACGTTGCCCTCCGCAAAAGCCAGAAGACATTAAAGACTGAAAGCGTCTCAATCATTCCTTGGTTAGAATTTTTCTTGAACA
>JAYTFN010000101.1:0-2531 GCA_043734325.1 Candidatus Adlerbacteria bacterium
TAACCCTTGGTGCCTCGCTCGCAGTACTACCTACAGCAAAAAAAGTGTTTGTGATGTCGGTCGGTAATATGGGTACCGCAACACTATTCCCCTGGTTCATTCGCCCGGTGTATACATGGGTCAACGGGAAGTTTCATGCCGAATTTGCTGGAGTCGCTGCCGCGCATCATGCTACCTACGTTAACCTTTACAAAGTTCCGGCAGTAGACCTCTTTTCGCTTCGCCCCGATGTGTACCTATCTGAAGATGGCTTCCACCCGTCGTCGAAAGGTTATGGATTATGGTTCGAGCAGTTGCTCGCGTCTTTTTAAGTCGATGTACAATACCTTTATTGATTCTAAACATCTGTAGCTTCTAAAATATTATATGCAATATTGGTTGATGAAATCTGAAGGTGACTCGTATCCTATTGACGCTCTGAAAAAGAAAAAGACAGACACTTGGGACGGGGTACGCAACTATCAGGCGCGTAATTTTATGAAGGACATGATGGTCGGCGACGGTGTGCTCTTTTATCACTCGAGCGCTAAACCAAACGGTATCTATGGTCTGGCAAAAGTGACGAAGCGAGCGCATCCCGACGTGACTCAGTTTGATATGAAAAGCAACTACTTCGACCCAAAAGCAACATACGAAAAGCCAATTTGGTTTTGTGTGGACGTTTCCTATGTTAAAAAATTCAAAGAGCCGGTTTCTTTGGCACTCATAAAAAACGATCCGAATCTCAAAGGCATGCGCGTGCGCGAAACCGGTTCGCGTCTCTCTGTTCAACCTGTGTCAGAGATGCATTTTACCTATATCACAAAAGAGTTGAGCACTTAAACGTTAGTCATTTAATCTACAGATGACTTTGGTGCGATACAGTCGATGGCTTAAGTAGAAACGTGAATTAAAATTTTGAAAAGTGTTTATATACGCCTAACCTTCTTTTGTTTCGCATAACGTACACACTCCGTTACCATACCTGCCACAAGAGTAAAAATATTTTCTACTGTATACTTAATGAGTGGAAAAGGTAACGCAAGAGAAGCGATTTTCAATAGTGAAACGCGCCAAAAGTTTTACCTATGCAGGACGTGGATTATGGATTGTACTTAAGACCACGCACAACGTTTGGATTCACTTACTGATATTAGCGTTAGCGGTTACATTAGGGGCCTTTTACGAGATTTCACATATAGACTGGATACTTTTAATTTTGGCTGCAACTTCGGTGTTAGCGGCTGAGGTGTTTAATACCGCAATCGAAATAGACATTAATCTGACGTCGCCTGAGTTCCACCCGTATGCGCGCGACACTAAAGATATAGCAGCGGGCGCAGTTTTATTAACAGCCATAGCTGCAACCATAATCGGTATTTTAATATTCGCTCCATACGTGTGGGTACACTCAATCGCTGGAATTTAGGTCTTATGCATTTAAAACATAGAATTTTAGTTTAAAAAACTGTCAGCCTAAAATAAAAAACTCGACCACCAGTGAGCGATCGAGTTTTATATTTTCGTATATATTACTTACGAGTTGTTGCAAGTGCAGAACCCCAACTTGCTAGCTGCTCCAACAATGTGTTGAGCGCGGGAGTATGCTGCTCGAGCACACCGTCTTTAAGCGCGCCTTTTTCGTCCGTTAGTGCCCATGGTGCTGGAATATAAACGCCCTGCCGGACAGAAGCCATTTGAAGTTCTGCCGCTACAATCCGCAACTGTTCAATGGCACGAGCTCCCATGGCGCTCCCATATCCAACAAAACCAACAGCTTTGTTATTCCATTCGGCATATACGGTATCTAGTGCATTTTTAAGAACTGCAGTGAAACTGTGATTATACTCAGGTGAAATAATTAAAAACACATCTCCGTCAGCTATCTTTGCTGCCCAAGCTTTTGCGGCATCTGTCGGATAATTTCCATCTTTTACTTGAGACGGTGTAGTCGCTTGATCATAAAAAGGGAGCGCATGGTCGCGTAAATCCAAAACCTCTATCTCAAAACCACCTTTTTTTAATATAGAATCTGTTAGCCACGGCACAAGTTTTTCACTGGTTCGATTTGGACGGGTACTTCCAAGTATAAGTTTTAATTTCAACATGATTTAAATATATTATCTATAATAACTTATAATATATAGTTTATACTTTACAAAGTAAAGTATAAAAAGCACTCGAAAACATGTACTTTACCTTGTAAAGTACTGCCAGTATGGTATTATTTCAGTATTATGGAAAACGAGGAGCCATGCGGTCAAAAGAACATTAAAAAAAATACACAAGGAAAAGCCAGCTGCCCGCTAACGCAAACAGCCGAGCTTCTTTCTGACACTTGGACCATTTTAATTATGCGGGCGCTGACAGAGGGACCAAAGCGTTTTTGTGAGTTAGAGCGTTGGCTCGACGGGATCTCCACCCGTACGCTTACGCTAAAGCTTGTAAAACTTAAAAAAGAAGGAATGCTCTTAAAATCTAAAGAGGGTATATATACAGCAACTAAAAAAGGTACGGGTATTCGTATTATCGAGGCTGCGATGATACGCTAC
>JAYTFN010000102.1:0-15247 GCA_043734325.1 Candidatus Adlerbacteria bacterium
CCAACGACACCTTGTCCTGCTACAAAGCTGGGAGAAAAGTCCGATCCACTTTCCATGTATTTGATGGACGTATTCACGGTGACCGCCAACCTAACGGGACATCCCGCGATTTCTATTCCCATGGGCACAGTAGAGCGCGAAGGAAAAAAGCTTCCCGTGGGTATACAGTTCACTGCAGCCCATGGCGGGGAGCAAACACTGTTTGATATAGGTAAAGAATTTGAACTCCTGCAGTAAAAACTTTATACGGTTTTTAAACTAAGTACTGTACCCGAAGGACAAAACCTGGGGTAAAATAGAAGGGTATGATTCCTAGCCTAAATATTGAATATATCTTTGTTAAAATATTTGATATTTTGGCAAAGAACCCCGTAGATTTACATGGAGTGCCGACTATTTTTCGTTTTTTAATTGAAACAGTAGCAATTGCAGGAATGGTTGCCGCAGTTGTATTGTTGGTGACTCTGGTGTTCATCCGTATTCGCATAATACAAGTCGAGCACTTTGGTTTTTTATTAAAACAGGAAAAAGAAATAGCAAAACGACAGCAGCAAGAAAAGTCTGCAAAGAACCCCCGTTGGGAGATGATACTTGGGCTCACCAGTTCAAAAAATGATAGCGAATGGCGTCGTGCAATACTCGAGGCTGATATCATCCTTGCGTCGCTTTTAAAGGACAAAGGGTACCCGGGGGACACACTGGGCGAGCAGCTCAAGCATGCAAACCCACTCCAGTTCACCACGCTTGATTTGGCATGGGAAGCGCATCGTATGCGAAATGCAATAGCTCATTTAGGCGAAGCGTTCCCTTTATCTGAAAGAGACGTGCGCACTACGATAGACCAGTATCGCCGTGTATTTGAAGAATTTGACTATATTTGATATACTAGTGCAGTGAGAGGAGTAAAGGGTGTTCGCTTCAGAGCCGTAAGCTCAACACAGCGGGGTGGAGCAGTAGTAGCTCGCAAGGCTCATAACCTTGAGGTCGCCGGTGCAATTCCGGCCCCCGCAACACGTACGTTAGTTACAATTACACATATATGAATACTCCTTTTTCTATAAGGGAAGCGATCCTGTTTGGTTGGGTCACCACCCGCGCACATAGCGCTATAGTGTTTCAGGTGGTGCTGACTTTGCTTGCACTTCAGGTTGCAGATGCTATTGTTCAAAAAACACTCGTACACTCTTTGTTAGGTGGGCTCGCAAGCACTGTGCTCACCATACTTACTGTTTTTGTTTCTGTCGGAGCAATGATAATTACGCTCAAGCTCGCGCGTGGAGAGGAGGTGCAGTACCGCGAGATTATGCCGGATTGGCGATTTGCGATAAAGTTCACTGTCGCAGGAATGATTACTGCAATCGTATCGTTATTTCCACTTATTGTCTCGGGACTTGTGTGCGCACTTTTTATAGTCGCTACAGGAGGGCACATAACCTCCGCAGCTTTCTATCAACTCTTCACTCCAATGTATGAGTATCAAACCGTAGGACAGGTAACTTCCGCAAGTGTCCATCAACTTTTGGTTTCAATGCATGTCTATCAAATTGTAATTGCTACTTTCATAATGCTTGTTGGTCTTGGTGCGACCCTCTACTTGTTTGTCCGATTGTCGATGGTACGCTTTGCGATTATAGATGGGTCGAAAGTTGTGCAAAGCCTGCGTGATAGTCGTACTATGACCCAAGGAGTTTTTTTAAAATTGCTCGTATTCTTGGGTATAGTGATACTCCTTAATATTTTTGGGACTTTACTGTTTCTTGTCGGGGTCTTGGTAACACTACCGGTTTCGCTTATTGCGTACGCCTATGTTTACGACAAGCTCAAAAGCCGTTGAGCTCTGGGGCTAAAAATGATAGGGTAGGGCGTACGACCGAGCTTTTAGCTGGGGCGATATATGTCGGCGTAGCTCAGGTAGTTAGAGCATGGGACTCATAAACCCAAGGTCGAAGGTGCAAGTCCTTCCGCCGACACAAGGTTTCACTTACCCGTCTTTTGCGGTATGGTGTACCTGTTTGCAGGAGTAGCTCAACTGGTTAGAGCGCCGCCCTGTCACGGCGGAGGTTGCGGGTTCAAGTCCCGTCTCTTGCGCAACATATAAAAAAGCTCCCGTTAGGGAGTTTTTTTATATGCGAAGCAAGAGCGCTGAGTGGAAGATTCCACTCAGCGAGGGACTTGAAAGGGTTGAACATATCGCAATGAGCCCGTAGGGCGAAGTGAGATGTGAGACCCATACTGTTCCTGTAAGGAAAAAGTCCCGTCTCTTGCGCAAATAATAGAATTGTCCCCGATGGGGGGGACTTTTTTGTTTGCTCGGTAGCAGTAAGCAAACTGCTTTGCTAAGGCTGCGATCATTATTTTTGATTATTTCAGTTTAAACACTGGGTCGAGCAAAAATAATTAGGTCAAAAGATGCTACAATTTATTCATGCCCGAACAGCAACCAATAACGAAAGTAAAATGGAATGAAGTAACCTGGTATTCTAAGCTGGGAGCAATTATTTTATTTGTGGGAGTTGTGCCAGCCCTTTCTTTTTACTTTGGAACACAATACGAGCTGGCTCTAAGAGATATGTATTCGACTGCTCAAACGACTCATAACTATTCTCAAAAACCAATCACTCAAGCTCTTTCTAATACAAAGAGTGCATTTTTTTCCCCAGCAACGCCTCAGCAAACAAAAAAGGCACTAGAACAGAGTTTAGAATCAAAGGAATTTGCCTATAAAGACATAGGTAATTCCTCATCTTTTTGTGGCAAGGTGATAGTGTACCCGGTTAATAAAATCGACCAAATTATAGCTACCTTCTCTATTTGCGAAGATACTATGAGCCACATGTTTCAAAATGGGGATGTGCTTACGCTTGTAACCCAAAGCGGCCGAGTGTGGCAAGTAAATATTAAAACAAAAGAAACTAAAAAATTAAGTGATGATGGAGCCGTGGGCGGCTTTGGCCCCATTGATATTACTACAAAAAACAAGGTCCTTGAAATTAACTATATTGCAAGCGACGGCAGGTTGGTACCTTCTCATTATGCTAAAAAAACTGAAGATATTTCCAAGATGTATTACTTAACAAATGGAACTGATAGTTTGGTTCACGTATTAGATCGAAGTAGTTTTAGGGTCTTAACTGAAGATTACGCTATGGATTCTCGAGCTGTATATTTTCAAGGAAAAGTAGTTATGGATGCTGATCCAAAAACATTTGTAATTATCTGGAATAATCCCAATTATGATGCTCAAGATATACATAACAAATATCTCAACGGCGGTACTAAATAAAGCAGGTTGCTTGGTTTCTAAACTACTTGACAAGTCACCGAGGTGTAGACTTCGAAGGTTTAACCTTCGGGAGGTCACAACGAGCCCGAAGGGCAAAGTGAGATCCGTACTGTTCCCGTAAGGAAAAAGTCCCGTCGCTTGCGAAAATTCCTCAGAAATGGGCGTTTTAATAAAGAAAAAGGTTGTGTTTAAAATCAATACACTCGGTGAAAACCCGATGGGTTTGCGGTAACTGGGCAATAAAGGCGTGTGGTAAACCAAAGTGTATACTTCGGGTATGCCACTTGACGTTGGGGTAGGAATACTACTTTCTATTGTAGTTTTTTATTTTTTCGAGGTGCCATTGCACGTACCTTTTATTTTATTAGGTATACTATGCGCGCTTCTTCCCGACGTGGACATTTTACCGTTCCTTTGGCGCATGCCTTACGACCACCGTTCGATTTTGCATACGCCCCAACCTCATTGCCTATATAGAGTACAGCACGTTACTTTTTGCGATCCTGGTTTTCCTTGCGCTATGGTGAGTGACGTTTCTTTGAGGTTATAAGTTGAGTTCTCTTTAAATGTAAGTGGTATACTTAATGAACATATCATGATTGAAATAATTTTAATTGCTGCATTTTTTATCGGTTTCTTTTATTTACAAGGAAGAATTTCAGCCCTTGAAGATACAATTTCAACTAAGAAAAACGCTACGGCCCCTATTTCTCTGCCAACAGTAAACCCGAACATAGAAGAAGTTCATGCAGTAACACAATCCGCTACTTCTGAAGTGCTATCACCTATACCCGTAGTCGCAGTTTTACACACACACACACACACCTCCCGAGAGGTTCGATGAGGCAAGTGGCGGCAAATGGCTCGGTTGGGTCGGTGTGGTAGCGGTTTTTGTTGGTGTGGGTTTTTTTGTTAAATATGCTTTCGATACGAATCTTATAGGAATTGTGGGTAGAATATTCATTGGTGTTCTGACTGGTTCAATATGTATAGCGGCAGGGCAGTACCTATGGTCAAAGTATGCACAATTTGCGTATCTCCTCGTAGGTGGGGGAATTGCCATACTCTACGTTAGTTTTTTTGCAGGCTTTACTGTCTACCATCTTTTTTCTCAGCAATCGCTTTCCTACTTATGGTTTTTGTTACTATGCTTGCGGTCACGTTTAGTATTGTTAACGGTTCGCTGTCACTTGCCGTGCTTGCGGTGGTAGGCGGTTTTAGTGCTCCCTATTTAATTTCGACAGGTCAGAATGACCCGTACATTCTTTTTACCTATATTGCGATTCTAGATATAGCGATTATCGTACTTTCAGTAGTAAAAAAGTGGACGTTACTCTCAACTCTATTGTTTATAGGAACCAGTGTGCAATATCTTCTCTGGTATTTTAATTTTTACACTCCAACCCAATTACCTGTAGCTTTTTCATTCCTCACACTATTCTTTTTTATTTTTCTGGCTGTGCCGAGCGTCTATTTGATTATAAATGGCGGAAAAACAAAGGAATGGAACGTAGCGCTAGCACTATGGAACGCGATAAGTTATTTCGGCGCTGCATTCCTATTGCTCCAGCCTCTGTATCATGAATCCATCTGGTTACTAGCGCTTGCGTTAAGTGCAGTGTATTACGGACTTGCGTTTCACTTGCACTTAATCTTGCCAAGTAACCTGGTCAGTAAATTTTATACGGGCATCGGTACTTTATTTCTAACTCTTTCTATCGCGTATAAATTGGAACATCCGTGGATGTCACTTGCGTGGATTCTCGAATCGGTTTTACTGTATGTAGTGGCCTTCAATTTTAAAAAAGAAAGTTTCCAGTGGTTTGGAAGCATTGTGTATATACTGGGCGTTAGTGTGTTAACGGCTGACTATATAAGTAGAAACAAAACAGCGAATCCGCCGTTTTTTAATGAATACGTTGTGTTATTCATTATTGCAATTTGTGCTGCATATTTTATTACGTATCTATATTACAAAAATTCCGGCATTTTTAAAGATGGCTCCAGTGGAACCTTAGCAAACTTCTACTTTGTTATCGCTAATGCACTTTGTATATTTATAGTTACTAATGAAATTTCAACGATATATGCAAATAATGTAAGTGTTATCACAAGAGACGCATACAATAGCGTAGCTGTTGGTGACCTGAGTAATCAACGGAATACGGTTATATCTATATTTTGGTCAATATATTCTATCCTTTTAATTACGGTAGGATTTATAGCAAAAGTAAGGGTTGTGCGCCTCTTGGGGTTACTATTCTTTTTTATTACGGCAAGTAAAATATTTTTTGAAGTATGGAGTTTAGGTGAAATATATCGCATCGTTGCTTCCATTGTATTTGGGGCGATAGCCCTATTAGCTTCATTTATGTACGTTCGATATAGTGAAAGAATAAAGGAAATTATCTATCAAAATTAGTAATAACTAGAGGTATTGTAACTACCTTACAGCGAAAGTTTACTAGTAGTGTTTTTTTATATTTAATTACGGGATATAGAAACTATGGCGCGGTTGGTGGTAGTATATATAGTATGGAAATACTACTCGCGTTTCTCAACACTATTTTGGTATATCTCGTCCGCTTCTTAGACCTTATTGTTAATTTTTTTATAGCAATAGCCACTCTCTTTTTACAGTTGGTGCACTCTATAATGGGACTAAAGTAGACCCTAGAGTACAGATACAAAAATGCTCACTAATCTCACTCTTGAGTTAATATATGAAAACGAAAATTTATTATTGGACTAGACGGAAAAACTTTTAAAACACTATTTTATGAACACTTAACATTTTAAACTGAACAATTCACTCATTTTCATGAAGGTATTATGTAGTTGAGCGTAACTGTTTTTTTAACAAAATTAACTGGAGGACACGTTTCTCGTTGCAGTCAACTGGTACGTACCCGTACACTTTTCAAGTACCTTTACTCATCACATCTAGAAATTAAAAATGATTGTCGGAAAAGAAGTTTACTCTATAACGTATGTATCTAAACGGGTACAACGTTCAATATTCTATAGCCTGTGCACGCTTATGTTTTTTGTAGCATTAGTCATGTATGGGGTATACGGTTCGGGTTTGGGAACGGCTCCAGTTAACACAGCACACGCAGCAGATACATTAAACATATGGTGGCCGACCTCAAGTGCTCATGTACAAGGGCTGCAACCATTTAAGGCAATGGTTGAAAATATGCACGTTGAACAGTATGACATGTACTGGCAAGTAGATGGTGGTTCACTAAACCCAATGAACAATTCGTACACGGAGTATCCGCATAAGGAGGCGGCGGTCAATGTCACCGGTTGGAATTGGCGCACGAATAATCAATATCAAATAACGTTCGTAGCAAAAAAAGGAGAAGCGGTAATCTCGCAGAGGTCGATTACATTATACGTTGACTCAGGTGCTGCCAGTGACGTACGCCTGGTTATGGACGCAAATCAGCCAGCTCCAACTGTAGCTTTGCCGGAGCCGCAGGCACTGCAAGTAGCATCACCAATTCAGCCTTCAATTGCAGACGCTCCGTTGTCGCAAACACCGACACTAACTGCAGATGTTAGGGTGTGGTGGCCAACTGCGGGTTCTAATCTTGCAGGTTCGCAGCCATTCAAGGCTGAAGTTAAAAATATGGCGCTTGACCAGTACGATATGTTTTGGCAAGTAGACAATCGTGAGTTATCGCTCATGAGCAACAGTACGACTGATTATCCCCATAAAGAAATGATGGTGAATGTTGCTAGTTGGAATTGGCGCGGGACCGGACCCTATACCCTTACTTTTATTGCAAAAGATAAAAGCGGTAACATAGTAGGGCAGATGACTGAGCAAGTGTCAGTTGCTAGTACAAACAATATATTGACAACATCAGGATCAGTAGTCACCGCTTCGCAAACCGTACCTCCGCGGGTGGACACCTCCGTGCTTCCAGCTCCCGTTATTTCCTTCTCGGGTACAACGGGAGCGATACTCGGCAGTGTCTCGCTCTATGTAAACTCAAACTCAGGAGCGAAGCGTCAAGCTGACCAGTGGGCAAGTAGCCGCCCATCGGACGCACAAGCAATGCGTCTATTAGCCGGCACCCCTACAGCAACTTGGTTCGGAAATTGGAATAGTAATGTGTACAACGACGTACAACAACTTATAAGCGCAGCCGCTTCAGAGGGCTCCACACCGGTCATGGTTGTGTACAATATTCCTGGTCGTGACTGCTCAGGTGGATACTCCAGAGGTGGCGCTTCGTCGTCTGATGCATACCGTGCATGGGTAGGCTCTATAGCAAGTGCCATCGGAAGCAATAAAGCTATCGTCGTGCTCGAGCCGGATTCACTGGCTGATATCAGTTGTCTTTCTTCCGGTGATCAGCAAACACGACTTTCTCTTCTCTCCGGCGCTGTTTCAGCTCTTAAGAAAAATCCAAATACCGCCGTGTACCTCGACGCAGGCCATTCGGGCTGGGTGAATCCGGGCACAATGGCCGCAAGTTTAAAGAGTGCAGGAGTGGGTGCTGCAAATGGCTTTGCGGTAAATGTTTCTAATTTTGAAACGGCTGCTGCTAATACCGGGTATGGTGATCAAGTGAGCCAGTCCTTAGGTGGTGCGCACTATATTGTAGACACATCAAGGAACGGTACCGGCTCAGATGGTCAGTGGTGCAACCCGCAAGGTCGCGGTATTGGAGTAAAACCTACTACTTCGACCGGCAACCCGCGCATAGATGCCTTCCTTTGGCTGAAAACGCCGGGGGAAAGTGATGGTAACTGCAACGGCGGCCCAGGCGCAGGCCAATGGTGGGCAGACTACGCGCTCCAGTTGGTACGCAATTCGGGGCAGTAAAAGTTTTTGGGTGGTTCTTGCGGCGAATCTACAGTAACTAAAAAGCACCGGCGTATGCCGGTGCTTTTTAGTTACTGTGCGCTTGTGGTCGTTGGTTTTATAAGCGAGTTGGCGGTTGTGTCATAACGCAGTTTGTATTGGTACAAAACAAGGCCGGGAGAGAAATCTTTCTTAAGTAGTTGTTGATAGTGTGTGTCAAAATATGTTTGTACATTTTTTTGATACCCTTGATCATAGCTCAGAAGTAGCCACATGTTTTGCGAGCTGCCCGAAACCTGGGCTACTTCTTTTGGAATATCCTCTAACTTCAGGCTTGGGGTACCACCATGAGAATACCGATCCCAAATAGGCAGTGTCACCAGAGGAGCCGTGCCGGTGTAGTAGTACTGCACAGGGTAAATAGTGAAAGGAGCGGAGAGGACCACTACGTCTTGAACAGTCGCGTGCTCGGCCACGAACAGTGCGGCTTGCTTATAGTCTTCTTTAACCGGCGTGGTTGGGTTTACTATCTCAATACTCAGCATGACCAGCATAAGCGCGATAAGACCAAAGCGGAAAGAGATTGCTGTACGAGGAGTATAACTTTCAAATAAACTTGCCAGCAACAAAAACATTGCTGGAACGGTAAAAATCAGATATCTACTAACGAAAACCGGTACGATAAAACTTACGAAAAAAGCCGTAGTAATCGATACAATAACCGAAATCAACAGGTACTCGCTGACTGGCGAGAGTCGCATGTCACGACGAAGTGCCAAGAAACCAAGGATAATGGTAATAGGCCAAAACGACAGGAAAACAGTATTGAGGTTGTCATTTTGAAAACCGAAGAGAAATTGGGAGAAAGTACTAAAGAGGTTAACTGTTGTAGGAGTCGGCAAATACGGCGTTTGAAATACCGCTTGTCCTTGGGACAAGACGAAGGCAAACCACGGACCCATAAAAACCAAGAGGAAACCAACGACGATAATAAAATTATGAAAAGATTTCTTCGGGAACATTGATGAACGTAAGAAATAAAATAGTGCCTGTGAAAACAAACTCAAGAAAAAGAAGTAATGAACGAAGACGCCGAGTACGGCTGTAACGCCGTACCCTAACCACAAGGACTTGTACTGCTCCGTGCCATATAACAACTTACCTTTGGTGAGGATTTTAACAAAGAAATATTGGTTCAGTATGGTGACGAAAGTGAGTAGGGTATACATACGGATTTCGCTTCCATACCAGTTCATGAACGGTGATATGCTAAGAAGTAGCGCGCCAAAGAGTCCAACGTTACGGCCGTATGCTTGGCGTCCTAAGAAATAGATTGCCGGAATGGAAAGCACGTAAAAGAAGAGCGACATGGCTCGCGCGCTCGTGACCGAATCACCGACAAACAAACGCCAAAAGTGCAGCATTTCGTGGTAGAGCGGCACATGAACATCTTGGGAGACAAGAGTGATGATGTTGCCTGCGCTGCGGCTTGACTGCCAAAGGCTTTGTGCCTCATCCAATCGCAGGCTCTGTTGCATAAAAAAGACAATAGAAAGGCCAATGCAAAATAGCATCATGGCGCCGAGCAGAAAATAAATTTTAACGCTTTCGTATTTCACCATATGTTTTCAATATATTTCTAGTTCGCTCTTGTATGTTTGGCATAGTTCGGGCTGGTGCACTGGGCGAAAGTGCTGACTTGATGAACGGAATGAATACCACTGCGTTTAGGAGTGCCCATGCCACATTATTTATGAGCGATGCCGAGAATCCGTCGCGAGATGTTGCGACTCCTATCCCCACGACCGCTATGCCAATGTATAGGCTATGCCACAGTACAAGTCGGACAGCGCCGGGTTGAATACCTCCACCTATGCGAGTCTTTTGCGTGATCTGGAACGCATTTCGTTGCATGGTAATTGCCGCGTAGAGAGCTTTAAGATGGATACTCCACGCGCCCATCGAGAAGCCTAGCGACTGGAAAGTAAAGGTGAAATTTGAGGTACGTTGAATCACGTACAGTGTAAGGAACATATATGGAAGAAAGACTCCTGCGAGTAGCATGCCTGAAACCTCTATCGGCACCATACCGGTAAAGAAATATATAACAGGAAGCGCCATGTCGAATGCCACAACTAAGCCCGAGAGGTAGAAGCTTGCAGACGCGAAGTACTGAATTTTTTGCGCAAATGAAAGACCTCTCCTAAAGAACGGATTATAACGGAAGATAACATCCAGAGCGCCCCGTGCCCAGCGAAACTGTTGTTTAGAGTATGTGACCAAGTCTTCGGTAGCGAGACCCTCTGCAAGTACTTCCGGTACATAGACCGACTTGTACCCTTTTTCGTGCATAAAAAGGCCGGTGATAAAGTCTTCGGCGATAGATTCGGTACACATCCCACCAACATCATTAAGCGCTTGGCGTGAAATAAGCATATTTGTGCCACACATTGTCGCAGCATTGAGTCGATTTTTTCCTTTGCAAATTGGACCAAAGAAAAGCTCTTGCTGCTCCCATGTGGAGCGGGTTAGATAATTTTCTTCATAGTTTTTGTAAAACTGCGGCGTTTGCACGAATCCAACTTTATCGCCACCAAAATATCCTGCAGTTTTTTTAAGGAAATCGTTGTGAGGGACATGGTCGGCGTCAAAAATAGCAATGAGGGGGTTTACGGTGAGGCGAAGCGCATTGTTTATGTTGCCAGCTTTGGCGCCGCCCGGGACGGTGCGCGTTATGCAGTGTACTTGAAGTCGGGCCGCAAGTGCTTCGATGTCTCGCCAATTTTCCTTCTTTGCAACATACCCATCGTTGAGTATGTGAATCTCAAACGCCGGGTAGTCCATAAGCTTTGCCGCTTGCACAGTTTCTTCCACAAGCTCGGTAGGTTCGCCTGCGACTGTGATAAAAACATCTACGCTTGGAGCATAGGAGTCGTCGCGATGTGGCATGTAGTCTGTGTCCCAGACCGTATAAAGAAAGGTAAGAACCTGCCAGACGTGGAACACTTCTCCTGCAATGAGGAGAGAAAAGAGGATGCGATTTCCTGCAGGGAACAGGAACGCAAGTACGCAAAAATATACCAGTGCCATAACGGCATTGAGAAGAATCAATGCTTTTGGCGACTCAGTTTTTAAGAACTCTTTTCGAACATCAATGTCGTAAGTCATACAGATTTTAAGTAATTAATAATTTATGGTTTATGGCTATATGCGGTAGTCGGCAAGTTGACGCTCAAGTTCGGTAGTAAGTTGTTATATAACCCTATTCCAAACCAAGCCCAGTTGTCGTCGTAGTATGATAGTCGCCTTTTCCAGTCATTTGTGTCTGGATCAAATAGGTAGACGAGTTTATTTGTGTACACTTTCTTAGCTTCGTTTGGGTTTGTCAGCATAAAGTATCCAATAGCGCCGCCGTACATAGCCGGAGATTCGTATGTCTCGACAGGAGCACCGGAATGGTTATATGTTGCGGTAAGTATCCCTTTCTGAGCCCAAGAGTCAGCAAGTGGGACCATGTGGCCTAGCACATCCTTTGCACGCATGTCATGGTTCCACTGCCAGTCCAGTGCTATGCGCCACGGAACACGCATTGCATCATAGCCGTAATTAGTAGACAGGTTGGTCTGGTATGTTGGGCTTAGGGCACCGGATTTTTTATTAAGGGCAATCCAGTCTGGAGGAAGTGAGCCGTGGCTGGCGTCTAAAGGTGACACAATACTTTTTTGTAATACTTTGTAAGAACTATCGACCAGTTTCATCCATGGATGCTTTGGATCTATTTTCGCAAATATTCGATATGCGTGGGGTGAAAAATATGAAGGGTTTAAAAGTACTGTATTTGTTGTTGAAGTCTTTCCAAGATTGTTTGCAGTAAGATAGTACGTACCATTAATTTCTATAACCTCTTTTTCCCAAATATCTGAAACAATGGCGCGTGCGTCATTGATGTATAAAGGATGTTGCCAACGAGAGTAGCCAAATATAAGTGCAAGCGCAATATCTATGTCAGCATCACTCGCGGAAGTCGAGCCGCCTTTGTCGGTTAAAACACCATATGAACCGTTTGAACGTTTGCCATAGAGCCAGGAGAAGAGCGAGTCGTCTTTGTGCTGAAGAGATTCTTTAGCAAATTTCCAAGACTGATCGAAAGTCACCTTGTCTCCCAGCCAAACTGCGCGAAGCATTGTATAACTTTGCCCTTCAGACGTGGTGACGTTGTCACGCATAGGGTCAACGGTACGGCCTGAGCTTTTTTCTACATATGCGTCGCGGTAGCGCATCCATGTTGCGTCCAGTATCTGGCTTGGAGCAAAGACAAGTGGAATATCCGCACGTCCACTATTGCGGTAAAGCACTGTCGCTACAATAAAGAGTGCCGTACATAGCAGCACAAATCCTGTAATTCTTAGTCCCATACATTTGCAAATACGCTGCGTAGACTGCGTTTGTGTGCGAGTACTAAACCTGATGCACCAAGTACGAGCGCAAATTCAAGAAGGGTGCGCGTCATACTAGGAGAAAAGCTATATAATGAATTATAAATATTTTCGGATGATCCCATGTTGCCAACTAGGGTGCCGCTAAATGGTATGCTCGAAGTTGCGTTCGTAGAAGTAGCTGTAGAAGTAGCTGTAGAAGTAGCTTTAGTGTGTACTAATGTAGTTTCCACTGGAACAAAAGTTGGTGAAGGTGCTGGAGTAAAGATAAGCGCTCCATCATCAGTTGGGGGAATATAGACAGGAAAAGAAGGGTCTGAAAAAGGTGTAGAATCGGTGGCAGGAGCATTAGTGGTACTTTGGTCAGGCGTTAGTCTAGGGTCAGGTGTCATCACTTCATGTATGACAAGTGTTTCAGGGGTAAGCTGTGTTGTTTTTGCTAATACATTCGCGTGTGCAGAAAGTGGGCCCATAAGTGCAGAAAGCGTGAGTGTGCTAATAGCTATAAAAATGCCGAGTGCTTTAATTTTCATACGTACTATCATGATTGGCGAGCAAATGTGGATTCCTTTTTTTGTGATTTGAAGATCCAGAGCTTTTGAAGTGTGTAGTTGAAACCAAACGTAATTACTGTGGTGAGTGCGAGGGCGACTAAATCGTACATACCTAACTTCACGAGGAAGTTCATTGAGGCAACATTGATGAGGATACTCACCGATGTGACTGTATAGAACCGTATAACCTCGCCCATCGTAAGACGTGAACGTAGCCCAAAGGTCCATGAACGGTTGAGTAGCAAGCTCGATACGGTTCCAACTAAGAACGAGAAGAACTTTGCAGCAACTAAATGATCAGCAAACACGAGGGTGCCGCGTGTTAAAGCGACGTATGCGAGGGCGTCTAAGAGTGTATTTATAACACCTACTCCCATAAATTTTAATACCTCACTATTAGATATAAGTCCGAGATCTCCTCGATAGAGGCTCATCATTTCGCGAATGGCGCGGATAATAACCGAGGGCTTAGCGCCTGTTGCAGAACCGGCAATACGGGGTAGGTGGGACACGGGCACTTCTTTAATTTTTATCCCTTGCCTTGAAAGACGGATGAGCGTTTCGGCGCTTATCATGGCGCCTTGCGACTGAAGTGAAAGATTTTGAATGAGTTCGCGTTTAAATACTTTAAAGGCGCAGTCAATATCACGTATATGTAAACCAAAAAGTGTGCGGTTAAGTATATTCCACACTTTTGCATTAAGTAGGCGCATAATCGGATCCTGACGAGGAGCGCGATAGCCTATAACAACGTCATAACTTGTAAGGTGTACAAGGAGGTGTTGAAGTTCAAGTATGTCGAACTGAAGGTCAGAGTCTGTATAAAAAACATAGTCCATTTTAGAAGCAGCTATGCCAGTTTTAAGAGCTGCTCCATATCCACGATTTTGACCATGGTCGACTACTCGAACATGTGAATTTTCATTTTTAAGCTCATGAGCGATAGTAAGAGTGTTGTCAGAACTACCATCATTAACTACTATTACTTCAAAATTACTGATGTAGGGAGAATCTGACGCAACACGAACAGCCTCTTCAACTGCAGTGCGAATATTAAGTGCCTCGTTATATGCGGGAAAAAATATACTTAGTGTTATTGGTTTCATAGGAATTGTTTCATACTATAAAGACGGTCCTTTATCTACTTTATTACACATCGAATAAGTGGATCCACGCGCTCATGATTGCTCTTTATTGTGTTACCTTAATCAACTCAACATTAAGCTACCCTGAATTCACAAGGTTTCCAGATTATAAGATTTGAAAGAAACTACCAAATGTAGTACTTTATGAACAGTGCTGTCATATATTGTTATATTACCTTTATTGACAAATGTCAAGCATTGGGTGATTAACACTTATAAATCCCTTACATGGAGCCGTGTAAGCGTACTGTAGCAAGTTATAATTTTTTTGCCGAAGTAGCTCAGTTGGTAGAGCAACTCCATGGTAAGGAGTAGGTCGCCAGTTCAATTCTGGCCTTCGGCTCTCGATTCGAAGAAGTAGGGTCGCGTGTGTTAGTATATGTGCCAAAGTAGCTCAGTTGGTAGAGCAACGCCATGGTAAGGCGTAGGTCGTCGGTCCGATTCCGACCAACGGCTCAAACTCAAAACATTGCATCAGACACAGCGTTGTATGGGTATGCTGTGATAAAATCGCCTACCTCGAGTTTCTATAGGAAACGCTATGTACCACGTCATCATCCGCTCAAATGGTAGAGCACATATAGTAGGGTAAAAATTTTTTTATTAAAAAATACAAGGATTACTTGTCAACACCAATCCCTTGCCAATCGGTGGGGGGGTGTTATGGTTTGTTTGTGCATTAATAATCGTTACTAAACTTACATTAAAAAATAATAATTTTATGCGTTTTAAATTTGCTCGTTTTGCAGCTGGTGCAGTAGTCGCACTTTTATTATTCAGTACTGCAGGGATGGCACAAGCTTCCTCTCTTACTTCGCAACAAGTTTTGGCCATTATCGACCTCCTCCGGTCTTTTGGTGCAGACCAGAGTGTTATTGCAAATGTGCAAGGGAGCTTAAATGGGCAGACAACAGCGGGCACTAACCCGTCATGTGTCAATCTTTCATACAATCTGTACTCTGGTTCAACTGACGCAAAAACTAAAGGAGACGTGACGCGACTCCAGA
>JAYTFN010000103.1:0-3207 GCA_043734325.1 Candidatus Adlerbacteria bacterium
ATTCAAAAAATACTGTATAACGGGATTCCTACTTCACAGATATACCACAAGGCATTTTCCTTTTTACAGGACTATCGTCGAGGAGTGGCTGCGCGATATTCGCTTAAGCGGGCCGTTGCAGAATTTGGCCCGTCAGGATTTCCTTTTGAGGTATACCTGGGTAAACTTTTTGAAAGCGAAGGGTACACTGCGCGCATTGATCAAATAATTAAGGGCGGATGTGTAGAGCACGAAGTAGATGTGGTGCTTACTAAAAAAAGAGAAAAAATATTTGTTGAGGCAAAATTTCACAATGACCCCGGTTATAAAACTGATCTAAAAACTGTTTTATACGTTAAGGCGCGTATAGACGACATACAAAAAGCAAAGCCTATGGTGCCGATACAAGGCATGGTGGTAACAAATACTAAATTTACAAGCAAGGCTATCCAATACGCAAGCTGTGCAGGCTTAGAACTCTTGGGCTGGGAGTACCCTGAAGGAAGAGATTTACATATGCGAATAGATATGGCCAAATTATATCCAATAACGGCACTGACTACACTAACTCAAATTGAAAAAGGAGTCCTGCTGAGCAAAAAAATGGTGCTATGTAGCGATATATCACTTAATTCACACGCTTTAGCTGTTGCAGGAATTCGAGGGAAACGAGCAAATTTTGTTTTAGATGAAGTAGGAGCATTGTGCATGCCTGGGAAAGATATATAATTCTGGCGTGTATTTTATTACTTATTTTTAACTCCTAACACAAATATTCTTATGGACGGTAGCAATTCTAATCAGAACAATCAGAATAAGCAGAACTCACAAAATAGTAACCAGCCTAAAAGTGGCTTGTCCTGGACGCAGCCTACAAATTCTACGCAAACTAAGAACACACCTCCTGGTTCTAGCAGTTCAAAAGTGGTGAGCGCAGCTGCTCAAACAACGGACTCTACAGGTCGTGTCATTGGAATTATCGTTGGCATCATTGTTGTATTTGCGCTTGCGGCTTGGGGTATTATAGCGCTTAATAAGCGTTCGGCTTCAAATGGTGTATCAACCGCTACTTCGACGAGTGAGACCATTATAGATACTTCTTCAAAAACTAGTATTTCTGACACAGCTCCCGCTACTACTCCAGTGGGCGCACCTGCGACTGTTGCTAGGGAAGGTAGCGCAACGCTCTCTGTGGCCTCTGTGCAGGATGCAGGTGGTATAGTAGCCTTTAGTGACCTTAGTGTCTCGCAGCCTACTTGGATTATTGTGTATGAAAGCACTGATGGTCAACCAGGACGCATCCTTGGTGCAGAACTTTATTTTAAAGGAAATACCTCGGGAGTTGTGCATCTTCTTCGCCCGACAGTTTCAGGTAAAACCTATTATGTAAGCGCAGCGATAGACAATGGAGATAAAACATTTGCAAAAGCAGATGAGAAATATGTCCCGGACGCCAGCGGTAAGCAGATGTGGATAAAGTTCGAAACTAAGTAGTAACAATACCGCTAGACACGCGATACGCACTAGTCTTTGTAGGCTCGTGCGTATTTGCCTGTATAGGTGCACTCGCCTGTTTCGCGCGATTGTAAATTACGATACAATGGCACAGTCGAAGCTTTTTCCGACTACTATGAGCCAGTACTACAAACCACACCGAAATCCAAACTGGAACTATGGAGGCCCAAACTGGACCTTGTCGCGCTCTAAAATTGATCTTTTTATAGAGTGTGCTTGCTGTTTTTATATTGATAATAAGCTCGGAACTGCGCGCCCACCCGGGTTTCCTTTCAATTTAAACTCGACGGTTGACTCGTTACTTAAAAAAGAGCTGGATACCTATCGCGCGTTAGGAACTCCGCACCCTCTTGCCACTGCCTACGGCTTAGATGCAGTGCCGCTTAAGCATGCGCGTATGGATGAGTGGCGCAACGCCTTAAGCGAGGGTGTAAAGTGTGTTCATAAAGAAACAGGTCTTACAGTACGTGGCGGAGTTGACGACATATGGGTTAACAAAGACGGTGAACTTATAGTTATTGACTACAAAGCTACGAGCAAGGACGGGAAAATAGAATCTCTCGACGAGGATTGGCACCGAGGCTATAAACGGCAACTTGAAATATACCAGTGGCTTCTTCGTCAGAATGGTTTTACCGTCTCACATACCGGCTATTGGTTTTATGCGAATGCAACTAAAGACCGGGAAGCCTTCGATGGCCGACTTGATTTTGAACTAACTCTCGTGCCATATGTTGGTTCAACTGACTGGATCGAACAAACGCTAGTCGACTTGAAAAAATGCCTTGACGGTGCTGAGCTTCCAAAATCTTCAAACACCTGCGACTACTGTACGTATAGGACTGCTGTCAAGCTATCTCTGGGTAAAATACCCGGATCGACCACCCCTGTTACACTTCCTACTCCTATTAAAGTTTTCCAAAAAAAAGAAACGTACACTCGCACAACAACTACAAAAAATGAAACAGAACCAACCGGAAAACTTTTCTAATCCACAAAAAGCCGCTAAGGTTTTTAAATCGGAATTTGCTATGCGCGTCTATTCTATAGTTTCTTCCATTCCAAAAGGTAAAACAATGACCTATAAGGAGGTGGCAGAGAAGTCCGGTAACAAAGGTGCCGCTCGTGCTGTTGGCACCATTATGTCACATAACTTTAACCCTAAAATACCATGTCACCGAGTGATACGAAGTGACGGGAAGATGGGCGGCTATAATCGTGGTGGAATTGAGCAGAAAAAAATAATTTTAGCAAAGGAAATGTACTAAAAACTTTTATATGAAAAACGTTACACTTCTTTTCCTTATAAAACCGGAGTCAAAGAAAATTTGCTTGGCAATGAAAAAAAGAGGCTTTGGTGAAGGGAAATTTAATGGTGTCGGCGGCAAAATCGAACATGGAGAAACCGTTACCGCTGCAACTGTGCGTGAAGCGCATGAGGAAATAGGAGTTGTAGTACAAGAAAAAGACCTTCAGGAAGCAGCCGAAATTAACTTTTCATTTGAAAATAAGCCCGATTGGGACATACATTGTAACGTCTATACTACGCATACTTGGATAGGAGAACCCATTGAGAGTGATGAAATGGCGCCGCAATGGTTCTCGTTTGAGGCAATACCTTACGAACGCATGTGGATTGATGACGAATATTGGCTCCCACTCGTTTTGGAAGGCAAAGCGCTTACCGCATCATTCCATTTCAATGAAGATGGA
>JAYTFN010000104.1:0-1081 GCA_043734325.1 Candidatus Adlerbacteria bacterium
GTTCGCGAGGGGCGTATAAAAATGTCACACGCCTGGAGGTACGCAGGTAGCTCTTTGTTCTCGACGTTACCGACAAAATGTATGCGCGCAGTGACGCCAAGTTCGTCTGCTAAGTCTTTCAGCGCTCCACCTTCAACACCACTACCTATAAGCAATAAACGAGTATTGAGCGGCAAAAGAGGCATCGCACGAATAACAACATCAAGTGCATTCTTTTTAACCAAACGCCCAGTATGCACCAGCCACACCTCTCCCTCTTTTTTGCCTATTTTTTGTTTTACTGCTTCAACTTCTGACACCGGCAATGCTTTTGAAAACAATTCGACATCCACACCGTTTGGAATTACCTCCACCGGACCCTGGTACCCAACGCTCTGCATCCAGCCGGCGAGATAGTTTGAAATTACTTGCACAATGGTCGCGTCGGCAAAACCTTTTAGTAAGAGTTTTTTAAACGGGCGGATGTGCGGGCGATTAAACACATGTTCAAACGGGTCGCCGTCTTGAAGCGTCAGCACATACGGAAGTTTGACTCCGCCCATACGTAACATTGTTATCGGCAACACCATATAGGACATCAAAGCCCACAGTGCGTCGAACTTCTTCTCCTTGTGAAGTTTGGCGGCCATAAGTGCCGCGTATGGAATAAAAAGTATTTTAGATACATACGAATCCCCTTTCCCAACGCGGTACACGCGCACATTGCCTATTTGGTCCTCGACAAAGTCCTCCGGCGAGAACCGCATCGTAATCATATGGAACTCTATGTCCATGAGTGGGATGCGGTCGGTAATTTCTTTTACTGCTATTTCGGCCCCGCTCACCTTGGGGTAATAGGCCAATGAAAATATAAGGACGCGCTTCATATACATAAGCCTACGATGTCTGTATATAAAAAGAAAGAGAGCGCAGCTTGTTCAGCCGCGCCCAACAGGCACTGTGTGTGTCGACCTACGATGGGACATATCTGATTGTATCCCCTCGGTCGGACTTTTCGTTGTAGTAGATTTTGATATAAGCTCTATCAATTCCTTCTCGTGGTGGCGGACCCTCCACGAGAAGGAATTGATATAAGCTCTAT
>JAYTFN010000105.1:0-3146 GCA_043734325.1 Candidatus Adlerbacteria bacterium
ATAAATTTCTTGACGAAAATTTTGCGCTACCCCGACTCAGCAATTTTGCCTTTGACATGGTCAAAACAAAATTATGCTTGCGTCTTTCGAATCCTCCTCAAAAGGTACTCAAGTACCTTTTTCCGGCGCAAATAAAAAAACCGGCAAAATGCCAGCTTTTCTAATTTGTGCGCCGGGGAGGATTCGAACCTCCGTAGCCGCTAGGGCGATTGGTTTACAGCCAATTGCGATTGACCACTCCGCCACCGACGCGCTTTATGTGCCTAAAAACGTTTGGTCTACTCTAATAACTTTTAATTTAGAATCTAAGACCATTTCCTAAGATACGGTATTTTATGTGTATTGTCGACTACAGTAACGTAAGTGGATGCTATTATAACTACATGAAAGTACGCTCTCGCGGAATAATATTTACGCTTTTTCATTTTACTTCTGTGTTCAATTTTATTTTCGTTATTGCTTTGCTTTTTGTTGCACCTTTTTCTTCTGTTTCTGCTCAAACTCAAACTACTACGCCTCCACCACTTATCTCAACTCCCACGTGCACTATTATCGTCACCCCCCGCACTATCACTGTGGGAGGTAGTGTGCAGGTACGCTGGACTAGTACATATACAACCTCAGGAACTATTACTCGTATAGGCAATGTGGCTACTGATGGTGCGGTTAACCTCTTACCAACTTCTGCGGCACTTACTGTATTTACGGGTACTTTCGTTGGGCCCGGAGGAACTGCAACGTGCTCCGCCTCTGTGACGGTTACGACGGAGGGAGGTACTGGTGCAGGAGGAGGTACCTATAGTACGGGCGAGGGATATGAAATAGGTGGTACCAACACCCCAATGCAAACGTATGGTCCGGGTGATACCTACGCGCCGACACCATATAGTATTAACCCTTCAAATTTTGCGACAAACCCAAAAAGTAATCCTTTTTCTCCAACACAACAAAAAGTAACTTCTGGCAGTAACAGTAACGGTGGTGGTACTTTTGGTTCTTTGGTGCCGTGTGGTGGGGGAGTTGCCGGTTCTTCCGATCCTGAGAATAAGGAGGAGTATCGTACCTATTTAGATAATGCCACATCCTGTAACATCTGCAGCCTAGGTTTGCTTACTCAAAGGGTTATAAATTTCATGCTCATGGTGGCAATTCCCCTTTCCGCCGCGCTTTTTGCATACGCGGGTATTTTGTATTTTACTTCAGCCACGAACCCAACTAAGGTGAAAGATGCAAAAAAAATATTCTCTAATGTGTTTATTGGTTTTATCATTGCACTTTCCGGATATCTTATTGTCCAAACTACGCTTAATGCATTTCTAAGTGATACGTTTAAGACCGGAAATTGGAAAGTGAATACACTCGAGTGTGAGGGGGAAAAACGTGAACGCCACTCGAACATCGGTCAGATCTTTACGGGGCTTTTTAAGCCAAGTGCTGGCACTGCAACATTAGTTGAGGGAGGGCTTAGTGATGCCCAAATTAAAGCAGGTATAAACGCTGCAACCGAACTTGCTCCAAAGTTCAATGCTGCGTGCCAGGGAGATTCGTCCTGTACTAACGCTATGCGCGCGCTATGCGTAGTTGAATCAGGATGCAATAAAAATGTAATGGGATGTAATGATAGTGGTGCGTGCGGCATGATGCAAATAAAGCCGGATACCGCGTGTGGGACTGATGGAACTATTCCCGGCTGTTCAGGAGGTAGGGCCACTGACCCCGCGCAGGTTAAATCATATTTAAGTAACACCGATAATAGTATTGGACTCTCGACAAAAATATATAAAGCACTCGTAAATACCTGTAACGGTGACACTGTGTGTGCATCGGCGGGATACAATGGGGGCCCCGGTGCACTCATACCAAGTGCATGTTGCGCTTCTGGTCCGGCGTATGCCTGTAACTTTGACTGTGGGACGACCAAATCAAACTCATTTCAATGTGATGTGAATCCTACAAATGTATGCGTCCTAAATACCGGATACAAACAAACGAGAGACTATATTATTAAAGTTCAAAAACAGACAGGATTTTCAAATAGTCTTGAAAATGCACAATTTGCTCAGTAGTACGACACTTGCTGTCAAGAGGACAGAATCACTTTGGTCTAGTAGGACAGTATCACTTTGGTTCTACATGGTTCTACAATACAGGTTGATTTATTTTCAATACTCATTAGAATGTAACATATATGTACGAGTACGAGCGCATTCAGCAACTTATTTCAGATTGTTATGAGCCGTACAAAGTAAAAATGACAGCACCTGAAAGAGAGATATGTGAAGAAAATCTATATATACACAATGAGTACGAAGAGGCTTTGACGAACTTTTTGGCCATTTTAAAAAAACACCATATCGTGTTGACTCTAAAAAATGTAAGTAAAATAAATGAAGTAAAAAGACTTATAGGGTTAGACTAAACTCACTCTATTTTAGCATTATGTTCGTCTGTTCGGTTATCATTTTTCGATTTTACCTTCAAACTAGAGTTCGGTTTTTACTCTTTTTCTGCTTATCTCTGTCATTGTGCCGTTGGTAAGACGAGTTTCAGTATCCACAGCGTAGTTTCCGTCGCTTTCATCAGGCTCGTGAGAAAGTGTATAGGTAAGCACATATTTGCCATCAATAAAGCTGTACGTCTCATTGCTCCATGAAGTGCCAGAGCAACATCTGCTACTGGTCGTTATTTCTTTCTTTACAGGGTGAAAGACCGGATTACTCACATCTTGTAGCACAGGATCGGGTTGGAACTTTCCTGTTGCAGGGTCATATATCCAATAAGTAGAAGGAATATTATCTAAGACCCCTGTTCCAGTACGAAGCCAAATATCTTTATATCCATCGAAGTTAATATCGTCGTGCACTTCGAAAATTGGTGCTGCATATCCAATGATGGTACGAGCCGTCGAACTGCTCCATAGCCCCCTGTCGTTCCATGCGAGAACGCCACACGTGATTGATTTTGCTGTGTCCTCGAAGCGTTGGATGCCACAATTTCTCTGCACTGAGAAAGTTTCGTAACCACTCATCTGACACACTGACGTGGTCACGCTCAGAAAGCTTTTCACAAGCAAAAGTTGGACCGTATCCTTTGTAGGTGGTCGTCATCAACTGTAGTATTTTCTCTTTTGTCTGGTCACTCACTTT
>JAYTFN010000106.1:0-1428 GCA_043734325.1 Candidatus Adlerbacteria bacterium
CCTATCACAGCGCCCATACCGAGCTTCGTCATCTCTTTTAGTCCAAGAGTCTTAAAGGTAGCTTTGGTACCCGCTACGGCTGCTTTAGCCGCCTTTGCCAGCACTTTTGGAGTCATGTCACCGCCGGGTGTATTACATAGCTCGCGACAGGCATTTACCTCTTGTGCAATGGTATACCCGCGCTCAATGCCCTCCTGTCCGGTTTTGGAAGTATTCGTAATTGCGACAATCTTTACGGCGGTAAATCCGCTTTTGGGCGCTTGTTTGTATGTGTTGTGTTCATACCCGGCCATCATAAATGAGGTCCCGGCCATATCACCTAACTCGAAGTCAGATAGTTCATCTGATGCAAGCGCGCGCACATCAGTCCAGTCAACTTCAATAGATGAGATTTGATTTTGCTTGGCAGTATATACAACCTTTCGCATAAGTAGCACCAGTTTGCGACGAGGAAATGTTGTAGAATTTTTCGGTAACGGACCGGTGCCGAGGTGGAGTTCGTACACGCCTTGGGACTCAATAAATTTAGTCAAAGTGCCCTCAATAAATCGAACACGTACGGAGTCTTTATTGGCAGTTGGTTGAAACTTCATAATTTTGAGAGTTATGTTTAATACCTAATAGAATTTATTGTGTGTCGATACGTAAACCAAGCTCTTTGAGTTGTTTGGGTGATACTTCAGCAGGAGCGCTCATCATTAAGTCACGCCCTTCGCCGGTTTTTGGGAATGCAATGACTTCTCGAATATTTAACTGGTTTTCCAACAGCATAACAGTGCGGTCAATGCCCGGAGCAAAGCCCCCGTGCGGAGGTGCTCCAAATTTAAACGCTTCAAGCATGTGACCAAATTTCTTTTTTTGTTCTTCGTCACGTATTCCTAAAAGGTTGAACACTTGCTTTTGTTCAGCTGCGTCATGAATACGAATAGAGCCGGAGGACAGTTCGTACCCATTTAAAACTAAATCATATGAATTGGCGCGAATAGAAAAAATATCTTCTCCTTTCATAAATTTCTCCTTGTCCTCGGGATGCACTGAGCAAAACGGATGATGCGCCGCCTCTACTTTGCCTTCCTTATTCTTTTCGAACATCGGAAACTCAACTACCCAAGCGAAGGCAAGCTCGTTCGGGTCATTTTTATCCTGACGCATGTCTGGCTTATCGCTACCGTATTTTTCTATGGATTCGGCGTACGTTATGCGAGGAAAAGCCGTTGTTGTAATTTTTTTATGTGGATACAACGTTTGAACTAGCTCTATAAACATGGTCTCTGTATATTGCAAAATATCTTCTTGAGTAACAAAAGACATTTCAAAATCGAGTTGTGTGAACTCCGGCTGCCGGTCCCCTCTTGTGTCCTCATCACGCATACACCGAGCAATTTGAAAATACTTTTCGAACCCGGCCACCATAAGTAATTGTTTAAA
>JAYTFN010000107.1:0-4446 GCA_043734325.1 Candidatus Adlerbacteria bacterium
ACTGAAAAAGAACGATACACTGAAGCTATTGGCCGACGTAAGACGGCTATTGCGCGTGCACGTTTAACCCCTTCGACGAGCACTGTTGTTACTGTCAACAATAAAGATATTAATGCATACTTCTCAACCGAACCGCTTCGTATTACTGCTCTGGAACCATTTCTTAAAGTAACGCTTCCAACTCAATTTACTATAACTATTATCGTTAGCGGCGGCGGTATAGCAGGGCAAGCGGTTGCAGTGCGTCACGCTATTTCTCGCGCCCTGACCGCTATTGACCCATCTCTTCGCGGTACACTTAAAAAAGAAGGATTTCTAAAACGCGACCCTCGGGCGAAGGAGCGCAAGAAGCCGGGACTGGTCAAAGCCCGCAAGCGTAAGCAGTGGTCTAAACGCTAAAATTCTCGAAATTTTCCGCTCTGAAATAAGCTCTTTGCGGATTTTTTCTTGACCACATTTTTATTTCTAGTAAAATAGTTATCTATGAATACCTCAGGCGATGAATTAGAAGACGAGTTTGTCGATGAGGAAGCCGCAGATTCCGGCCCCGCGACAGTAGCGCGGCTTCGCGAAAAGCTTAAAAAAGCTATTGAGGAGAAACAAGAGTATCTTGACGGATGGCAGCGAGCTCGCGCTGACTTCGCTAACTTTAAACGTGACGAGAGCGGACGAAGTATCGAAGTAGAGCTACGCACAAAAACTGAACTAGGTGAAGCAATAATTCCTGCAGTGGACGCGCTTGAAATGGCTCTCCAAGATAAAAATTTACAATCTGGAGATGAAAATTTTAGAAAAGGGATAGAGGCGGTGTACAGTAACCTACTTAAATCACTTGACCGAATCGACATAGTGCGTTTTGACCCAACAGGAGAACCCTTTAACCCATATCATCACGAAGCATTACGCGAAGTTCCCACCTCGGAAAAAGAAAAAGACCATACCGTTGAGTCCGTCCATCGTGCAGGGTTCAAAATTAGCAGCACGGCGTTGGACGATGATCGCATAGTGCGACCGGCACAGGTTTCAGTCTATTCCCATACATCGTAGTACCAGCCTCACTTCACACAGATACAAAACATTAAAAGTTACACATCAAAAATATTTATGGCAAAAATACTTGGAATCGATTTAGGAACCACTAACTCTGCGATGGCTATCATGCGTTCAGGAGAGCCACAGATTTTAGAAAACGCTGAAGGCGCCCGCACTATGCCATCTGTGGTGGCTACCTCTAAGACAGGAGAGCGATTGGTCGGACTTATTGCACGACGACAAGCGGTGACAAACCCAAAAAACACAGTCTATCAAATTAAGCGTTTTATAGGTCACAGCTTTGACGAAGAGGCGGTACAAAAGGATACGTCCGTAGTGCCCTTTGAGATGCGTAAAACAGATAACGGCGGCATAGAGGTACTGATGGGAGAGAAGTGGTACCGACCCGAAGAAGTATCGGCTATGATACTTCAGAAATTGAAGGCCGATGCAGAAAAAAGGCTTGGCGAAGTAATTACCGAGGCCGTCATTACCGTACCGGCATACTTTAACGATGCGCAACGCGCAGCAACTCGCGACGCGGGAAAAATTGCCGGGTTGGACGTTAAGCGAATCATTAACGAACCGACCGCGGCAGCACTTGCGTATGGATTTAATAAAAAGAAAGATGAAAAAGTTGTTGTTTTTGACTTCGGCGGCGGAACATTTGACATCTCTGTTCTTGAAGTCGTGATGGCTGCAGGAGAAGAAGGCTCTATTGAAGTGCGTTCAACAGACGGAGACTCACACCTCGGCGGCAAAGACATTGACCAGAAAATTATCGATTGGTTAGCAACTGAATTCCACAAAGAAAGCGGTATTGATGTACGAAATGACCCGCTTGCGCGCCAGCGTCTCGACGAAGCGGCAGAAAAAGCAAAAATTGAACTTTCCACGGCACAAGACACTGAAGTAAATATTCCCTTTATTACCTCTGATTCGTCCGGTCCTCGACACTTACTTGTCAAAATCACTCGAGCAAAATTGGAAGAGCTATCGGCAGAGTTTATTCAGGGGGCCATGGATATTACTAAGCGCGCTATGGAAGCGTCACCATTTAAAATTACAGACATCAATGAAATAATTTTAGTTGGGGGTCAAACGCGCATGCCTGCACTCCAGGCGGCAGTTGAGGCGTATTTTGGAAAAAAGCCGAACATGTCTGTCAACCCAGATGAAGTGGTCGCTATAGGAGCGGCAATTCAAGGTGGCATTTTAGGCGGTGAAGTGCGGGATATTCTCCTATTGGATGTTATCCCGCTGTCTTTAGGAATAGAAACGATGGGTGGCGTCTCTACTAAGCTTATAGAGCGCAATACAACTATTCCAACCAGCCGTTCACAAACTTTCTCGACGGCGACGGATAATCAGGCCTCGGTTGATATTAAAGTTACGCAAGGCGAACGTGCGATGGCGCAAGACAATAAACTGCTTGGTAACTTCGTGCTTGACGGCATACCTCCGGCTCCACGAGGACTTCCTCAAGTAGAGGTTACTTTCGATGTCGATGCTAACGGCATTCTGTCAGTTAAAGCAAAGGAGAAAGCAACAGGCAAAGAGCAATCTATTCGTATTGAAGCGAGCTCAGGACTGTCTGACCAAGATATCGAAAAGATGCGCAAGGATGCAGATGCAAACGCAGAAACGGACAAGCAAAAAATGGAGTTAGTTGAAGCACGAAACCTTGCCGAGCAAACTATTTACTCTGCTCGCAAATCAATCACGGACAATAAGGATAAAATACCTGCCGAGCTTGGTCTGGCTATAACTGAAAAGATTTCTGCATTGGAAGCTAAGAAAGGAGGTGAGAGTGCTGCAGAAATTAAAACTGCCACAGAAGAGCTGTCTGCCGAACTATCAAAAGTATACGAGGCAATACAAAAAGCAACACCAGCAGGGTCAACTGCACCGGATAGTAGTACACAGTCAAACCCTGATATGGAAACTCCGCCCGCCGATTCAGAAACACCCCCACCAGCTGAACCAAAATCAGACTAGGTGCTTGTGCTATCCTAAAATTATGGAGCATACTCCCCGAAAAAAAAGGCCGGGGACTATTGCGATATTTAAGACGTATTTTTCGTACGTTACGCAGTACCCTTTCTCCCTAGCTCTCATTATTGCTGGAGCTCTTTTGCTGCAAGTGGCTAACCTCGTGGCACCGCTATACTTGCGCCAACTATTCAATATACTTGTTGAAAACCATCCCACCACTGAAAGTGTTCACGCCCTTATTACGGTACTTTTCATTGTGGTTAGTATGTGGTTTTTGGACTGGGTAGCAAAGCGTATGCAGGGTTTTTCTAACACTTACCTGCAGACAAAAATAATGATGATTCTGCAAACCGAGGCGTTCGGGTATCTATTGGGCCATTCCAATAATTTCTTCATATCAAATTTTGCCGGTTCACTAACACACAAAGTAAAACAATACTCCCGTTCATTTGAAATTATTACTGACAGCATACTATTCCAATTCCTCCCAACGTTCCTTTTCGTTACCGGAGCTGTAATAATTCTATTTCTTCATAATCACGTACTCGGCTTTGCGCTCGGAATATGGGCCGTCTGTTTTATTATGTTTCAATTGTTTGTATCGCGATTACGTCAACCACTACGTATTGAGGTTGCAAAAGCAGAGACGTTAGTTACCGCTACGCTTGCGGATACCATTTCAAACCATGCAACCACAGCGCTCTTTTCGGCAACAAAATACGAAGAAAATTTGTTTAAAGTTGTAATAGAGGAATGGCGAAAAAAAACCGTGCGTTTGTGGGAAGCCGATGAGTATATCTGGATGAGTATTGGGCTTTTCATAATTGCAATTCAAACAATTATGATGTTTGGAGCAGTGTACTTTTGGCAGAAGGGACAACTCACGCCGGGTGATTTTGTTTTAATTCAGTCGTACCTACTTACCACATTTGGCCAGCTTGTGGGTATAAATCGCGAACTGCGTAGATTTTATAGTGCGCTTGCTGAAGCAGGGGAGATGCTTGAAATACTTGAGTTACCTCATGAGGTACAAGACATTCCTCAAGCAACTAAAATTAAGGTTACAAAGGGCGCAATAGAATTTAAACATTTATTTTTTTACTTTAACGTCGAGCGCACCATATTAAAAGATTTTTCTCTTACTATTGAGGGAGGACAAAAGGTTGCGCTTGTGGGCACCTCAGGCGCAGGGAAGTCGACCATAACGAAGTTGCTTTTGAGACTTTTTGACGTAAAAAATGGCACCATAACAATAGACGGAACTAATATTAAGGAAGTCACACAAGACAGTCTTCGAGATGTGATTTCTTTTGTTCCTCAAGAGCCAGTACTTTTCCATAGAACGCTCATGGAGAACATACGGTATGGACGTTTTGAAGCTACTGACGAGGAAGTTATGGCAGCTGCAAAAAAAGCCCA
>JAYTFN010000108.1:0-18100 GCA_043734325.1 Candidatus Adlerbacteria bacterium
TCTCGCGATCACGAGAATTGCCACTGTGTAGACTATCAATCTGAGCACTGTTTTAAATATCATATCTTACTTGGTTAGAGATAATTGAAGAGTCTGTTGTATCCGAGATATTCAAAAATTTGATATGACCAGGCAACAACCACACCCATCATGCCAAAAAGGATAAGGAAACCAAGCCCAACTAGTAGAATGCCACCTAGAGATGAAAGTAGTGTGATAGCCCTTCCCCATTTTGAGAACTGCACTGCAGCTGTATCTATAAGTAGTGCAGTGAGAATAAACGGGAGTCCCAAAC
Source organism: Candidatus Adlerbacteria bacterium (assembly GCA_043734325.1). Taxonomy (GTDB): domain Bacteria; phylum Patescibacteriota; class Minisyncoccia; order Phycocordibacterales; family SBAW01; genus GWA1-54-10. The sequence goes on from JAYTFN010000108.1 coordinate 296, forward strand.
CGAGTGAGAAAACAGCGAGTAGTAAAGCGCCTTGTAATGCAGTAGCCGAAGTCGAAGCAAAAAGTAGCACTGTGCCGAGTATTGGACCAATACAGGGGCTCCAACCAAGCGCAAATAATGCTCCTATAAGTAAAGAGCTTTCCCATCGCCCAACCGAGAGAAACTTTGGAATCTTGGCATGCCACTCCCCCCCGACATAGGGAAGCCGAATAAGGTTAAGCATCATTAGGCCAAAGAGAATAATAATGAATCCTGCCCCACGCGCTATAAACTCTCTTCCAATTCCCAGATGCGAGCCGATAGCCGCTGCAAATGTTCCGAGTATTATAAAGATAACCGAGAAGCCCAACACAAATGCAATTGCGTTTAAAAGTATTCTACGTCGGCGCTTCTTGTTGCTCATACTGGCAAATATATTTTCTTGCGTCGAAGTGTCACTTCCCCTGGGCAAGGCAGTTGCGGGCATTGCAGCTATAAAAACTAAGTATCCCGGGATAATAGGCAACGTACAAGGAGCCAGAAACATTAAAATTCCTGCCAAAAAAGCCCCTGGCGCTAGACTTAATATATCCATACTCCTCTATTTTATAGCATTCTCGACTTTCTCACGAACGGTAACTAGAAAATCTTTATCTTTTGGATGGGTGAGTTTTTCGACCGCCTCGCTCAACGTGTAATAACCGATTTGGGTGACTTCTCTATCCATAGGATGCAGATCCTTTGCTGTTGCGTTAGTAGTAAATAAAAAAATGGTGCGCTTTCGAATTCCCCAGTAAATTGCTTCTCCTTGACCATCTGGCCCAATTGAATAGCGCTCATAGCTTCCTAACTCTTCTATATGCGTAATATCCGTGAGACCGGTCTCTTCGTGAATCTCTCGTACAGCCGCTTCAAACTCTGTCTCCCCTACCTCGATACCGCCCTTAGGGAAAGACCACGAATTACCGTGCTGCTCGACAAGCACAATCTTGCCTTGAGGATTAACAATAATTCCCCCTGCTGATGGTCGCGGTGTCATTAGACTTTACTATACTCGAATCGAGGCCTTTTTACTCCATCAATTTCTACTTCTTCCAAGAACACCAAAAGTGGCCGCACCCAAATTTTCTCGCGCATGTGAATGTCCTGATATACAACCACCTGTGCTTCGGTTGCTTCATCAATTGCTAAACATATAATCTTATATTCGTTCCCTTTGTAGTGCCTATACATGTCGTTAGTTTTTGGAATGTTCATGTTATTACTGTACCAAATTATATTTGAGGATAACCTGCATGCTCAGAAAGTTGGGTATCATTGTTCTATTAATTTACTGGAGTACTTGTTGCTTCACTCGGAGTAACTGTAGGGGCGGTGGAAGGAACATTAATAATTGATATTATGGGTGCAAACGTAATTGGTGTTGAGGATGAGATTTCTGGAGTTGGTGTTGACGTTACTGTTGGAGTTATTGGAGATGATGTCGAGGTTACTGTTGGTGTTGATGGGGGTGACGCTTGTGTTGGCGTACTGCTTGGCGCAGTTGTAACTGTTGCTGTTTGATTGGATCCTGCAACAATTTTTAGGAACTGCTCTGGAGTTACACACGTCGACCCAACACACAGGAGGTCGGTATGAACTTCTTTAGCAAACAGTTTGTCAAATATTCCCACGCCCGCATGAACCGCGACACCTAGTCCCTTTACCCCATTTTGAACTAAGCCCGCAATAGACGAAAGTGTTGTAGCCAACGCGTCGCGCAAGCTTGAACTTACACCCGAGAACGTACCATTTATGAGTGTATCGGGAGTACTGGTTGGCGACGTTGTTGCAAATAGTTGAGACAACGCGAGAGCGAACGTTGATGTAGCAGAGAAAGTTATAGGAGTGGAAGTTGAGTAGAAAGTAGAAGTCGAAACACCAAGACTTATCGAGAGTTTATCAAGCCCACTTTGTTGTTGCTGAACTGCTGATACCAAGTAAGGAGTGAAGCCGGCGTAGTTAAGAGTCTTCATACCATTATCGTCTGTTTGGACAAGATTTGGAAGTATGGGTTCAACCTCTTGAGCTATAAAGCCGGTGTGCACTGCCGTTCCTGTAGTCTCTGCATTCCAATTATAGTTGACAGGATTGAGGCTAAGAATTTTTTGCAAAGCTGGAGTAAGAGTTTCGATGTTGTGTTTAAGGCGTATGTCAGAAGAACAGGTGAGCGCTGTGTTAGTTGGATTTATAAAACAAATACCAGACGTGTTACCGAACCCAGCGACACTCTTGTTGACGCCTATTGATGCGTTACCCACCATCAGAAGCGTCGTGGTTGAGGTGGTAGTGGTTCCGATACCTACAGCGCCATTTTGATTAACACCACCAACCATGAAGGCTGGTGAGGACGAGCCTTGGTTTGACACTACAAATGAAGTAGCGAAGGTACCCATTTCAACAGAGAGTTTACCCCAAGGTGTCGAGGAACCAATACCCACCAATCCGACTGGGGACGAACGAGTAGAGATACTGAAAATTGGCATGTTCGAGGAAGAAGTCGCAAATGAGAAGACGTTATCGAAACCATTTTTAATTGTTGTTGTAGCACTGAATGGTGCATTTATAAGTGCCGGAATAGTAAGCGTTGAACCGGTGAGAGTTAGCGAACCGGTGATAGTTGTAGACGCGTTTATTGTGGAGGAAGCTAGGGACAAGAAACCTCCTGTAAGGGTTGTAAGACCGGTGACACCAAGTGTTCCAGAATTTGTTGAGGCAGCAAAGGCTGCAGTTCCAGTAAAGGTCGGCGATGCATTGAAAACTGCGACGCCCGCACCACCGGTTTCATCATTTATAAGACTTCCTAAAAGAGCAGAAGTCTGAATAGAAGTAGAGGATAGTTTGTTGTTAAATATTGACCAGTCACTTGAGGTAAGGACTCCTCTGTTTGTTGCACTTGCGGATGGAAGGTTGAACGTAATGGTTGCGCCCGAGCCGGTGATGGTGAAGTCAGAGCCGTTCGTGGAGGTGGCGAAGGTGACTGCCCCACTGGCAACCGATTGACCTAGGGGGCCCACGGCCGTAATCGTGCCGGACGCTCCTGAGGAAATACACGAACCGTTAACTGCGAAGCAGCCGTTTGATATATCAATTCCATTACCTGCAGTAGTGGTCGAGACTCCGAGGGTGAGTGCGCCTGGAAGTATTCCTCCGCTAAGCGACAGGTAACTAAGCACAGGAATATCTGATGGAGTAAGACCTAGGACACCGTTGAGAGTGACGTTGGAAATAGTAAGATTATTTAAGCTACTAATTCCGGGCGTAGAAGCTGACGAATTTGGACCGCGTCCCAAAGAAATAAGCGTGGAAGCGAACGAGGTAGTAAAAGCAAAATCGCTCCTTAATTTCGCGAGCTGTAGTGTAAGTTCTTCTTGGGTTACACCTCGAGTTGAAGTAGCATTAATATACCGCTCAGTAATAGGATACGTATAGTTACGAACAATGATCTGGTTACCTACACGAGCAGTAGCTTTAACAACTGGGTTTGGAACAACAGCGCGATTAATCGAAATAGGTACAAAGGTATTTCCAGTCCCCGAGCTAGTAATGATCACAGGAGGCAATATTACTTGAGTAGGTAGGACAGAACGTATTGTAAAAAGTGACGAAAAAATAGTATTTAAAAAACCGCTAAGCGAAGCTTCTTGGGTACTAGCTCCAAACGAACCATAGCTATGAAGCATATCGGTAGAGGAAAACGATGCCGCACCAAACACTAACATCAGAATCATGAGAGTCGCCGTAAGTTTAACTAAAAATTTATTTTTAGTTAAACTTACTGTAGATTCCGGTAGAGGCGACCAAGCTGGCATTATCGGTGTAGATTTTTCGTTTACGAAATATACATGCGAAGATACAACCTGTTTTTCATGAGGTATGTTATTTTTTGATGAACCAAAAAAACTTTCCAGCGATGATAACGTTACTAACCAAGATCGGCCTTTAAAGTATCCTTGGAGCTTGCCTTGACGACACAGCCGAGAGACATAATCGTTTGTAACACGATAAAGCTTTGCAGCATCGTTTGATGTTACATATTCTTCGTTAAATTGAGTCTTACCTTGTTCGTCCATTTTCTCTTATTTAAAGGGCTAGGTCGCCAGGACGGCCATCGCTTTTCCTCTATTAATTAGAGTACCATTGAGTTTTATTTTTATACTCAAAAATGCTCATTTAAAATTCAAATAGGCACTATATTACTGCTAAATTCTCCTAAAAATATACATATAAAAATTAACTTTTTAATATATTTAAAATAGGCACATTTGGTAAATTATTTTTTTGTCTAAAATAGCTATATTTTTGATATTCGAGAAATATAAGGTTACACGAGATATGTTGTTAAATAACATGTTATCGTTTTACCGAGATTACTATATTTTACAACACTTTCTGGATATAGGACATATTGCAGACCCATTAGCAATTTATTTTAAAATGTTAAAAAGATATGCACAGTTGAGCTTTATAAAGACTAGACAGGTTTATAAAAAATGAGCGTTTGGGTTATCCAAACGCTCATTTTTTATTTAATTTTTATTTTATGATTTGCGTTGCAAGCCTCTGTTGGTGCTCAGGAGTGTTTTTAAGCCCGCAGTTTTTCCATTTCTTGCCAGACCCGCACAAACATATATCATTGCGTCCTAGCTCAACTGGCGAAGCTATAGAGTTTGTTTGAAGCTCTATGGTACTTACTGGTCCAGGAGCAGTCGCTTGGAGCGATGTAGCCTGTTCTACGACCTGAGGAGACAGTCCGTCGAGGATTGTGAAGACGCGTTCGGCAAGCATAGCTTCCATGTCTTTATAAATTCGTGTTCCCTCTTTTTTATACTCAGTCAAAGGGTCACGTTGACCATAGGCTCGGAGGTTTACAGAACCACGAAGGTACTCCATAGACTCCAAGTGTTCGACCCAGAGCATATCAAGCGTTTGAAGTATTGCACTTCGCATTGAAGTCAAAAGAGGCTCACGACCAAACTCAGCTAACTTTCGATTGAGCAGTTCCGTTGCGGCCGTATACTCACCGGCTAATTCAAACAGGACGCTTTCTACTTCATTCACGGATCCAATAAGGATCTTATGTCGGCGGTCATACACCGCGCGTCGCTGCTTGTCGAGAATATTGTCGTACTCGAGCACATGCTTGCGGGCATCAAAGTTAAATCCTTCTATTTTAGTCTGAGCACTTTCAAGTGCGCGACTGACCATTGAGTTTTCAATCGGTTCGTCTTCAGGTATACCAAAACGGCCCATAAGATTTTTAAGATAGTCAGGAGCAAAGACGCGCATAAGGCTATCTTCAAGAGATACGTAGAATTGAGTCTCACCCGGGTCCCCTTGTCTGCCGGAACGACCGCGCAGCTGGTTGTCTATGCGACGAGCTTCATGACGCTCGGTTCCAAGCACGAACAATCCTCCTAATGTTTTTATATTATCAGCTTCCTCAGGAGTAGCGAACGGGCCGCCGAGTTTGATGTCGACGCCTCGCCCGGCAATGTTGGTAGCGACTGTCACCATACCGCGCTTCCCTGCCTCAGCAATTATTTCTCCTTCGCGGTCGTGATTTTTTGCATTTAAAATTTCGTGAGGAATTCCTTCGCACTTAAGGTACGCGGACAAAAGTTCATTTTTCTCAATGGAGACAGTACCTACTAAAACAGGCTGACCTTTTTCATGGAGTTCTTTAATGCGGCGTGAGAGCGCTTTAAACTTTCCGGGCTCGGATTGAAAAATAAGATCATTGTGGTCCTTGCGGGATACCAGTTTATTAGTAGGCACTTCCACCACCTCGAGTCCATACACTTTAAAGAATTCCTCAGACGAGGTCTTCGCAGTCCCGGTCATGCCGGCAAGCTTGTCGTACAATTTAAAATAGTTTTGGTATGTGATAGAGGCGTACGTACGGGACTCTTTCTGTACTGTAACTCCTTCTTTCGCTTCGATAGCTTGGTGTAAGCCTTCAGACCAACGACGACCCGGCTGCATATGGCCGGTCGACTCGTCAACTATTATCACCTCGCCTCCTTTAACCACATACTCTTTATCTTTTTGAAAGAGTGCTTTGGCACGCACCGCGGTTTCTAGATGATGCACAAATTTAATACCGCGTTCAGTGTAGATATTCTCAACACCTAAAAGCTTCTCAGCATGTTCGATGCCGGCATCGGTCATTTGTATTGCCTTAAGTTTTTCGTCAACAGTAAAGTCTACATCTTGCGTTAACTGTACACAGAGCTCAGCAAATTTTTTATATAAATCTTCTGACTCGGCAGTAGGGGCTGAGATAATAAGTGGCGTACGGGCCTCGTCAATTAAAATAGAGTCGATTTCGTCGACAACAGCAAAGTAATGACCACGCTGACGTAACTCGTGTGTTTGGTATGAAATATTGTCGCGCAGATAGTCGAAACCAAACTCTGAGTTGGTACCGTAGGTTACATCCGCTTCGTAGGCACGAGCACGCGACACTGGGCGCAAGAACTCATGAAAGACTTTGAAGCTCCCCACTTCGTCGCGAACGGCATCCACATCTGTGTGCGATGCGTCATATAAAAAAGACGAATCATGGTTAATGATACCAACTGACATACCGAGCGCGGCATATACCTGACCCATCCATACAGCGTCGCGTCTGGCCAAATAATCGTTGACTGTTATCACATGCACTCCTTTATTCATAAGTGCATTAAGATACACCGGCAGTGTTGCTACGAGTGTTTTACCTTCTCCTGTTTTCATCTCAGCAATACCACCGTTGTGAAGCGTGATTCCGCCTATCATTTGCACGTCAAAATGGCGCATCTTTAAGGTTCGAACAGCTGATTCGCGCACAGCAGCAAACGCTTCAGGCAGAACATCTTCAATCGTATCCCCTGCAGCAATTCGATTACGCAAACTATGAGTCATCTTGAGGAGAGTATCGTCAGATACCGCCTGCATCTCAGGCTCTAAGGCGTTTATGCGCTCTATTGTTTTAGCATGCTGGCGCAAGGTTTTTTTACCGTCACCTGCAAATAATCCTGAAAGATTGAACATTCGGGCATAGTACCATAAAAGATAAGGAAAATCCCCCTTTTTTGAGGGGGATTTTCCTTCCGAGAGGATTTCTCCAACATACGGCTGGAGCCTAGTCCGAATTACCGGATAGGAAGAACCACGCTTTAGCGGCGTGCTTTCTTTTTTGCTACTTTCTTCTTTTTTGCTGCCATGTTAGGAGCGAAATTAATCGCCAAAATTTGGTTGCACATCGTTCGACCGTATACTCTGCGATCCCTAGGACAGGGCAGAGAATACTTAACACGATGCTCTGATACAAGTATCAATTATGTTTTCAGAAGACACAATGAAATTTCTTTTTATTTATGTGGATAAGTAACAAAAAATAAAATAAAAAATATTTTATTTTTTATTATTTTTTATTATTTTTACTTCGCATTCAACTAAAATTCCCAATGTTGCATCAATTTTTTTTATTACTGCGTCCGCAAGCGCTTCCACATCGGACGATGAAGCGCCTTTTATGGCTACAACGACAAGCGGCTGACGTTCAAATAGTCGCGCACCGCCAATTGAAAAACCTCGCACCTTAAGAACCTTATCAAGTATCCATGCGAGTGAAACTTTCACTCCGTTTTGTGTTGTGTATTGCGGCATATCCGGATATTCTTTTTTTAGCGCTTGAGCCAACTCGAAAGTTACAATCGGATTGAGAAAAAAAGATCCCGCAGTGCCTTCGATAGATAGGTCAGGAAATTTCCGTGCACGTATAGCAAGTACGGCTTCGCGAATATGTGCCACCGATGGCTCTTTATTTTTAAAAACTTCTACCAAGTCTGCATAGTGTAGGTTCGGCATAGGTTTTGTTGATAAGCGAAAGGCGACACGCAGTATCACGTAGCGGCCCGTGTGTACTTTAAAGAAGCTCGAGCGATACACAAATTCGCAATTACTCAAATCGAAGCGAACTACGGTACCCGTATCAATGTCAAACACCTCTGCCCATAAAAAAGTATCCTTGACCTCACTACCGTATGCCCCAATATTTTGAACCGGTGCGGCGCCCACCGTACCCGGTATACCCGAAAGATTTTCTATACCCCACAGGTTTTCCGATACTGCGCGCGCAACGACCGTATCCCACAACTCCCCTGCCCCTGCAACGAATACCGCTGATACACCCTCTCTGGTTATAGCTAGTCCATATAATTCTATTTTTATAACAAGACCGTTAAATCCCGCATCATCAATAAGCATGTTTGACCCTCCACCAAGTATCAGAGACGCAATGTTGTTTTTTTGCGCATACTTAATTGCCTCTTGAAGCTCAACTTGCGAAGATACACGTACGAAAAAACGCGCCGCTCCGCCTATACGAAAAGTCGTAAAGACTGAGAGCGGCACGTTTTTTTCAATTACCATTCTTACTTATTGTGCTCGTTTAGTTACCCGGCTTCAGCGTACCATCTTGAATTTGTTTGATTATAGACAGTGCTTGTCCAGCGACCGCGGCATCTAGCGACGAGGCAGCTTTGAGCTCTGAAATTGTATTAGCCTTGTCCCCTGCGGTGAAGTACGCGGAGGCTAACCCTATGTGCAGTTGTGCATTTTTAGGGTCAGCGGCAATACGATTTTTCCAGATGCCTATGACTCGGTCAAACTGTTTAGTATTTGTATATACCTGGAGCAGTCGTGAGTCATCGACATACACGGTGCCAAAACCCTGATCTTTTGGACCATCAGTGAGCACCTTGTCTGCAGTTGTCTGGTCTTTAGCGTACATGAGTGCGGCTGCGTACAGAATACGTGCATCTTTATATTTTGGTTCAGACTCAAACGCCTGCTTCAGTACTTTTACTGCGTTTGGTATATCGTTACTATTGATACTTACCACTCCAACTTCGAATTGTATTTGCTGTTTATGTGGTGAATCAGCAAGAGCGCGGTTGAGATATTCTAAGGAATTTGGATACTGACCAAAAGCATCATAAAACGCTCCAAGGAACAGCTCTAAACGGGCATCATGCGGTCGCTCTGCAAGAATTGTTTTGCCCGCCTGCTCAGCGAGATCATGTGTATCCTTTTTCACCGACGGTTCAACTGAGGTTGACTGAGCTTGTGACGATGAAAATTGCATTAACTGTTCGGCCGTTTCTTGATACCCAAGAGCCGTACCAGGCCATGCTCCACGACCAAGTGCAATCTTAAATTCATCAAGATTGAGTTTAGCGGGTTTTGGTGCGGCGCCACCTTGTCCGTTTGGCACCTGGGTTAATATCGCATTAAGAAGATTCTCAGCTCGAGCTATCCCCGGCGCATTGAGCGTCCATACCATAAGCACCGTAACCACGGCGACCATAGGCGCTACCACTGCAATACCGCGGTCGCCTACCGGTTTAGAGAGGAACATAAATCGATAGAGGGGTCGGGGCGACATACCATGCACCAGAGCCATAATGGTAAAGAAGTAGACCGAACTCATTAGGTCATCGAACACGAAAAGATTGTTAAATGCGTACGCTCCCAAGAGACCTAAAAGCACCGCTTGCTCGGGAACAGAGAGTTCGTCCGAGCGCATAATTGCCCACGCCATCAGAACAAAGAAGGATACATAGAGTAAGAACGCTGGGAGTCCTCCAGCTATGAGCCAGTCGAGAAACTGATTGTGCGCTCGGTCGAACCACTGCTCCTGCGCGTACATTGCCGGGCTGTAATATTTGTTGAAAACAAAGTTAAAGTTTTCTTGTCCCCAACCCTGAATTGGCTTTTCCGCAAATCCTTGAAGCGCCATGTTCCAGATAACGAAACGCGCAGCAGTAGTGTTGTCATTAAGCGAAATAGAAGCGACACGATTTAGTGTCTGAGAATTCTTGATCAATGGTGTAGAGCGCAACGCAATGAACATAACGATCAGTACTGCAATAGCACCAAGTCCATACATTGAGATTGTGCGGAGCGTCTGCCACTCACGGTTTCCACGCGCTTTCCACACAATGTATGCGGCGGCAATTATAAGTCCACCTACAAACCCAAGGAGCGAGCCACGTGTTTGAGTGTAAAACAGTGACACTATTTGGAGCACAAGCGCCACACCATACACAATTTGTGCCCACGGCAGCTTGCGGTGACGCACAAGCATAAACAGCGTTATGAAGATGTTAAAAAGCATAAACACCGCTAAGTACGTTGCATTACCAAAAGTCGTGTCGATACGTGCGCCACTTTGCGACGAAATAGCTACCTTACCGGCAAGCTGGAGCACCCCGTAGAAGCCCATAATAATTGAAGACACAATGGATACTTGCAAAAATCGCTCCCACCACTCCTCTACAGTCACCATTGCGCCGACAATTATAAAGTACACAAAAAGGTGTAGGACCGTAACGTAGCCTTCCATACGCTCGAAGTTACTCCAAAAGCTCTTGATAGGATCAACGCTGAGTATCGTTGCCAAACCCATCCACAAGGTAAAAGCGCAGAAAGCCCACATGAGGTACGAGCTCTTTGGACGATACTTTGGCTCACGAAGCGCCAATAGAACATACACACCAAGCAGAATTTCAATTAAAATTCTAAAAACAAAATTCTTTCCGGTAATGAATGGAAAGAACATGTTTGGCATAAGAGAGCCGTCTGCAAGCACGAAAGGAATAAAAAAGACGAAGCTCAAACCTACTAAAAGCACCCACCGCAACACCCTGGTATATAACATACCAAAGACTATACCATAGGCTACAGCAGCGGCTAGAGTCTTCTACTTCGTTCAAGCAAGTGGTACTATGCCATCGGTCATAGTTTTATTTCAATACTAATTATAGTTTTAATTATGCATAAAAAGTCACTTGGGCTGGTTTCGCTTGCCATAACGGGTGCTTTAGTTTTTGGAACAATGACATTTGCAGATATTATTTCAGGATTATCAACTACAAACATTTCCAATGATGCAGCAGTGACTCAACTCACGCTTTCGAAACCATCTGATGCTGCAATAGGCGACTTACTTCTTGCGAACGTATCCGTAAACGGCGGCTCGCCAGCTATTATTACACCACCTTCGGGCTGGACACCGATTGCGCACGCAGATAACGATACTAATGTATCGGTTGCTTCCTTTTACAAAATTGTTGAGTCTTCTGAACCAGCAACGTTCACCTGGAGCATTAATCATCAAACCCACGCAGTGGGTGGTATCACACGATACAGTGGGATTGATACCATACACCCTATCGACGCAGTAGGTACCTCCAGCGGCCGAGGGGTTACTGCAATCGCACCTTCAGTAACAACCACTGCCGCAAACGATCAAGTCATTGCACTCTTCGCCAGTGACGCAGGAAAGAATAGCAGTGCGCTCTTTAGCACCACCTCAGGAATGACAAAAAAGTATAACGCGAGGAATACCCCGTTTGGCCCTACAACTGCCGCCGAAGACGCCGTGCAAGTTTTTGCAGGTGTTACTGGCTCAAATGCTGTTACCATTAGTGACAATAAGGACAACGACTGGGCGGCACAGACCGTTGCACTTCGTATGAAGGCCGAAATAACTGAAAATTTTGAAGGTAGCGCTGCAAATACCAACCTAAATGGTCAAAACGGCGGAACGGGATGGACAAGTCCCTGGATTGGAGATACTAGCTTTATGATAGAAAGTCCCGTTGCCTACGACGGTTCAAAAGCAGCAGTATCAAATTCATATGGTCAATTTATCTCGCATCGAAGTTTTAGTCCCAAAACATCAGGCACACTTCACTTCGCTATGCGTAAGGATGCTCCGGATGATGGCCAAAATATAGAATTACTTTCTGGTACTACAAGAGCTGTTGACGTAGGAATTGGTGCAACAAGTCAACCTCAGGTCGGCGGACCAGATTGGACAGGAAATGATGGAGCAAATGCATACTTTATTATTCAACACTATAACGTAGGTACATGGGACACGGGTGATATACAATTCGATACCAACACAGATTTATACCGAATTTCTATTAATGGAGGAATGTACTCAAGCTGGAAACACTTTGATAATCCCGTTTCGAGTGTGGATGGTCTCCAATTTGAAATTTCTCCATCCGGGACAAACGTGGGACCAAATTATTGGGATGATATACGCATTACAGGACAATAAATAAGTCTAAATTTGACTACAAAATAAAGATTAATTAAAAACCCTGCAAAAGCAGGGTTTTTTAAATATTAATATTTAAATTTTTCGTTTGTTCGCAGTTTTCAGTAAAAAAAATTAATAAAGTATAACTACACATTGAGACTTTCTATTTAAATTACTTTTTAATTTATTTTATAAAATTTCACTACAAACAAAAAAAACCGCCTCCTTTTTGGGAAGCGGTTGACTTTTACGCACGGTTTACATTGCTATTCTTTCGGGACCTCCTTCGATTTTGTAGAGTTCGTGTTGGAAGATGTGGTGACGCGCACCTTCGTTTACTCGGTTGAGCGTTTCGGCAATCGTAAGCGCCGGGTCGAACATGCCTTTGTCGAGCATTGTTTTTGCCAGGCCTCCTCCATCCTTGAAGTGACAGAAGTAACCTGGATTTTGTGCTACCGGCGTCGGTAGGTCGTCGGGGGACGCATAGCCCATCTCGTCTGTGAGCTTATGTTTCCATCCTTCTAACCGTCCGGGTCGGTACTTCTCAAGATGTTCAGTTGTTTTTTGGCCAATAGTTTCCCATGACCACGCATTGTCACCGACATCCACTAGTGTTCGGCCCAACTCCTCTCCGTATGGCAGCCGTGGCAGCCAGTTGAAGAGTCGGTGGAGCCGCGCAGTTTGCTCGCAATAGCGGTCGTTGTCGCTGTCTGAAAGGTAGGATATCTTACCCACCACTCCTTCAGAATCGCCTCGTGAAATTTCTCGAGCGTCAGGGTAGTACATAACTTCGGCTGTGAGGCCGCCGTTTTGCACTGCCTTCATACGAAGCAACGCTTCCCTTTGTCTAGTCTTTGGGAGTCGCGCAACAATTTGCTCGATATCTCGAGGTCCGCCCTCAATGTGTCGCATGACACTCCTCAGGAAGAACGACTCTTCTAAGCCGTCCTGGTCGCCATTGTGCATACCAAACCCGGTCGCCATTCGCCCGATATTTACGAACGGATACGGTGACAAGATAGATGCCCACGCGTGCGTCGGGTTAATTTCCCGATTAAGCGCGAGTGTTCCTAAGTCAGTGGTGATGTCACTAAACGGCACCGCAAGTATCTGCTCAGTTCGACACGACATACCGCGAAGCATAATTTTGCGGCAGCCATCGACAATGAGCTCATGCGGCATAGCACGAAAGAGCACCTCTTTGCGAAGAAACGCGCTTCCCGACTCGATAGCAAGCGTAACGCCGGTGCATCCGGCTTCGGCAAACAGATCGAGCCTTCGGTCACCATCTGCATGACGCGTCATTTCAAGACGCATCTGGCAATGAAACGGTACGCCAACTTCCCTCTTCCAACGACGGGCGAACTCCTCCAACCATTGAAGTTTGAAGCCGAACACATCGTCTTGGAAATAGAAAAGTTTTGTCTCAGGCCATCCTTCCATCACAATTTGCGCTTCGCGGATAACATCATCCATAGGCCGCAGCACTAGGTCGAAACCACCATGCAGCCGATTGAATTCGTCTGCATAGCAGTAGGTGCAGTGGTACGGACAACCGACCGAACAAAAGTGACTTTTGATAGGACTTTTCGCGAACTCAGGATACGCATCATACAATGTATGCCGGCTTGGAACCGGAAACATTTCCTGGCGCCCATGCGCGTTAAAGTGCACTCCTTTTGTAAGCGTACCTTTGAGCGCTTGACTTAGATACCCAAAGCCGCTGCCGCGCACCACATAGTCGGCGTGCGGCACACATTGCTCATGCGAATACGTTGCGTGTGGGCCGCCCATGATAACCGGGATACCTCGAGCTCGTGCTGCGTCGCAGGCAACCAACATCGGCAGATGATAGCCGGTCCAGATATGGCACCCAACGAGGTCAGGTTTCCATCTCTCTAGCTTTTCGTGAAAACGATTGAAATCGTTCTCTTTTACAAGCTCGACATCACATTCCCACCCATCGTTAAGGGGGATCTGCGACAGGTAGTGCAAACCGAGAGGCTCGACACCACCAGAATGCCGAGCCAGAAATAGCATTCTAGGCATCTGAACTACTCCTATCGTTATGGGTTACTGATTTGCTCTTAACAAAGAGCTTCTGTCCACCACACTATCACGTCCGTGTTGCCACTTTAAGTCCCGCTTAAACTTACAACATGCCGCTAGTTTTGTAGCAAACTGGACTTATCGCCCATGTTTAACTCGGTGGTAATAGGAATCAACTTTCGCGTCCAACTCTTTTGGCGAACCTTGCTCCAGCACGCGACCATTTTCAAGCACAATAATTTTGTCGGCTGCTTCAATAGTACTGAGGCGGTGCGCGATAATAAGCACCGTGATGTGGCCGTGCAGGGCGCGTATTGCCTCTTGAATTATTTCCTCAGACTCAGAGTCCAGTGCACTAGTTGCTTCGTCAAGAATAATTATTTGTGGGTCTCCCACGAGCGCGCGAGTCAACACAACACGCTGTCGCTGACCACCGGACAGCATGACACCACGGTCGCCTATGTTCGTTTCAAACCCTTCTGGCAGCGACATAATAAAGTCATAACTATTTGCTTTTTTTGCCGCAGCGATAATATCTTCATGTGACAGGTCCTCTCGGTAAAAACGAATATTTTCTTCAATGCTCGCATTTAGCAAAAAAATATCCTGTGGCACGTACCCAACATTCTGGCGCCACTCGTCTATGCTGATATATGACAATGGTTTGTTGTCTACCATAATCGTTCCGCTTGTGGGTTCAAACAAGCGCAGCAAGAGGTCCGCCATCGACGTCTTCCCCGCGCCAGAAGGGCCTATGAGGCCGACTGTTTCGCCTTTTTTAATTTGCAAAGTAACACTCGTTAATGCTGACACGGTATTTTGATACTTTAAGGACACGTCACTAAAAGCTATTCCGTGTTCCATGACAAAAGGTTCAGTGCCCTGCGTAATTGATTCTGTATGTGAAATCAAAAGTTGTTTAAAATTTTGAACATTTTCGCCGTAGGGCAGCAATTCGTTTATAGAATTGAGCGAACTTTGCCCCGACTCAAGGTACGTAAAGATTTTTTGAATTAAGTACAGTGTTGCGGCAAATGATATAAGGCTAAACCCTGGTGTATGGTAGGACAGCGAAAAAAGTATAATTACGAAAAAAATACTAAATGGCTGGAATAAGCTTGTACTTAATGAGCGAGTAAATGTCGAACGAACACTCAATCGACGCAACTCCTCAAACAGTTGCTTTGCAAACGAGAGTGCTTTTGCTTCGGCAGCCGCAGCTTTGACCGCTTTCATGCCCAATATATGTTCAGTTAAAAAATGAGATATATCCTTTTCTATCATTGCGGTAGCGCCCCCTATTTGCTGTATCCGCCGCATGAACGGCCGAACAATAAGAAGCAAAACGACACCGGCTACTAACGTTTCCATTGTCATTGACGGAGAGATATTAAGCGCAACTAAAAAATACATCAAAAAACCGGTAAAGGACTGGATAGACTGGCCAATTACCTCTAACAGCGCTGCCGATTTTTGTATATCGCGCACTATCGTGCTGTGCACGTATCCTAACCGCTGCTTTAATAAAAAAGGCCAGGAAGCTGAAAACATATGTTTTAGCAAAAGGATACTTTCATTACTTACAAAATCCGAGACGACACGACCACGTACGTAGCTAAATGCAACCTGCGCAATTGAGCGAGTTATAAATAACGAAACAACAAATACGAGTAGATACCGAAAAGTAAAAGTTATATGCAAAAACCGAAAGAGCGCCTGAATAGAGCGCGAAATAAAGTCAGTTGGTTGCCCTCCGCTTACTAAAAATGACAAAAGGGGTATCGCGGCGTTAATGCCCACACCCTCCAAAATAGCACCAACAAACCCCAGCACGACAAGTACCAGTATGTGTGGAAAATAGGGTCTGAAAATACTTTTAAAAAGTGTAAATGTTTTAGATATTCTCATCGTGTTATTGCTCGAGCACTCCACCGTATGGATTTTTTTGTTTTATATCCCGATTAATCTCTAGTAGCGCAGACTCTCGCTCTAAAAGGTGTACCACATCTTCGGCCGAAAAGTCAGGGTTTACCGGTAACAACTTTTTAAAAATGGTGTCTATTAATTCATAGTCTTGCGGGGTATCAAGTGTCACCCGTATATCTGGACGCCGCATAAAACCCTCTGCAGCCCAATTCAGTAAGCGGTATTTTTCCGGATGTTGATATATATAGATAGATACATTTTCTTGATCAACCGGTTCCTGAGTTACTTGGTTTACTTCGTCCAGCACCTTAACGGGAAATACCTGCAGGTCGAACCCGCGAGGAAATGTACGTTCCATATTATTCGCAACATAGTCATATTCGCCGGACGAAAACAACTCGAGTATATGGTCAACATGTCGCCAGTCCAGAAGCGGACAGTCCCCTGTTACCTCAACGATAAGGTCCGCTTGGACCGACTTTGCCGCATCAAGTACCCGCTCGAGCACATTATCCTCACTCCCGCGCCAAACTCCTACACCAAGCTTCATTGACAGCTCTTCAAGCACATCATCTGTAGAATTGGTAGTGGTTGCAATTACAATGTGATCTACGTAAGCGCTTCGTTTCAGGCGCTCAATAAGTCGCGTCAAACACGGTTCTCCCGCCAGGGGTAACAGCACTTTGCCGGGCAAGCGAGTCGAGGTCATACGTGCCTCGATGGTTGCAACTATTTTCTTTCCGTCTTTCATTATACTGTTTGTAGTTCGTCTTTATGGGCAAGTATTTTTTGTAACGCTTCAATAAACTGGTCGAGATGCTTGGTTGTGCGCGGATACTGACACAATTGTGTACCCAAAAATTCCTTCTCATACATTCGCTCAACGACCGGACACAGCCCGTGGCTGTAGTCCGGTTTACCGTCATAGCCGTCATATTCAAAGGGGAAGTTCGTAGTATTGAACGCTTTTCTTTCCTGAAAGACGCGTAGGAGGTAGATTGGCTTGACATAGCCCGCAGACATACCGAATCCCTCAGCAGTAAGTGCTTTTGCAAGCATGTCACGTGAAATTCCTAGCTTACTCTTATCTATTTTCATCGCGTACTGAAAATACACATGGGTATTCTCGGCAGGAATATACGGCAGCGTCAATCCGTCAATGTTGAGCGCTTCAAGTTTTTGGGTGAGATACGTGCACAGCTCAAGCCGCTTGTCGGTCAAGAACTGTAGCTTCTCAAACTGCTCGTAGGCAATCGCCGCCTCGATTTCGGTCATGCGGTAGTTGCTGCCAAAAATTGGACCGTCTTGATAGTCTGGCAGCGCGTCGACAACCGACTCGCCATGGTTACGCAAAAGTTGAGCGCGATGCGCATAGCGATCGTTATTGGTCACGAGTATACCGCCTTCCCCTGCCTGTACAATCTTGTTTACATTAAGACTAAATACACCAATATCGGCAATAGTGCCTAAGAGCCTACCTTTGTACGTCGCGCCCGGTGACTGAGCATTGTCTTCTATCACTTTAAGGTTATGCTCTTTTGCTATCGCCATAATTTCGTCCAAGGCTGCAGCTTGGCCAAAAAGGTTCACAACGACAATAGCCTTAGTGTACTTTGTAATGCGCTCTCGAATGGATGCGGGGCTAATGCAAAATGTCTTCTCGTCTATGTCGGCGAAAATAGGTACGGCACCGTTTTGCAAAACGCACG
>JAYTFN010000109.1:0-2004 GCA_043734325.1 Candidatus Adlerbacteria bacterium
CGAATAGTGTCGCGTTTTCTGTTCGGTATTCTCTTCACCCACGTCCTTTTTGTTACCCGATCGACCACAACCAACAATACCCATGCAGAATGCTTGGAAAACGGGGACAGGCACCGTTTAATGGTATACTTCTAATATGGCAAGAAACGCACGAGTCGACGTAGGAGGGGTCCCGTATCATGTTATTAACCGGGCGGTGGGTCGCCTGCGTATATTCACAAAACCGGCTGACTACGCGGTATTTATCGACGTGGTGCAGAAGGCAAAAGAAGAACACGCTATGCGAATACTTGCGTTTGTTGTTATGCCAAACCACTGGCATCTAGTACTTTTCCCTTCACATGATGGCGATATGGGTAAGTTTATGCACCAAATCACTAATTCACACACTCGCAAAGTGCATGCCTATACGAAAACCACGGGGACTGGACCACTCTATCAAGGCAGATACAAATCATTTGTCATTGAAAACGATACACATTTGCTTAGCGTTATTAAATACGTTGAACGTAATCCTGTGCGTGCAAAACTTGCAAAGCGCTGCGAGGAATGGCGGTGGGGAAGTGCGTGGATACGAACTCATGGAAATGCAGCACAGAAAAGTATACTTGCCGTCTCGCCTGTGCCACTACCACGAAACTACTCAGCGTGGATACATGAAGCAGAGAATGCTGAAGTATTGGATGGTATTCGGCGCTCAGTGGTGCGTGGTGCTCCATTTGGTAGCACTTCATGGAAAGAAGAAATGATATCTAAATACGATCTTATTTCTACAGTGCGAGCTGAAGGGAGACCAAAGAAAAAAAATGAAAACTAATAAACGGTGCCTGTCCCCGTTTCCCCAAAGAAAAAAAATGAAAACTAATAAACGGTGCCTGTCCCCGTTTCCCCAACCGCAACCTCCGCGCATTCGACTAACATTAGACAAAATCCTGTTTCCGCAACAATTTTGATCCTAACAACGTAACTAACCTCCTATGGTAAGAGTTTCAAGAAGTGCAGTAGGATGCCTATTGCTTTACAATGGTAAATGAACAATCAAGCGCCCCTTACAAAGCAGGAATTTTAATTCCTGTGTCGGCATTTTTGTCAGTAGTATTCGACTACCTTCTCATTGATAGGTTGCCCGGAATTGGTTTTTTTGTATTTATTTCAATTGGTTGTTTAGCTCTGTTTCTACTCGGTCAAATCTTTAACAAAAAAATAGCTAGAGATGTTGTGCCACTCGTAGCCCTTGCTATCTTTTTCTCTAGTCTAGTTGCAGTTCACGCTAACCTCTTACTCTCTGTACTTACCATTTCAAGTACACTTCTTATTTTGGTTCTTGCGCTTGAAGTGCAAGTCAAAGGTTCGATCAAACAATTTATCCTGTCGGACTATATCAAACTACTCGTGCGCCCAATTACGTACCTTAATTCATCTCTCCAAGTCTGTAAGTCAGTGCGGCTGCCTTTTACACACCGAGTTGATCCCCGCACACGACAAATAATTCGTGGAATTATTTTTACCATCCCCGTGGCACTTCTTTTTATTGCCTTGTTTGCAGGAGCAGATCCCGTTTTTAACACGGTCTTTAAAAGTATTTCTACTTTTAATTTTGCTTTACCCCAGCACCCGTTGCCGCTTATCATCTCGTGTATTATTTTTTGTGGTGCATTTTCGTATTTTTTCTCTACTCCGTCTGAATTAGAAATTACAACCAAGGAAACAGAGCGAGTAGGGAATATAGAAGTGACTATTCTACTTGGCTCAGTTAACGTACTGTTCGGATTATTTATTGTACTGCAAGCTTCATATTTTTTTGGCGGTGCGGCAAATATAACAAATAACGCTCTGACATATGCTGAGTATGCGCGACGCGGTTTTTTTGAATTAACCGCAATTGCTTCTCTAACATTAGGCCTTATTTTATTCCCCATACCTCGACGCTCTGCGTCGGTCCTCCAGTGTGCTAGGTTGAATGGGTAATGGCCGACCACATACGCAAACGCTCAGAGATACCTC
>JAYTFN010000110.1:0-1241 GCA_043734325.1 Candidatus Adlerbacteria bacterium
ATTGAGGAGTGGCGCGGATTGTTTGCAAACTTATCGGACAAATTTAATTCCTCGGCGGTAGGGGGCGAGTCCTATTCCCAGGTACTCGCGCGCGTTGGAGACTTTTTGTTTGATATTGAAAGTCGCTTACAGGGAAAAAATATATTGATAGTGACTCACGGAGCTCCGGCGTGGCTGATGGAAAAGGTCGCAATGCACTCGCCTCATCATAAACATGAAAAAGAGTTGCTTCTTGCTAACGCGGATTTTAAAGAGATAACCTTCACTGCCTATCCGCACAACGAACACTTTGAGCTCGATCTACATCGCCCGTATATAGACGATGTACTGCTGAGTCATACACAAGACGGGGAGTGGAAGCGCGTCGTAGATGTATTTGACTGCTGGTTTGAGTCCGGCTCGATGCCATACGCATCGCACCACTATCCGTTCAAAACAGACGTCTTTAATCCGAAAGGCACCCTTGGTTTTTTTGCAAAAGGGTACCCTGCCGATTTTATAGCAGAGAGTATCGACCAAACACGAGGCTGGTTTTACTCCCTCATCGTGCTGGGCACCGCACTTTTTGGAAAGAGTCCATACAAAGCGGTGGTAACTAATGGACTTATTTTGGCCGAAGACGGTCGCAAGATGAGTAAAAAACTTAAGAATTACCCCGACCCGATGGAGCTGATTGAAAAGTTTGGTGCGGACGCGCTGCGCCACTACCTCCTTTCCTCGTCGGTTATTCGCGGCGAAGACTTACGATTCTCGGCGCGAGGCGTCGAGGATGTAGTAAAAAAACTTCTCATGCGCTTGGACAATGTGCGTTCGTTTTATGAGTTGTATGCATCAAACGTAGATCTTCAGGAAATTTCCTCAGAAAAAGTCCTCGGGTCTCCCGTCATGGACGCAGGGCGTCCAAGCGGGCCAGACTATTTTCTTCAAAAACTTCCTGAAGCCCTTGAAGGTAGGGGACATGTTCTTGACCGCTGGATTTTGTCGAGACTGGGCGAATTACATCGCGATACTACTAAAGGGTTTGAGGCATACGAGCTTGATGTGGCTACGCGCCCGCTGGGAGGTTTTATACATGATCTTTCAACGTGGTACCTGCGACGCTCGCGTGATCGCTTTAAGCAAGATAAAAATGAAGAGGGAAGCGAAAAAGAAGCAGCGCTCAGAACGTTGCGATACGTGTTGTTTGTTCTCTCGCACACTATAGCTCCGGTCATGCCGTTCTTTGCGGAAGATCTCTACCA
>JAYTFN010000111.1:0-2254 GCA_043734325.1 Candidatus Adlerbacteria bacterium
CGTTTGACTACATGAATATACGAATCGACGGCATATGGCTCTACTCTCATGGTTTGTATAATACCAAAACTAACGTAGTCTGACTACGTTAGTTTATAAAAACAGCTTTTCAATTTAAGAAGTTAGCTTACTAAACACTCGCTCTTGCATATCGCTCGCGATCAGATTCCATTCATATTTTTGCGACACAAGCACTTTAGCATTATCTACAACCACCTTCACCGTCCTGGGGTTACCGTAAATAATGCGCACTGCCTGGTCTATCGACTCTGGAGAGTCAACGTCGACGGCAAATCCGGTTGGAGGGTGATCAGGGTTTCGCTTCCAATCAAACAGGAAGTCGGCTATACCTCCTTCCTGCGTCGCTATAACGGGGATACCCGCGGCGAACGCCTCTATAAAAGAGGTACCCATGCCTTCGGTTCGTGAGGGGCGTATAAAAATGTCAGACGCCTGAAGGTACGCAGGTAGCGCTTTGTTCTCGACATTACCGACAAAATGTATGCGCGCAGTGACGCCAAGATCGTCTGCTAAAACTTTTAGCGCTTGGCCTTCAACTCCACTACCGATGAGCAGCAAGCGAGTATTCAGCGGCAAAAGAGGCATCGCGCGAATAACAATGTCGAGCGCATTCTTTTTGACTAAACGCCCGGTATGTACCAGCCATACCTCTCCCTCTTTTTTACCTATTTTTTGTTTTATTGCTTCAACTTCTGACACCGGCACTGCTTTTGAAAATAGTGCCACATCCACCCCGTTAGGAATCACTTCGACCGGGCCCGAGTAACCGACACTCTGCATCCAACCGGCAAGATAATTTGAAATCACTTGTACCATGGTCGCATCGGCAAAACCTTTTAGTAAAAGGTTTTTAAACGGGCGAATGTGTGGGCGATTAAACACATGTTCAAACGGGTCGCCGTCTTGAAGCGTCAGCACATACGGGAGTTTGACTCCGCCTATACGTAACATTGTTATCGGCAACACCATATAGGACATCAAAGCCCACAGGCCGTCAAACTTCTGTTGTTTATGCAGTTTGGATGCAAGCAGTGCCGCACGAGGGATAAAAAGTATTTTATGTATATAGGAGTCGCCTTTTCCCACACGATAGACGCGAACATTACCAATTTGCTCCTCGGCAAAATCCTCAGACGAAAACCGCATCGTAATCATATGGAACTCTATGTCCGTGGGTGGGATGCGGTCGGTAATTTCTTTAACCGCAATTTCAGCCCCGCTCACCTTGGGGTAATAGGCCAATGAAAATATAAGGACGCGCTTCATATACGTAAGCCTACGATGTCTGTGTATAAAAAGAAAGAGAGCGCAGCTTGTTCAGCCGCGCCCAACAGGCACTGTGTGTGTCGACCTACGACGGGACATATCTGATTGTATCCCCTCGGTCGGACTTTTCGTTGTAGTAGATTTTGATATAAGCTCTATCAATTCTTTTTCGTGGAGGGTACGCCACCACGTGCATTACATCAGAACCCAATCCGGCGCTGACGAGAGGCATTTTCATTGAAGCTTTTATCGCCTTCAGTACCTCCGGATTTGAGGATTCCATGAGACGACCGCCCCACAAAATCCCGAAGGTGCCGTTGGCAAATTGAACCGGCACGAGTGTGGGCGCATTGGCACGCGCATCTACGGGACGGCCAACGTCAGTAATCACCTTCCTGTCAACAGTCACTCCGACGAGTCGCTTTCTGGTCTTGCGGCATTGCACCTCGTAGACAGTGTCCGAATCAGTATTATTCTCCATGGAAACCTCTCCTTCATTGGATTTGGAGCAAACAGCAAACCTCACGTTATGTTCGGCCTCCACCAACATGTCATGTATCAGCTATTTTGTCAAATCAGAGTCGTAGGTAATAAGAAAGAGAGAATATGAGGATTTTTTTAGGCATAATTAGTTTTGTTGATTGAACTACTTGTAAGCATTTTTTCAGCCTTTTCAATATCTGCAGGCGAGGTGCAATTTATCCATACCCCTACAGTCTGTGCATGTACGGGATAGTCCTTAAGCATCTGAGAAAGCATCGTCGTGAAAAACCGCTCACCATTTTTAGCAGGGATCGGCTCATATTCAAACAAATGAGTATCGAGCACATATGCCCCGGGAGCTACAAAGTTAGACGCCGGATGTTCGGGCTTCTCAACCAATTTTGTTACGACACCGTCACGTAATTCTACAACCCCAAACGCTCGAGGGTCGACAACTTCGCTGACTAACAGTGCTCTTGGATGC
>JAYTFN010000112.1:0-1027 GCA_043734325.1 Candidatus Adlerbacteria bacterium
CTCGACAGACGCGGTGTACGCTCTATGGAAGGTACCGTCTTGCCTGCTGACATCGCTTTTGTAACATTACGAGTCCCAGGTCATTTATTTCCAGAAGCACTAATGACTGAAGAAGAAAAAGATTCTGTATTTGACTATCATGAAAAGAAAAAAACTGGCGTGCGAGCCGAGCCGGTGATGATACACCGTGGCTTTTTAAATGCTTCCCGCCTCCTACACTAAAAACAGCATCTCCCACCGAAGATGCTGTTACTTTTTGTTTTCGTGTATTTGCTGACAGATAAGACAACGTATGGCTCCCGGCACGACAGCTAATCGTTCTTTTGGGATCGTTTTTTCACACGTGATACATACACAATGCAATCCATCTTTAACTCGCTTAAGAGCAATTTTAAGATTAGGGATGACATTTGTACGTTTATGTAGAAAGTAAGGAGAACATTCATTGCCATTCTTTTTATGCTGGCTGTAATATTTCAGGCGAGCATGAAGGCGTTTTACGTGAACTTTCTTATCCATTTGCACCCTCGATTTACAAACTGACTGTATCTATATATAGTATAGCATTTATTTTGTACTACGTCAAGTACCATTCTATGGCTTGTTTGATATATCGTTTAGTAAGAGGTATATTTACTCTATGCGCGGTTAGCTCAGTTGGTAGAGCGTCCGCATGACATGCGGAAGGTCGCAGGTTCGATCCCTGCACCGCGCACACGAAAAATCCCCTAAGGGGATTTTTACGTGAGCGGTAAGAAGGTGCCAATGCAGCTTCTTCAAGGGATCGAAAACCTTTCATATATTTTCTAGTGTGGAACAATGAGAAAATTTGAAAGGTGTACTGAAGCTGTAAGCTTCGATCCCTGCACCGCGCACCTGACGAAAAACAGCACCTGCGTGCTGTTTTTCTGTACAGGTGCGGGGCGGAGCCAAATCGCTTTGCGATGGCGAGCCGAGGTCAACAAACACTTAGTGGAATCAGACGAAGTACTGATTTTACTTAGTAACTTGGACCACATAATAAAAA
>JAYTFN010000113.1:0-1284 GCA_043734325.1 Candidatus Adlerbacteria bacterium
GCGTCGGTCCTCCAGTGTGCTAGGTTGAATGGGTAATGGCCGACCACATACGCAAACGCTCAGAGATACCTCGGGGCTCTGCCCCGGGGTTGTTCATTAGTAGAAAAATTTATTGTGAAGAGTACAAGTCGCCATCTACTGTCTTTTAAATATTTGAGTCTGGCCCTTGTTGTACAAGTGAGTGTCGTTATGTACTTTGCTTTTAATAGACTTTCTTTATACGAAGCCGCTTTTGGTTTTACAACGCTTAGGGTATATAGCCACGCTTTTATCCTGCTTCTGGCGGCAGTGTATATGTCGTTACTGTATAAAATATTTGTAGACCTTTCAGAAAATGCTTTTGCGCTCCGAACATTTTTCTCGATAGTAATTTTTATAGTCGCTATACATTTCCTTAATCCCGACTTATTTATTGCACAAAAGAATCTCGAAAGATTTTCCGCTACTGGAAAGATCGATTATGACTACCTTTCAAGTTTATCGCCCGATGCTACCCCGGTACTCCTAAAAATATATGAGAAAGCAAACGCAGAAGGCAAGTCAGTGTTGAGCGCATCCTTAAATTCTCGCTCTAAAGAGCAAGACGCATGGCCATCGTGGAATTTGTCCAGACAAAATGAGCGCCAATTACTGAGACAATATAAAATATAGAAAAAATACTTAAGCCGTCATACGCGAAGAGTATAATCTGCTCCCTGTTGTCCTCGTAAAAAAATTTCATATCGTCATAGTCTAGACGAGGTTAAAACCTAGTAAGTATAAAAAACTACTCTAACTCGCACATAAAAGATTAAAAGTTTTAAGCGTCTGTGCGCGATAAGGTGATGAAAGTATTGAAATAAATAATATAGACAAAAGAATACCCCCAGAGAGTCTAAGACTTCGCTGGGGGTATTAGGTGCTCCTGGGGCGCGACTTGCCGCACGGAGCTATGAGGTTCTTTTGTGATTTGGACATATTCGTCCGGTCTAGGGTCGAAATCCACACATAGTCCCCAGATATTTTTTTGCCGATTGATATGAATTCCTTTTCCTCTCCGGTAATCAATTCGACGCCTTCCTTAGCAGGGGTTGCTTCGCAGGCAATGTTGCCTGCTTTCCATGTCTCAGCCTGCGCTGAGAATGAAATGAGCAATGCTACGGTGGTCAATAGGGCTGTACGCATGTTTAGGTTCCTTATTTTCTAGAGCGGAAACTTGCTAATATAATTATATGCCATTTAATACAATATGTCAATACCCCCGTGGTGAATTCTCACGCTAAACGCAACAAAGTTCGCAGGCTA
>JAYTFN010000114.1:0-4135 GCA_043734325.1 Candidatus Adlerbacteria bacterium
TTTACAATGCCGCTTTGCGGCCCACCTACGTTGTCGAGTGCTTGATAGTTAAATTCCATATATGTACAAAAAACTAAAATTAAAACAATCTTTCAAGCATTTTAGGGTTCCATGTTCGAGCATACGCGTTTTCAATAGTAATTTCCCCTGAACGTACCAACTCAGCTAGCGAACGGTTCATGTCTATCATCCCTTGCTCCGCGCTGGTTTCAATGACGGTCTGTATTTCGTGCGTACGTTTTTCACGGATAAGGTTTGCTACTGCGTTATTATTTATCAATAGTTCGCACGCAGGTACAAGGCCGCCAGAAATGCGCGGAACCAAGCGTTGCGAGAAGATACCTATTAGCGAAGCGGCGAGTTGCACGCGAATTTGATCCTGCTGGTTAGCTGGGAACGTGTCGATAATTCGATCAATAGTTTGGGCGGCGTTGTTGGTATGTAAAGTAGAGAGCACGAGGTGGCCCGTTTCCGCCGCGCGTACCGCGGTCGACATAGTCTCCGGGGTACGCATCTCCCCTATCATTATTATATTAACGTCTTCGCGGAACGTAGACTCCAAAGCCAATTCGAAGTTTTGAGTATCAACACGCACCTCGCGCTGCGCTATTATAGACTTTTTATTCTCGAACAAATATTCAACAGGGTCTTCAATTGTGACCACATGCTCGCTTCTCTCGATATTTACTTTTTCTATAAGTGCTGCAAGTGTCGTGGTCTTTCCTTGACCAACGGGGCCTACCACAAGGAAAAAGCCCTGCTTCTTACTTGCAAACGTTTCTATAATCGGAGGAAGATTTAACTCAGCTACTGTCGGAATTTTTTTAGGTATGAGTCGGAGTGCAACCGCGTAACGACCGCGTTCTATAAAACCGTTACCTCGAAAACGACCACGGCCCATGTAGTCATACGAAAAGTCTATTTCTTGTGTTTTAGAGAAACGATCTTTATGTTCGGGACTTAACATACTGACAAGCATGTTAAATACATCTTCATTGCTCAGGATGGGTTGGGTCAGCAACGGCATCAATACCCCCGAGACGCGGATAAAAGGCTGGACACCAACGCTTAAGTGCAAATCGCTTCCCCCTTGGGTAACAACCAAATCCATAAGCTCGATGAGTTTTTGATTATATTCTGGCATACTTTAAATTTGAATTTCTTTTTGTTCTTCACCTAAAATTTCGCCTTCTTCGTTCAATAGCATCGCTTCGGCAGAAACAGGAGCAACCGGCTCGACTTGGGGTTCCTCGCTGAACAAGTCGAACGTGCCCCCTAACGTGTTTACTTCTTCAAACGGAACAACACCTTCTATGGACTTAATAATAGCATCTTCTTTCATGGAGAGCATACCGTATTTACGCACAGTTTCATGCATGAGTTTCTCCGACTTTTTCTCTAGAATTGCTTTTTCTAAGTCCGGAGTCATTTCAAACATTTCAACTACAGCAATACGTCCTTTCATGCCCGACGGACATTCCGGAGTTGGCGCAAGTCGATAGACCTCATGTAACGGGGGCACTGCGGAACGATATTCTTTTGGCATATCTTTAAACTGCTCTTCAAGCATAGCCGCCGTACTACTGTCAACCACAACTTTTTTACCGCCGTTTTCGCACAGAGTTTTTACGAGCCGTTGTGCCATACCCAAAATAAGTACTGGCGGTATCAAGTATGGTTCGACACCCATATCCAGTAAGCGTGGGACTATTCCTATTGCATTGTTGGTGTGGATAGTAGAGAGCACCAAGTGGCCGGTAAGCGCAGCTTGGACAGCCAAGTTCGCTGTCTCGCTGTCACGGATCTCGCCGACCATAATGATATTCGGGTCTTGACGAAGCGTTGTACGAAGTCCCGAAGCAAAAGTGTAGCCGATCTCTGGACGAACTTGCGATTGCGACACCCCAGGAATCGTATACTCTATAGGGTCTTCAAGTGAAAGGACATTTTGCTTTTCTCTGTCCACTTCGTTGAGAATGGCATACAGTGACGTTGATTTTCCTGAACCGGTCGGACCGGACACAAGTATGAGACCATACGGCTTTTTAATAGCCGCGCGAATAAAGCTAAGGTTACGTGCCGAAAAACCCATACTTTCCAACGTGAGTTCTTTAGCAGCAGTACCTAAAATACGCATCACCACCTTTTCGCCATAATAGGTCGGGAATGTAGAAACACGAAAGTCAACTTTTCCTCCACCCACACGAGCAGAAAATCGACCGTCTTGAGGTTTGCGTTTTTCGTCGAGCCGCACATTTGCCAACACTTTGATGCGCGCTACCACCTGACTGTGTACTTGGGTGGGAAGAGTGATATTTGTCAACAGTACCCCGTCAACACGAAATCGCACCCGTGTTTGGGTTGAAAGTGGCTCTATGTGAATGTCTGAAGCCCGCTGTTCGAAAGCGTGGCGAAGCATGGTGGCAACAATTTTAGTCACCGGTGCGTCTGCGGTAATTGCATCTGCTTCCGTTTCGGTTATCTCTTCTTCAAGAAGGGCCGGTCGCGCAATTTTTTTACCCGATATATTGTCTTCACTTAGCTTAGTCTGTAGTTCGGTAAGCGCTTTTCCCACTTCACCGGAGAGACCTTTGTATTGAGTGAGTAATGATTCAAAGTCTGTGTCGCTTATTAAAAATAGCTTGTATGGCATCCCCACTTTTGCCGAAATAAAGGTGAGCGCATCGCGCGCTTCAAGGTTATCGGGGTCGGTTACACCTATTTCAAGCACGCCGTCGCCTATTTTGAGCGGAGCAAAACGATAGTAGCGAGCTGACTCTTCGGGAATATAACGGAGCACGTCAAACGGCACGAGCTTATTCCCCAACTCGCGCGTTGGAACACCAAAATATTCTCCTTTTACTTTTAAAATTTCCCCAAGAGAAACGCCCGCTTGTGTGAGAATAAACTCCGGTAAAGCGCCGGGTTTTGCCAATTCAGTCTGCAGCTGAAGCGCTAGGGAATGGGCTATGGTACCGTTTTGTTCAAGTAAAGCCAGTAAATCCATACAGTTAACGAGCAGGAACTGTGCGGGGATGCGAGAGTAGAGGTGGAATTCTTATTTGTTGCACAGCAGTAGTCGTCACAGTAATCGCTTCAGGAGCGAAAGGGAAAAATGGATTTCTTCGACCAACACTTTGCGGTGTAATAATAACACCGAAGTCATTGAGTGACATGAAGACCGGGTCACGAAACACAGCGTCATTAAGCCGAATGGAGCGCAAATTAGCTAAAATGGTCAGCAGTTGTTGCGACTGTGCAGAGGGATTAGTACTCGTGCTTGTTGACAGGAGCGCACTACTATCTTCCTTAGTTACAAAAAAACTGTAGTACAAAATTGCTAATACAAAAATTGTGACAATACACGTAAGTAATTTGTTTTGTTTAATGAAAGTAAACATAATTTAGTGGAGCCAATAGGTGCGAATACTCATTGTATAGGTGGTTATGCCGGTAGTACCCGCCGTAAACGCAATTTTAGTTATGTCGACTAGACGCAAGCTATGTTCAACATCTTGCAAAAAAGCTAAAAAATCATCGTAGTTACCAGTACTGACGGAGAACCCAACCACGGCAGACCCTACAGCTTTAACGCCCCCTTCATTTCCAGACTGTGAAGTAGACAGTTTGGACATATTGCCCAAGTCTACGTTTATCATAGTGAGATTGTGTTTAGAAACAATATTATTTATGTCAATTATAAGACGAATAGTATCAACATTGTCCGGCAAAATATGCTTAAGTTTGTCAATATCACCAGTAGCGAACGCGTTCCGGCGAGACAACAACTGGTCGCGCACAGTATGCAACTCTTTTGCTTTAGTAAGCGCCTCATCGTACGAATTATTTTGAATTTGCAGCTCTTTAATGGTTTGGTATGTCGGATTTGTGTACAAAGAAAAAAGGCCAAAACAAACCGCGACGAGTATAAAGGGTATAAATAGACGCATCATATTTTGGGTATTACGGGCACAACAGGATAGTGGATATTTGGAGTTTGCTTGGGCACTGCAGTATTTGCTGGTATTGATGCGTCAACTGGAGCCGAAGCTGCAGTAAGGTTTGTTGCATAGCTCAGTAGTGATGGGTCAAGATCCGCTTTGACATTAAATCCTATACGACCGGCAGAATTGAC
>JAYTFN010000115.1:0-13985 GCA_043734325.1 Candidatus Adlerbacteria bacterium
GCATAAGGAAATGTTACTATGCCCCTGCCTCTTTGCACAAATCTAGGAGTTCACGCGCATATCTCTCCCAACTGATATTCTCTTCGACGAACTTGCGGCCATCCTTCGAAATATTTCTATACAAAGCAGGGTCATGTGCTAACTCCTCGACGGCTGCCACTATTTGCTCTGGGCTGTAAGGGTTCACTATCATAGCGGTTTTTTTATCTTCTAGCACCTCAGATGCTCCAGCGGTTTTGGACACAATGACCGGCAAGCCGCTGGCTATTGCCTCAAATACAACTAACCCCCAGCTCTGAAGGTGACAGGGGAAGACGAAGATATGCGACGTCCGGTACGCCTCCCGCAGTTGCTCATATGGCACCTTGCCAAAGAAATGGACTTTGTCGATGATCTCAAGCTCAGTTACGAGCGCTTGTAACGCGCGATAATAATCCATATCAGCAGGTGCACCAATGATGGTTAGTTCGGTTGGAATGCCTTTTTTATTGAGCAGTGACACTGCCATTATTGCATCTTCAAAGCGGCGATGCGGCAGCAAAATGGCAACACAAAGGAGGTAAATGGTGCCATTAATCCCCTCTCTTGCTTGGTAGGGAAATTCTGTTACATCTAGACCATTGCGAACGATATACGTGTTCTTTTTATAAAATTGCTGGTCAGCCATGTCTCGGTCTCGTGTGTCGACGACCGCTATTTTGTCTTGGTAGCGAATAAACCAAAAATATTCGAACGTATCAAGCAACCAATACCACACCTTCCGGACAAACGAGACTCTAAGGTTTGGGTTGAACTGCGCGTTACGCTTGAGTGACGCGCGCTTTGTTGAAATATCATTCATCATCCAAACCGAGGGCACATTTTTGACTTCGCGTTTAAAATAGCGAATGACGCGGTAGGCCAATTGGTCGTGTGGGTTAAGCACGGTGGTGTCTTTCGAAATCTTGAGTGCCAAATTTCGCGCGGCACTATTTTCACTTATGTATGTCTTAAAGAACGCAACAACTCCTCTAGTACTGGACGTGCGTTTTATCCGCGCGACACAGTCCGCGTCGGCCTCAACAACTGTAAACTGCTTAAGAATTTCAGGGTAGCAGTCATCAGCAGAGTACCAAAAAGTATACAAGGTGACCTCGTGTCCTGCTTTTCGATATTGATCTGCCACATGCGCTACCATACGCTGCGTTCCTCCGCCGATGTTAAGTCGCCGAGCGATGATAGCAATATTCATTTTGAATTTTGTTTTAGAATATAAAGTTTATTTTCCGAACTGTTCATGCAAGGGCACCTCGAGTCGAAAGGTGTCCTTTTCGAAGTCTTCACCTCCACGAAGACCATCCACAAAAGTGATAAAAACAGAGTCTTCAAGGGCCACGAACTCATGTGCTTCATTCGGGTCCCAAATAGCAAGGTCATTCGGCTTCAAAATAGTTTTAGTCACTTCTGCCTGCCCCACATGTTGCCCATATGCCTCCATACTACCGCTGACCATGAAGTCATGCTGCCGAGAAAGTTTATGGTAGTGGTTGCCTCGCACACCCCCCTTTTTAGTAGAAATGATAGTGCAATGCTCTTTTGGTTCTTTTACAAAAATATCTGTGATAGTCCCCCGTATATCTTCGAAGTTTATTTCTTTATGTTCTAGTTTCATGTAATTTATTGTTCCATATGTGGAGTGATAAATGCAAGCGTTGGATATTTCGGACCTAACTTCCCTTTCAAAAACTCAGCTATATTCCACGGTAAGATAAGCGCGTGAGTAATTTCAGCAGTTATAGCTTCATCTGGCAAAATGGGGATGTGCGAGCCGGGAGTGTATTTACCAACTTTGAGCGGCGAGGCGTCGGTCACGAAGTTGAGCATGGACGAATCGATACCACAGTAGTTGAGGAGCGTATTGCCTTTAGTAGCCGCACCTATACCAATCACCGTTCCGCCAGTCGCATGCACGTTTATGAGCTGCTTTAGAAGCGAGAATTTAAACTGGAGCATTTTTTCAGTCATTACCCCATATGTATCGTGCGCAAAGAGTCCGGCCGCCTCTTCCTTGGCTATACATTCGGCGACCGCCATAGACTCCACACCACCCAGCTGCGCCGTGAAGCGCATCGAGCCGCCCATGTAGGAATTTTCTTGAACATCGGTGATCGTAAGTCCAAACTTCTTGAAGTACTGCCGGAGCGGCTTCACGGCAAAATAGTTGGTGTGTTCGAGATAAATGGTGTCGAACGCGAGCAGTTGTATGAGGTGGAGCAGGTATGGGACTTCGGCCACAAAGACGCCGTCCTCACCAAGAACTTTTACTATGTTAGCCATAAATGAGTCGAGGTCACCAATATGGTTGAAGGCATTGGTGATAGTGATGACTTTTGCCTTTCCTACGCTAAGAATTTGTTCGACCGCATTGTCATTCCAAAAGTCATGTATGGTTGGAATATTATTTTTGTCGGCAAGGTTGGCTATGTTGTGTGCAGGCTCGACACCCATAACTTTTGCACCGGTCTGTGTGCGGAAGGCTTCAAGTAGTGTCCCGACCGAGCTTCCAATGTCGACCACTAAGTCCCCTGCCACCACAACAGCACGCACACTTACATCCTTCGCCATATTGCTGAAGTGTTCAACTGAAACTTTCGAATTTCCCGAGTCATAGCTGTAATCGTTCTCTTGATAGCGCTTTTCTGGCGGTACGACGTAGGAGCTCATCGCATGGCCGCATGAGTTACAGAGGAGCATCTGTAGCGGGTAGCGAGTCTCCGGCTGCAGCAGTTGTTCAATTTTTAAAAATGTATCCGCCAGCGGGTGGAACCCAAGATCAAGCACCTTCACCAAGTCATCAGAGCCACAAAGCGCACAGGTTGTAACATTCATAGAAAGAGTATAGCAAAAGCGTTGTGTCTGGCGAGCGTTTCATGTTTTAAGGTAGTATGGGGGCATGAAAACGATTTTGGTAACGGGCGCTCACGGTGGCATTGGTGAGGCTATAGTAGAGAGCCTTACAGGGGTTGGGCACACAGTCATTGCGATAGGGCGCGAAGATGCCGATCTTTCCAAATTTATCGATATTCAAAAATTACAAAAGAAAGTGCTCGACAAAGTTGACCATATCGATTGGTTAGTATGCGCTCATGGCTATATTGACCCGAAAGTAGTGCTCGAAGAACAAACGCCTGAGAGTATTGAAACGACCTTTTTAGTGAATACCGTATCAGTTGTTTATTTAGCGCAACTTTTTTTGCAACATATTCCTCGCAACGGCGGTATGATTGTCCTTTCGTCCGCAGCAGGTATAGAAGCCAACGGGCGCATTGCGGCGTACTCTGCGTCAAAAGCCGCAGTCAACAGTTTTATCCAAGCTCTTGCACACAATCGCAAAGAGCAGAAGTTTTTTGCAGTGTGTCCCGGCCCGACCAACACGACAATGCGCGAGCGATTAGCCGGAGACGCAGCAAAGATGCAAAGCCCTGCTGCAGTTGCAGAAGTTGTTACGAATCTTATTGAGCAAAAAACTGAAAACCGTAGCGGTGATATCCTTCTTATCAAAGATAGTAGGACAATGACTGTTGGAAGTATTTAATTTATTTTCGTATTTGGATGCGCCAGATACCATTCAATCGTTTTTTTCAATCCCTCTTCAAGGTTTGTCGTGGCAACCCAGCCGGTATCCCTTTTTATTTTTGAAACATCCGCGAGTCGGCGCTTGACACTCCCTTGGGGAGAATTTTTTATATCGAGCTCTTGTGGATGCCAGCTCGTATACGTGAATATTTTTTCAATAAGTTCCTGGATGAGCGTCTCTTGTGTAGTGCCGATGTGATACGTTCCTCCATCAGTTTTTTCGGACTCCATCACCGCTTGTATCGCTTCGACTGCGTCGTCGATATAACAAAAAGAGCGAGTCTCGTCAGCGCCGTAAATTGGGAATGGTTCGACGCGAGCATTAATACGCTCTATCACTTCAGGGATAACATGCCCCCACCCAGCGCGAGGGCCATAAAAATTGTGCGGCCGGACGATAGACATGCGGAAGTTATACGCTTTTGCGTAGTGGATAAAAAATAACTCACCGATTAGTTTTTGAGCGCCATAGGAAGAACGCGGATTGTAGGGGTCTGCTATTACCAAAGGAACATCCTCTGGAGTTGGGAGTGGCAGCTGGCAAAATGCTTTGAGCGCATCTCCATAGGCCTCATTGGATGAGGTAAATAAAATTTTAGCGCCCGGAGTGTTGTTGATAGTTCGAAACCACTCAAGCCCGTAAAGAATAGTAGATACGCCTATTCGCAACACTTCATGAGGCATGTCATAAAAAAGCTGCGTCCCGTTAATGCCAACAAAGTGGTAAACCTGATCAAATCCACCACCGAGCTCGGCCCATGTTGCCTCGCGAGTGAGGTCGCGCTCAAGTGTCCACACATTTGGTAAGGCTTTAAGCGCAGTAAAGTCTGTATCATCTTTGCTGCGAAAAAAGTTATCAACGAGATACACCTCATAGCCTTGCCCGGCCAGCCTCTTCGCTAGGTGATAGCCAACAAACCCCGCCCCGCCAGTAATAAGAATTTTTTTCATTTTTTAAAGCACCGTGGGCTTGTAGCGTTTATTAATTTCGACAATACCTTCAAAAAGAGAAAGGTTGTCGTGTCCCAGCAATTTATTTACGTAATGAGCAAAGGCCGCAGAGTCCTTAGGGAGACACGCGCCACCAAAGCCCCGAAAGTTTTCGTTGCAATCAAGATACACATCTTGAATATTACGGTTTTTGACTATCGCATTTTTCACTTGGTTGTAGTCTGCCCCAGCCGCTTTACACACATCATAAAATTGATTTGCAAACACAATACGCAAGGCATTAAATACATTCGAGAAGTACTTAGCAAACTCAGCCTCCAGAGGCGTGACGGTTGCAAATTGCTTGGGCAGCGCCCCATGTACGTCTCGCAGCACATCCGCATCCTTTAGGTTATACACTCCCATAATGAGCACATCTAGGTTTTCAACAAAATCAACATACATCGCTCTTTCTCGCAAAAATTCTGGGCAAAAAGATAGTCGTATA
Source organism: Candidatus Adlerbacteria bacterium (assembly GCA_043734325.1). Lineage (GTDB taxonomy): Bacteria > Patescibacteriota > Minisyncoccia > Phycocordibacterales > SBAW01 > GWA1-54-10. Next base: position 5,054 of record JAYTFN010000115.1, read on the forward strand.
CTGGGGTGCTTTTTTGAAAGTCTATCGACGGTGCCAGGCTCCACGGTTGATTTAATAGCTATAAGACCGCGATATTTTTCTGCAGCTAAACCATCAACCACCTTTTCCACTATCGACACATCGCATGAGGAGTCTGTAGCCTGTGGAGTAGGCACGCAGATAAATATCACTTCTGCAGCAAGAACATTTTGAAGTGAAGTATCTGCAAGTTTTGTATCAAAAATTGCCACATCGTGTCCAATACGCGTCAACCCGTGGCGTACAGCGCTTCCCACATTCCCGACACCGATAATACCTACCTTCATAATGCAAACAAACTAACACCAGAATGTTGTTTGAGCAAGAAGACAAGTAAGGTATATAATAGTGTGGTGAAAAATACGAAACTTAATGTCGGTTGCGGTACCGACCACAAAGAAGGGTGGGTTAACTTGGACATATCTGCAAACGTTGGCGCTGATGTGGTTCATGATATTCAAAAACTTCCTCTACCTTTTCTTGACGCAGAATTTAAAGAGATTCTTTGCAATGACATTATTGAGCACGTGGAATATATTCCTGTTATGAGAGACTTGCATCGTATTATGGCAGCGGGGGGGGTGCTGCATATACGCGTCCCTCATTTCACATCAAAAAATAATTTTGTTGATCCCACTCATATAAAACTTTTTTCTATATTTTTATTTGATTTCTTTGTAGAAGATGCGAATCTACACAAGAGGCACGGCTATAAATTTGACACTCTTTTCAGTAGCATTGCAAAAAAACGAATTGTGTTTGAAAAAACCTCGAGAGTGCTTTTCTATAACAAATATATAGAACGCATAGTAAATAAAACTCCAAGACGGCAATGGTACTACGAATCAACGTTTCTTCGAGGTATTTTTCCTGCAGAAAATATTGAAGTAACACTAGTGAAATAATTCTTTCGAAGCGCGTGCTACTTGGCTAATATCTATCATGTTGATGCAGTCGGGATAGTGCTTGTTCACGTGGGGAGTGCACAAATTTTCTCGACTAAACTGCCGCACAGGAGCCTGTGGCCCATATTGCTCGGGGAACCACCAATTGGGCCCCAGGCAAGTCCGCATGACGACGAGCGGTTTTTCAAGTTGTGCGGTGATGTGGGCGATGCCAGTGTCGACGCTTACACTACCCATACTTGACTGGATCAGCTGCATCATTTCTTGCAGAGATGCATTACCGGCAACCACGACCATACGTGGAAGCCCCTCTGCTATTTCGTCTGCAACCCTTCGATCTGCTTTGCCACCGCTTAGCACTATACATACATCAGGAAACTGGAGGCCAAGCTCTACCAAAAGTTTGTGCGCATGTGTAGGACTAATGCTTCTCCCGGCATTCCCGGCAAAAAAATGCGCAATTATATACTGCCCGGGGACAAGTTTATATTTTTCAATAATGTCGGGCTTCTCCTCAATATGGAGCCGCGGGTACGGGAGCGCTACTGCAAGCCCCGCGACTCGGAGTGCCTCGCGCTCATGCTCGACTACGGGAAAGTCGGGGCGTACCGGCAGGAGCCTGTTATACAAAAATTTGTTCCAACGAGACACATCGGTAAATCCAATAAGGCCACCGCGTTTTGCAAGAAGACGCGCAGCTATTTTGCTGGCAAGCCCGAATTGCCCGCCGTGTTTGCCTGCGTATTGGGTCGTAACCACCTCACTCCCATGAAACCGCTTCCACAAATTCCATAGTCCTCGCACGTCGCGACGATTCGTTTCTATTACTTCAATATAGGGCGAACCGGCAAATAGGTCGCGAATCATATTGCCGCGGCTGGCTATGACGATACCTAATTTCGCTTCAGGAAATTGCGCATGAATATTGTCCAAAAAATACTTCGCCATCAGTGAGTCTCCAATGGAAGACGCACGAAACGTGAGTGCTTTTTTAATCTGCATACTACTTTATAACTTCAAGCTCCCAGGTAAGGCATTCGGCCGGTATAAGGATAGAAAGATATTGGTCGTAGAATTCCGAGTGTGATTCGATATAAGACTTAATACTGCGCTTGAAGAGATTTTTTGACGGGTGCGGCCAGCCGTACCAAAAGCCGACCTTTTTAAATAAAAAGTCAGTGTAGCGATAGTTGGCGAGCGTGGTACCTTCGATACAGTAGTCGAGCGTTTTCGTTGCAAAAAAATGTTCGTGGGTTGGATCATTGAATGCATCCACACAGCGGAAGTACGGCACCTGCACTACCACTCGCCCACCGGGCTTCGTTATGCGATGGATTTCGCCGAGTGTGCCCAAGATGTCGTCGACGTGCTCTAGCACATGATTACCAAACACCAAGTCAAACGTATTATCCGCAAAAGGCCACGGCCTCTGGTTTACATCCTGTACTACGTCTACGGCCGGAAGCTTCAAAATATCCATACCCACAGCGCCAGGAAGCTTGCGGTTGCCACACCCAAAGTCAAGGGCTTTTGCCCCTTCAAGAATATCCTCTTTTACAAACCCGCTTAGGGTGTAAATTCTCGGGGCCCATGCGCGACTAGTAACCATACACAGAAAGATACCATACAAAACGCTTGGTAAAAATATCTAATGCAAGATATGATGTACTTACTACATCCCATGAATACACTTAACGACGATGCCCAGACTTTTACAATAGACCAGGGAACTTTTCATGCGTCGCCGACGGGAGACAACAAAATGTTTTTTAACTTGTCGCAACTTAAAAAGTTTTACGACAATGATTTTGCAGCAACAATTGCGCATTATTTGACGCCCGAGTCTGTTGTAGCTGACATAGGCGCTAATATTGGTGAATTTTCTGTCGCCATTGCACGCCATGCAAAAAAAGTATACGCATTCGAACCCGTAACTCGCTCTCGCACACTTTTAGAAAAAAATACCGCGCCATACCCAACTGTGGAAATAATTGCCTGTGCTTTAGGAAATAAGGAGGGCGCGGTGAGCTTAACGCCGGACTCAGAAAGTAACTCGGGCACCTATCGCGTGACAGGAAAAGGCAGCATACCCATGCGTACACTCGACTCGTTTACAATCAAACCTGACTTCATCAAAATTGATGTGCAGGGACTTGAGGTCCAAGTATTACAAGGTGCTGTAAAAAGTATTCAGGAAAACAAACCGATTATTCTTTTTGAAATAAGCGATTTAACTTTCAAGTATGGTGGCATTTTGTCTTTGCCTAAAATTCTTCGCGATTACAAACTACTTTTTTTCCCAAACCTAAAAAAAGTTTTACTACCGATACTTTACATAGAACTTAGTGTACGACACTATCTTAAACGCCCCCGACACTACGACATTCTTGCAACACCGATTACGAAATAAACCTATGTTTTGTAGCTTAAGCTTTACTGTGTTCGAGCACCTTTTGTTTGAGAAGCAATAAAAGACAGAATGCGTTTTGCACGCAGGTCCCAGGTATAGGCACGGACCTTGTTCTGTGCCCGCCGCACACGTTCTGGCGCATCAATTGCCAAGAGAGCCTTCTCAATAGTGTTTACAAGCGAAAGGGTGTCGTCCGGCACAAACAAAAAGGCATCCTCTCGTGTTAACACGTCAGATACTGCAGGTGTTGCACTCGCAACTATCGGCTTTTTTGCGGCCATGTATTCAAACAATTTCATAGGTGAGGTGTACCGGTTAGAGTCTTCGTTTTTTGCAGTACCCAACAACAGCAGTGCGTCCGCAGCCTGAAGCCACAGAGGGATTTCGCTTGGTGGTCGGGCGTCTATAAAAATAAGATTATTAGGAATTTTGGTAACGCCAGTCATTTCTATGAAAGATTCTTTTGTGCCCCCGACAACATAGCACTTCACTTCGGGAGGAAGTTTGGCGCACGCTGGAGCTAATATATCGAGTCCTTTCCAGCGGTAAAATCGACCGATGTAAAGCACTATTTTTTCGGCTCCGGGAAGCGAGAGTTTGACTCTAGCTTCGGCTTGCGTAATCTCAGATGCAAACTGTTTCATATCGACTCCATTTGGTTCGGATATAATTTGCGTCGAAGGCAGGGAGTAGTCGTCCACAAAGCGTCGGAGGATAAGGCCGTTTGTCGCCACGACACCACTGACTGTAGCGAAGAAAAATCTTTGCAATAGCGAGGGAGTTTTTGGAGTATGCATTTCGGTAAAGGTCTTTCCTACTAACGGCAAGAAAGCATACGAAAAATTATCCATATCAATGGTGTAAATGAAAAACCGCTCCCCCATTATTTTTTTATACGCAAGATATAGCTCTACAAAAAACATGAAGAAAAGTGAACTTACAGCAAACCCAACTGGACCCCAAAGGTACAGATCAGGAACAGGTATCCGAAGAATGGGTACTGTAGTGCTGAGGCCGTAAAATTCTTTTAGTGTGCATATCGTGTTTTTACGGGCAGGAACCACAAGCGTTAGGTCAACCCCCGAAGTGAGAAAAGCTTCGCACATTTTGGCGATTTGTATCCCGTGGGCTTTTTCATTCGGCATCCGCGCATTAGCCACGTAGTAGATCTTTGGCATATATACATACTATAACTCGTGTAAAAGCCTTAACGATGCACACCACCGTACACCATCCAGTCGGCAACAAGAACAGCAATAGCCCATATACCGTCCCTATAGCGAATTTTCTTGCCTTCAGACACAGCACGCGGATGGTAGGAAATGGGCACTTCGCTAAACCGATATCCACGACGCGACAATGATGCGGTGAGTAAGAGCTCAGACTCGAAGCGGCCGGGAGCAAAATCACCTGCAGCTTCAGACGGAAACAATTTGTAGCATGTCCAGACGTCGGTGAGCTTCTGCTGATGCAGCACGTTAATTATTTTTGTTATAACCCACACCCCAAAACGGGGCACCCAGGCTCCTTCCCGTTCACGAGGCCGCATATTTCGCGAACCGAACACAACGTCTACAACACCGCTATCTATCGCCGCAAGCAGACTAGGAATTTCTTTGGGATCGTACTCGAGGTCTGCGTCTTGTATCAATATATATTGTCCCGTCACTTGCAAAAGTCCATCTTTAAGTGCACTACCTTTGCCCCCATTTTTGGCGCGCAGAATCACCCGTACCCTATCTTGAAATGTTGCGAGAATATCTCGAGTACCATCCGTTGAACCGTCATCTATAACAATTATTTCTTTTTCCCAAAATGTTGGTACGGCAATAACCCGAGTCAGTAACTCGTGAATAGTTTGCGATTCATTGTAACAAGGGATGAGTATAGATAGCTTATGCATACAAACGTCGTAGGTACTGATTGCCGTATTGTAATAATCGCGCCAAGCAAAAACATGCAAAAATTAGTATAAGAGGGTTTACCGGAAGTCGGTACCGACTCGTAAGTCCTAATCCTGTAATTGCTGACGTTAAAGCAAAATACGCCGTAACACTTACTGAAGTTACCAAGTAAGGAGTCACATTATATCGTCGGACATACTGCCAAACCCCAATAAATGCAGCGAGTGTTACAATAATCCACGTCACACGTCCCACCACTATAAAGAAAACCGGACCAAAGAAATTACGAATAACAAACTTTACCGCAACAAGTGGCTTCGACAGAAGTACAAAAGTTGCAGGCCGACCCAGCATCTCTCGTGGTCGAACTTTAATATGACGCAAAAAATCAAAAGTTCCGTCTTGAACAAAAAAGTTAAGTTCAGAATTAGCAAACGATAAAGCTAAAGCTTTAGGATGCGCTATTAGCAAAGGGATCGCGGTACGTACGTATTCACTACCGACCGTCACCGGCGCTATATTAGGACCAAGAACTCCCGCGTCTTCTAATATTTTATACTCTACTTGAAAGGTGGTACCTCTTTCAATTGAATATACGGTAGGAAGTAAAACACTGTACAAACTAACGCCAGTAAGAGGACTTATTTCAGGTGTGCCGAAAGTAACATAATTTCTATATGACCACGGCGCAAGAACAAGAAGGAACAATAGTGCATAACCTGCAACATCAATCCATATCTTTTTTGTAAGCGCTCGCCTGTGTAGCCAAATTACAATACCTAAAATAAGAATAGGTAAAAATTCTGTCGTTGGCCTAGTTAGCGTAGCAATTCCTAGTAGCTGTGCAGACAAGTAAAAGTATGCTCTTTGCGTATTGTAGAAATATTTAAATAAACACAGGAGTGATAATAAAAACAAGAATATGAAAAGGATTTCACTATAAAAAATAGTTGAGTAGAGTATTGATGAAGGTTCTACTGCCAAAAAGAAGCCAACAGCAGCACATATTTTTCTATTCGAAAGCAAAAATGTTGCAAGATAATAACCTAACACCGGCAAAACACTTCCTAGTATGATTTGTAAAATAATAACCCCAAAATATCCACCCAGTAAAAAATAGCTTCCTGCAATAAAATAATGGTACACCGGTGGTCTAAACGAGTACGGCACGTAAGGAGGCGCTACACTAGAAGAAAGCCCATGACCTTGGATTAGGTTTTGACTTACGTTGAAATATCCATCTGCTCCTGAAATAGTCTGCAATAACTCATTTCCGTTAGCGTGTAGGCTAAATCCCAAATACAAAAGTCGCACAATTAAACTAAGCGTGAAAATTGCTAAAACGACCCAATGCTGCCGTATAAAAAACACTCACGCATAGTACTGTATCCCCTTTTAAAACTCAACACGACGCTTTACACGACTATTTCTTTCTGGCTATGACTATTAAATTTTTACCTATAGGTACCGGTAGTATAGATTCTAGTTTCTTAGAAAATGGTACGACGAACGTATCGTATACTGAAGTATTTTTTGCACTTAGCTTCTTTCGAAACAGCTTAAAAACGATGAACCATGGAATTATGCCGATCATGTCGAAATATGATATTTTTATAATTTCGAAACCGGACTCTTCAAGGATACTTTTTAATCCATGTTTTGTGTATCTGCGGTAGTGTCCGATGGATGCGTCAAATTCGCTATATAAGTAAGGCAGTGCTGGTACAAAAATACAGACACACCCACCTTGTATCAACGAGTGATGTATATATGAAAGTTCCAGGACATCGTTTTCGATATGTTCTAACACATTCACATATACTATTGAATCAAAATGATTATTATATTTTTTATATACATCTGAAAATAATCCTTGAACACACACCACAGACGAGTTTTGTAAAAAAACATTCTTTAACTTTGGATACATCTCATCCGACGGCTCAACTACAACCAATTCATGAGGTTTTTCCAACAAAAGCATTGACGATATATTTCCGGACCCGGCCCCCACCTCAGCTATTTTTTTTCCTAAAAAAGATTTAAAAACACTTAGCACCCAGCGGTGATAATTTTGTGCAAAAAACATTGCCTCTAGGTCTTTGCCTTCGTATTTAACATTCATGCAGAAAAAATATCAGTTTATTGCTACGAATAAATTATAACAGCAGTGCTGTTATAAAACGAGTGATTAGGGCAGAGTTATCCCTACAAAACTCAATCGCTTCAGGGTATAGTGGTGTCGCATGGAGCGATATATCCATTGGGGTAAAAATCTCATCCGTACGCGATTACTGCGGGTACTTTTTATAGGGGGTATAGGGTTTCTAATCCAAACATTTTTTTTCGAATTACTTAGCGTGTATTTAGGAATACTGCAACCCTCAAGCGCTGTTCTTGTTGGTGGAGAAGTGGGAATTTTGTGCAATTTTTATCTGAACAATCGCTTTTCTTTTACTGATCGTAACGGAAACGCGAGTCCTGTGTGGGGGCGGCTGCTGAGATTCCATATAGTTGTATCGGGATCTTTGTTTATCCAATGGCTATTCCTATATTTAATGGAACACGCTACGACTAATTTACTGTTCATCCATGGCGCATACTTGGCTGGAGTTGTTGTCGGATTTGTTTCAAATTACGCTGGATACTATTTTTGGGTGTGGAAACGCCGCTTGTCTAAAGTGCAAAACTAATTCCGGATTTACGCTTCCGATTCTCCGTCGCTCTTTTTAAAGTACAAAACTACTGGGTAGTATAGCCCTTTCGATAGATACATAGCGCTTGGCAGTCATTTATTTTTACCTTAATGAAAAAAATGACATGCACTCATGGCGCTTTGTAATTTTTAACTTATACTAAGTAACACATCACATGCTCAAGCGATTTATACCAAAAAAATATCACTATCAGCTTTCGAATCTAAAGAATACTTTGCGGGGCGGGTATGCCCGCACATTTTATTCTCAATTCGGCGAAGACATTACAGTTTAAAAAAACGAAAACTACAGACAAATTTAAAATATACTCAGGATTACTTACATTAAAAAAAACCCAGCTTTTACTGGGTTTTTTTCTTTAAATTTAGAAGCTATCTTTAATTCTCAAAAACTAGAATGAGGTGGGAGTCCAGGTACCATTTGAAGTAAACGTCCAGTAGTCATTGTTTGCGTCTGAGGTATGTGTTCCACCAGTTGCGGTCACTGTACCTAGAGGCGCCATTATAACCACTGCACCCCCACTACCATTGAACTCATAGTCGCCGCCCATGCCATATGCTGCGTTTCCTGCACCGCCGTTAATTCCTGAGTACCCACTTCCACCCTTCCCTCCCTGAGCGCCGGGAGAAGCATCGCCTCCATTACCACCAGCATCGCCGTTAGTACCTTTAGAGGCTCCACCACCAACACCAGGATTACCACCAGAACCTTTATTTGCGGTACCTCCCCCAAGATTTCCATTACCGCTATCACCGCCTGAACTTCCGTTCGCACCGCCTCCGCCACCACCGCAAACACTACCGCCGGTGGAACCGGATCCATTTCCAGAATAACTACCACCTCCTCCGCCGACACCATTGTAAGAGGCTCCATTAGCACCTCTAAAGAATCCTGATCCACCGACCCCATTATCCAGACCAGCTTGGCCTATTGTTATTACGTATGCATTGTTGGAAATGGGAGAAATAGTCTTTTTTG
>JAYTFN010000116.1:0-1062 GCA_043734325.1 Candidatus Adlerbacteria bacterium
CTGACATGCATACGACGAGTAATATGTCCCACACCAATACGGCGCGGTCACATAGCGACTGCCCATATTCTGCTGCATGACCCACGCGTGTGTCGCCAACGGTAGTAACCCAGCCCCGACTACTGCTAAAGAAAGAACCCATGCTTTAATTGGCATCTTTTTCATACCCTCTATCATGCACCATTTCAGCAAATATTGCATGAAGGACACACCAACGCTTACTATGCACCAAAAAAGCCTTACGCTACGTAGTATAATAGGAGCCCACCACAAAAGGATGAACTGATGCCGAAGCGGAAAAGAAAAATCGCCGAAGGAGAGGCGGTGGAGGCTGCGGTAGCTGCTTTCGAAAAAGCGAACGGGGACGGCGATATACTTGCCCTCGTCATTATGGGAGAAGCCTATAAAGATAAGTACCAACAAGTTCTAAATGGTGAGGAATGTGAACCTCCAGCAGAAAAAGGAAACAAATAAATCTCCAAGAAAGAAGCCGCGCCCCACTCCAAAGGGGCGCGGCTATTTTATTTGGACACTCTTTCTTTGTTTATATATGTCGCTGCGAGTACGGCCCAAAATATTTTTGGAGCGTCGGCACCGCTCCACCCATACCCTTTACAATTATGCTCTTTTATTGTTGAGCTTGCATCTACACCTGATACTCATATACTTGTAGTTATTGTGAAGATGAAAAATATCCCCAGTTTTCTAACAACAGAATCCTACTTTACCACTCAGCCTATCAGTAGAGATATTGTTGAGTTTCCACCAGACCGACTTTTACACTACTACGGAGGAGTCTCGCATCTAACGAACGAGCGCGTGCTACAAGAAATCAAATCGCGATTAGTACTGAGCTCTGATAAAGAAATTTTTCTCATGGTGACATCAGGCGGCGGACCGACCGGCGTAGCTATGAGCTTTTATGACACGGTGCGCTTTGTACTGCGACCCCCGCTCGTTACCATTGGCTCGGGTGACGTGGATTCATCTGGCATTATTCTTTTCCTTTCCGGAGAGAGGCGATACGTCACTAAACACACAACACTACTGCTCCATATGGCC
>JAYTFN010000117.1:0-1312 GCA_043734325.1 Candidatus Adlerbacteria bacterium
CGCCGAAAAGCCCTAAGACCTACTTAGAGCAGGAAATTGAGAGCGCATAACCACTTTTGGGGTAAAGTGGTTCAATCGCTCTACCGACATCATGAAAAAATTAACTCACTAACATACGGGGGTGTATTTGGAGGGAGAACTTATACGAATATTTGCCCAAAGTGATATTTTACGGCACTCTAACCACATTGATCGAGCGGGTCATCGTGCCTACCTTATGCGAACCAACGATACGTCCGTCAACTTCATTTAGTGTGATCTTCGCAGAGCTAAAAGCAAAACTTTGGTATATGCTGTATTCATAGCACCATCCTGAAAAGCTGTTCGACTTGTCGCCCGTGTTTGTGACGGTTATGTTACGTAGGCTGTCGTCTATGTATAGCGAGTTTGTGTTTCTGTACGTAATACACCCATTGTATTTCGTACTGTCAGATGAGTCCCGTTTGAATTCTACCACCACGAAGGGAGCAGTATTTGATGAGCCACTATCCCAATTAAGAGATGCGCTGCCCTTGAATACAATGTCTGTGCTCTGCTGCTGCTGCGGGGGCGTTGATGACGGGTTATTGGAACATGACAATAAGAAGATAACGAAGAGCAGTGGGGTGTATTTCATAATGTGATTAGCTAAGTAATACAAAGATACGCAACAATACTCAATTAGCGCTGAAGACGCTTAAAAATTAACTCACCCCCAAATGTCAAGGAAATAGGGTGAGTAAAAATTACCGTAGCTTAAAGCGGTCCGGGCGATAGAGTGCCTTCCCATAGAATGCAAGAGCCAACGAGTCAGCACGATCCGGACTCCGTCCAAGTTTCTTCTTTATGTCGTCTTTCGGAGAAATGAGACTCTTGCCTGAACTATCGTAGGTCAAATTGACCGACAGCAATTCCTGTAGTAATAGCCTGTCAGTCTTTATCGCTACCTTTGCCTCTTTAATAATTTTACATAGATGTAGATACATCTCCGCACGTGCGTTTGCAGGCGGACATATACTCGATCTGAAAATATTCCGAGGGGAGCTAGCAAAATTGATAGGAATGATTTCCTGAGCCGGTAGCTTACGGAGCAGCATATCAGTAACCCCTCCGCCGACACCTGTATCGTCCAGACATACAATGCAATTATGTACAGTGCGATACATAAGTATGCGGTCGTGAATATCCGTAAGGCGGTTGTAGTGAGTTGTTTCAAGTATCTGTGCATTATTGTCTTTGAGTAGTGTAAAACAGGTTTGATCTTCACCACCTCGGGAGATGTCCACTCCGAGCACAGCGCGGCCGCGTGTGTCATTGCGAGGAAATCCCGTAG
>JAYTFN010000118.1:0-2128 GCA_043734325.1 Candidatus Adlerbacteria bacterium
ATATGAAACATGCTCTCGACCAAAAACTAAAGGCAAGAGCTATTCATCGCGCGAAGATACTTCGCGGCCAAATGGATGCACTTATAAAAGCAATTGATGAAGAAGTGTACTGCCCAATACTGCTTGAGCAATCACTCTCTATTCAGCGTTCGCTACTTAGTTTGAACAGTTTCTTGCTTGAAAATCACTTACGCTCTCATGTGAAAGAGCAGATGGAGAAGAAAGGTGGTAATGAAGAAGCGGTCAAAGAGTTAATAAGAATTTATAACTTATCAAATAAATAGTACGAATCTTATATAAAACTATGTCCACAGATAAAATTATAGTTCTTATAATAAGTGCGTTATCGATAGGATTTGTCTATTGGTTTTTTTTGATGCGAAAGCAACGAGCTCAAGCCGTTTCTGGGTCGGTCGATGTGCTTGTAGATGGGGGCTATACTCCGGAAGTCATCTCGATTCCTCGTGGAGAAAAAACAATTATCAACTTTTTTCGAAAAGATCCTTCGAGCTGTTTAGAAGAGGTTATATTGTCCGATTTTAAAATTCGAAAACAGTTGCCGTTACATAAAACAGTTACTATTGAAATTACTCCTCAAAAATCTGGTGAGTTCACGTACTCTTGCGGTATGAATATGTTCCACGGAAAAATAATTGTTCAATAATATGGCTGAAATTAAAAAAATATTTAAGATTGACGGGATGCACTGTGCCTCGTGCGTTGCGCTTATTGAAGGTGCCTTACAGAAAGTGCCAGGAGTTACGAAAGCAAACGTAAATTTAGCAACGGAAAAAGCAACGGTCATCCATGACGAAGCGGTGGAAAATGAGACTCTGAAGCTCGCGGTAGAAAGTGTGGGCTACAAAGCTGAAGTAGATGCTGCACCCCTGTCGGAAGATGAAGAGAAATTAGAAAAACAAAAAGAGCTGGTGAGTCTTCGAAACAAGGTGGCGATTAGTCTTGTGCTCGGAGCACTCATTCTTTGGGGTAGCTTCCCGGGGCTCATAAACACGGCGCCCGCTTTTCTTAAACTATTTTGGGTGCAGTTGATCCTTGCTGCACCCGTCCAACTTTGGATTGGGTTGGTATTTTATCGAGCCACCTGGCCCGCACTGAAGCATAGGACTGCAAACATGGACACACTAGTTGCACTCGGCACAACGGTTGCTTTTGCGTATTCAGTATTCGTGACATTTTTTCCTCAAGTAATCCTAAGTATCGGTATTGAACCGATGCCCTACTATGATGTCGCGACGATTGTCATTGGTCTTATTCTCTTAGGTCGCTACTTTGAAACTAAAGCCAAAGCCGGAACAGGTGAGGCTATTAAAAAACTCATTGGGCTCCAAGCAAAAACAGCTCGGGTTATACGGCATGGCCATGATGTCGACGTTCCTATCGATGAAGTGGTCATTGGCGACTTGATACGTGTACGCCCCGGAGAAAAAATTCCAGTGGACGGGGTTATTTTTGAGGGTAATTCATCGCTCGATGAGTCTATGGTAACGGGGGAGAGCTTGCCGGTTGAAAAAATGAAAGGCGACACAGTCGTGGGGTCAACCATGAATACAACGGGCACTTTTACATTTACCGCAACTCGAGTTGGGTCGGAAACAATGCTGGCTCAAATTATTAAATTAGTTGAGGAGGCGCAAGGTAGTAAGGCCCCAATTCAAAGAGTGGCCGACCTCGTGTCGTCCTACTTTGTACCCATTGTGATAATGCTTGCGATACTCACGTTTGCTTTGTGGTATGTTGCAGGGCCCGCGCCGTCATTTATATACGCTATCTTAAACACCATCGCAGTCCTTATTATTGCGTGCCCGTGCGCTATGGGCCTCGCAACACCGACCGCCATTATGGTTGGCACAGGAAAAGGTGCTGAACATGGGATCCTTATTCGCGATGCAGAAAGTCTTGAAATAGCACATAAGATTACGACAATTGTGTTCGACAAAACAGGGACGCTAACGAAGGGGAAACCTGAAGTAACGGATATTGTTGTGCTTGATAGCGCGTACAACGCAAACACACTCTTACAATTTGCCGCTTCAATTGAAAAAGGATCAGAGCACTCACTTGCTGAAAGTATTGTACTCGAGGCAGAGAAACAAAAAGTTGCCACTAC
>JAYTFN010000119.1:0-8152 GCA_043734325.1 Candidatus Adlerbacteria bacterium
AAACCTCTCCCAGGCGCACAGATGTGTGTACTTTTTCATGCAATGCATTTTTACCTCTTAATGCATCTATTCTGTCCTACTTCAAAGGTAACCAGAGGACGCACGCACGCGCTCGTCATCGGTGGAGCAATCTATTCGGCGATGTGCCTGTGGCGCTACCACAGACGAACCGTGATACCAGCGCTGGTGGAGTCGATGCTGCGGATGGGTCGCCAGCCGGGTGACATCGGCCCGTATGGCTTCTTTGCGAACTTAGTCTTGGTGGGGTTGTACGTCGCCAGCGCCTTAGCCTGGTTGTTCGTCGCCATCGTCTACTGCGTTCACATCCTCCTACTGCTCGGTTTGATCCGTTAGCGCGGAAGGCGAGAATGGTTCAGAGAGGATCGTTCCGAACTATGTGGCGGCGTAGCCGCCACCAAAGGGTCTTGCAGCTTCGGCTTCGGGGCCCTTTTCACTTTTAATTTTTTAAAGAAAAAAGGAGCGTTTACAGTACGGCTTTTCTGAGCTATATTTTTAGTTGTGGACGTTGAAGACGAGATAGAAGAGCTTAAAGAGCTCGTGGAGAAAAATATACAACTATCGCAGGAGACGAACCGTATGGTGCGTCGGATGCGGCGAACCGCAACTTGGGGGTGGATCTTCCAAATTGTATGGTGGCTTGCAGTGGCTGGGGCCACCGGGGCTGCATACTACTATTACGTTCAGCCATACGTAGCTCGAGTTGAACATTTGTACGGTGTAACTCAAGAGCAAACACAACATTGGAACAATCAAATAGGAGGATTTTTGAAATTATTTGGCCAAAATGGTTCGAGTGCTTCAACAACGCCGAGATAGCTCAGTTGGTAGAGCATTTCCCTGAAGAGGAAGGGGTCGCCGGTTCGAATCCGGCTCTCGGCACACTAGGTACGTATTGTTTTCCTATAAAGACTATCGGCAGTCTTACTCAGTTGGTATTCTCTCGGACTGTATGTACTTGCTAGCTCGATTTGATTTTTAATTTTGTTAGTCGGCCTTTATCAAGTTTTGGTAGTCGTAAAGTTAGTAAGCCGTGCTTTTCAACAGCTTCTGCGCCCTCTGTGTCTATTTCTTGCGGCAAAACAATTGTACGAGAAAATGTGCCCCAGTACAGTTCTTGAAAAAAGAATTCTCCTACGGTGCCTTCCGCTTGCCGTTCGCGTTTTCCTCGGAGTGTCACAGTGTCGCGCGTTATGGATACGTCAAGGTCTTCTGGTCGAACACCGGCTATCATAGCTTTAATGATTAGATGTGTCGTGTTTTGATATACATCTACCGCAAGTTCGCCTTCCTCTTCTCGTTCCTCGGGCGCATTGACCGCTGCAACAGGTACGACTACGCGACGATTCTGAGGGGTGGTGTGCGCAACTGATGCGCCCTTGGTGACAGGGACATAACCTGTGCCTCCGCTTTCGAGGTCGTCAAAAGAAAAATCTGCATCTGCGCCTGTTCCTCCGGTTAGCCATTCAAAAAGTGATCTTTTATCTCGTGCCATATGATTTTGTCGAAATAATGTGATTTTCAGGAATCATGTTGGATTTTCCTTTGAAATCCGACCCGTATCCTTGGAACACACCGTCTTTCGTATTAAGTTAGCAATAGTCTTTAGGTGTTTTTAGTCGCTCAACCACGAGTAAGGTGGCAATTACTCCAAACCAAACGCATACGAAAATTAAGAATGTTCCCTGAGCTCTTTCGATGTCGGTACCCTGTGTTGTAAGAATAAAATAGTTATACGCGGTATGCAATGCTGCGGCGAGGATAAGCCCACATACTGCATACATTTTTCGCATATGAGGCTTATAAAATGACAATGCGAGCGCTATGCCGACCGTTGAAGAGGAGAGTGCATGTACTAACGTTGCGCCCAAAAAACGTGATTCCCCCATGGCTATACTTTTAAATAATTCGCCGTGTGCTATGGGAGTCCAAAGAAAAAGTGCGTTTTCCAGAGCAGAAAAGCCAAGCGCCGCTGTTACTAAGTACACTACGGCATCAATTGGCTCATCAAATACGTGCAAACGAAGCGCTACAAAATACGCTGCGCCAAACTTCATCACTTCCTCTATTAGTGCCCATGCTCCAATAAGCCCTAAGCTCATAGGAGGCAAATATTCTTTGGCAATTGCCTGTAATATAAGCGTGGGCAGGACTGCGACCATACCAGCCGCAAATGAATAAAAGATGTAGCGCTTAGGTTCAGGCTCGCAACGGTCTTCCATGAGCCAAAAGAAGAGCCATACGAGTGCAGGTAAAACACCTCCTAAAAAAGCGAGCAAAAGCTCGAGCGGGACCATGCACATAGTATAACCTAGTCGCACACGTGCATTAAAAACTGGTGTTCATTACCTAACAAACGGTGAGTGTAAAAGTTAATACTTTCTATGCGTCTAGGGTAACGGGCCAGGACTCTACCATCAATAATTTGCGAGTCCTGTCTCCTTGACTCCTGGGGATAGTCTGCCAAATTTCCTCTGTTACAAACGGCATGAAAGGGTGGAGAAGTTTTAATGACTCGTGCAGTGTGTTGGTAAGAAACGTCTTACGCGAAGCTATTTCTTCGGGCGACCCGGTCTTTAATATAAACTTACTCTCCTCCAAAAGATTGCTGGCGAACGTATCCCACACGTAATGATACAATTTTTCCGCAGCCATATAGACTCTAAATTCCTCAAGGTCTTTTGTTATGTCATACGCTACGTCTTTAAATTCTTTGCTGCAAGTCACATCCTTCTCTACTAAAGGCGTGTCCATGTCCGCGTCGCCGGCATTTTCGAGCACAAAGCGTGTTATATTCCAGATTTTGTTTGCAAAATGTTTGTACCCTTTTATTTTCTCTTCACTTAACGCTAAGTCAGCACCGGGTGTGTTGCCTATAATCAGCCCCATTCGCAGTGCGTCGGTGCCATATGTAAGGGTGAGGTCGAGTGGGTTAATCACATTACCTTTACTCTTGCTCATCTTTTTACCTTTAGCATCATTGACGAGGCCGTGAAGATATACCGTATGGAACGGTGCTTTTTTTCCTAAGTAGAGTCCAAAGATAACCATTCGTGGCACCCATTTAAATATAAGGTCATGCCCAGTCTCCATCACATCTGTCGGGTAGTGACGAGCAAAGTCACGTCCGTTAGGGTACCCCGTTACAATAAGCGGCCACTGTCCCGACGAAAACCAAGTATCAAAGGTGTCGGAGTCCTTTCGCATGGGAGTACTGCAGGTTGCGCAAAGGGGAGGAGTGTCGCCCTGACTTGCCGCGTGTCCAGTGCAGGTGTCGCACAACCAAGCGGGAATAGGTATGCCCCAGACTATTTGCCGAGAAATGTTCCAGTCCAAAGTATTTTCCATCCAAAAACGAAAAATTTTTTCAAAATTGTCAGGAATAAACGTCACTTCACCTGCGTCGACCGACGCAAGTGCTAAGTCACCAAGCGGACGCATTTTAACAAACCACTGCGGCAAAATTTGTGGCTCAATAAGCGTATTGCACTTGTAGCAGTGTTTTGTTATATGTTGGTACCGTTCATCCGTCTTTACCACCAATCCTTTGGTACGTAACTTTTCAACTATTTTAGCGCGAGCTACAGCTATTTTTTGTCCGGCAAATTCTCCTGCAATGGGAAGGAGCTTGCCCTGCAGGTCTATTACTTGTTCAAATGGCAAATCGTGGCGTTTTGCTATGTCAAAGTCAACAGCATCATGCCATGGCGTGATAGTCATAACGCCTGTGCCAAACGCCATGTCTATAACAGAATCCTTAATAACAGTTGCGATAATTGGTCCGTTTATCCACTCGAGTTCGAGCTGGTCGCCATGCTTCCACAACTCGTAACGGGTGTCGTCGGGATGCATCACTACGTACTTATCGCCAAACTTAGTTTCAGGTCGCGACGTTGCTATCGTAAAAGGACCATATTGAAAGTAATAGAGCTGACCCATATCTTCGACTGATTCAGTTTCAACATCCGACAAAGAGGTCTGATGCTTTGAGCACCAATTGATCGTACGATTTCCACGATAAATGAGCCCGTCATTGTACATGTCCACAAAAGTTTTCTGTACGGTTGCTACCACATCCGGGTCGAGCGTAAATTTCTTGCGACTCCAGTCACACGACGCTCCGAGCGCGCGCACTTGAGACTCCATATTTTCCTTATTAGCCATAGTGAAATCATAAATTTCTTTGTATAGCTGGGTAGGATCCATACCGAAACGCGAGCGTCCCTCTTTCTCAAGCTGTTTTTCGTATACTACTTGGGTTTCAAAACCGGCATGGTCCGCGCCGGGTATCCATAGCGCACGATACCCCTGCATGCGCTTAAAGCGAGTGAATATGTCTTCAAGTGTTATGAAAAGTGCGTGGCCGGCATGCAGGTTGCCGTTGGCATTTGGTGGAGGCATGACTATGGTGTATGGCTTCATCACGACAGGTTCGCCACTAGCGTCTAGTCGAGTCGGTATATTGTCGGGGTTAAAATAGCCGCTTTCCTCCCATTTCTTATATATAGCACTTTCCGATTCTTGGGGATTATAGGGTTTTAAAAACTTCTCAGGCATACGGGCATGATAGCTCATAATTTAAAAATGTGGTATCGTCGCGCATGGAAAGGAGAGCCGCACATGTGTACTAAAGAGTTGACCATTACAGAAGTTTTACGTGTCGAAAGGTCCGGAAAACATTCCTGTCAACTTATTATGTGTATCTTTCAAGGTGGCGTGTGGGTTAAAGTTTTTGTTCAGGTGCATGTAGCAAATATCGCATGCTCATCAAACGGAATATACTCACTGAGATGTCAGAAATTTTTGATTTTCGGGATACGAAAGCCCTATTGGTATATTCCTGAAATGAACGACAACGTCAAATTCTCAAACGAGATCCTGGATCGTTTGCGCACATTTGCGCGACAAATATCTGAGTAAGGGCTTCTGTAAGCTTCTACTCCTAAAACACCCTTCTAGCCACCTTTACATATACGGTGGTTTTTATTTTTCCAACGACAGGTTACCTTGGGCTCGAATATTCTCACCCCAACCCACTGGAACTCCTTCTAACTCCAGGTGTACTAATGCTGCTTCCGCTATCATAAGGGCATTGTCGCCAGTAATATGTAATTCAGGGAGACGAAACTGGACGTCGTCAAACTCTTCAAGTAAGAGCGCTTGTAATCTTTCGCGCAGGTAGCGGTTGGCGGCAACGCCCCCGCCTATCACAAATGTTTTCGCTCCTGATTCTAGTAGTGCCATTCGTGTTTTAAATACAAATACATCACCCACAGCATCCTCAAATTCGCGGGCGAAGGCGGCTTTTTCGTCAGTTGTTAAAGTTTTATTTCGAAGCGCATACAGTGCGGCAGTTTTTAGTCCCGAAAACGACATGTCGCAATTTTTACTTTGGAGCATTGGTCGAGGAAGTTTTACAAACGTCGAAAAGTTTTTGCTACGTGCACAATCGGCTAGTTTAGAAATTTCTGGGCCGCCCGGGTAGGGAAGGTCGAGTAGTCTTGCTACTTTGTCGAATGCTTCGCCTGCCGCATCGTCCAGAGTTCTGCCCATAATGTGGTATTCAAACCAATCTCGCATTAAAACAAACTCAGTGTGACCGCCGGAAATAAGAAGTCCTAAAACAGGAAACTGCACATCTTGAGTGTCTCGAGAATCAGTGATACTACCCAGCAGAGTAATGCCATTACTTTTTTGAGCTAAAGATGAAAGTAGGTGCCCCTCCATATGGTTAACTCCCATAAGCGGTATGCCCGTTTCTTTTGAAAGGTTTTGAGCAAACGTTACTCCTGTCCAGAGCGCCGGCTCAAGCCCTGGTCCATGAGTTACTGCTATTGCGTCGAGACTAAGTGGAAGTATAAAATCTGCCAAAAATTTCTCAGAAAAAAAGTCCCCGGGACCCTTCGGCCGTGTATGTGAGCGTCCTTCGGGCCAAACTATTTTTTCCGAGATTTTTTTGATAGCATCTGCGCATGCTTGTTCTAAAATGAGCGGTAAGTTTTTTTCATGCTCACGCTTGGCTAGACTTGGAAAGACTCCGCCATATGGTGCGTGGAGGGCAGCTTGAGACAAAAGCGAATTGCTTAGTGTATTAAATACAAAAGTTCCATTAACTTCTGATCCATCTACAATAGCTATTCCTGTTTCGTCACATGATGTTTCAATTGCAAGTACTCTCATGAGGTGAGTGCTACGGTAAAAGGTAGGGGCGTGTTACGTGGGAGTCTAAAACTTGCTGCATCGTGATGCCCGTTGCCGCCGCGCCTTCTTGCAATTTCACTCACATCAATTGTGCCGTCACCGCGGAGTGAGAAATGCCACTTTCCCTCACTCGCGTACCACACAATGGCAAAAGGAGCATGTTTAGTGGCCAGCCTGTGCCCAAGTTCGGAGCGAAACAATCGAGGGGAATTTACTGCAAACACTGTAAATTCGTCAAATTGTACAAGTTCAGCGTACTCAAGTAAGTGCGTAACGTTATACTCGTAATATTCCGCAAAAGAAGTTCCTTTTTGTACAATTTCTGCAAAGCCGTCTTCGCTTTGCACTTTCTGAATAATCGCGTCGAATGATGTAAATGCGAATTGCAACGTTCCTATGTAGGCTGCAATTTCTTTACCGTGTGGCAACGAGTGACGCCAGAGATCATTGTCTTCTATATACGCTAAAAGTCGGGGGAGTGGAATTTCAGGGTGGAAGTATTTCCACGCAATGCCGCTACCGGAGTGGTCGTTGTCAAAGATATGTTCTCGAACTGACACAACGGCATCGCGGGCACCTATATGGTGGTCTAACACAACAAATTTTTTCGCAGCATGTTCGATGTCTAAAAGCACCTCTTGTGGGTAGCTAAAATCAATCATGTACACCTCTTTTCCTGCTAAATCAGGAACCGGTGCTCCATGTACTGCAGGGATGTACGTAGCAGTATCGCCAAACTTCTTCCAAGCCGCATACGCACCCCCAAATCCATCAGGGCACTTGCCATGATATACAACGACAATATCTTTCATGTGCGCGGTGAGGGACTCGAACCCCCGGCCCTCCCCACGTCAAGGGGATGCTCTACCAACTGAGCTAACCGCGCGCTATGAAAGGCATTATAACGTAAAACCCATATTTGTCAGTAACTTTCGCAAAAATTTTTAGTGACTTCTCGAGTTCAGTAAGGCACACTTTCCAGACGGCGAAATTCGACATACGAAAAAATAGTAGTTATAAAAATTGTCAGTATGAGGGGTATTACTAAAAACCATAACAAGTGGTTTGGATATATAGCGCCAGCAAAAGTCCATACTGCGCACAGTAAGAAAAGTTTTGAACCAAGCACGTTTGTGCGCTTCCATACTTTGTCGCTGGATAATGTCCAGGGAGTGCGTATGCCAACGAGGTAGTTACGTCTCGAGTGTTCAAGTAAAATAGAGGCGCTTGCGAACACGAGAGCAATTGCTGGGGCTACAGCCTGCCTGAAGTCAAATTCCCATCCAACCTGTTGGCCAATAGTGAGGGCAAAAAGATAAAAGAAAAAAATAGCCATAACGAACCAAAAACCGTTGTACTCGTGTCGAAAAGTATCAAGATTTTTATACATTGGCTCCATTTTAGGAATCAAGTACCATACGGCAAACAGTAGGCATAACGCAAGGGGATACAGAAAAATGCCAAGAATTTTTGACATATGACCACCCAAAATCCCGGTAGTACCCCCGTGAAATGCAAAATCAGGCGATACTGTCGGAAATACAATAATACCTAAAATTGTTGCAAGTAGTGCAAGAAGGATTATGCCCACTCCCGTACTTTTAGTGTCCATTCAGATTTAGCATAGCACGTCGGGAAAGCTTCATTATAGTGCGCTGTTTATAAGCTATAAATAAAAAAATTCACTCTGCTCTGTTAGGTATCGTGACACACAATGTGCCCGGTGCCCGTAGGAAAAAAGGTATCAGGAACCTTTTTTGGCCTACTCTGTAAAAGGTTCCTGACACCTTTTACCCAATTCAGGAACACGCGCCTCCAAATCAATTTTTTCTTTAATGAACAACCCCGGGGCAGAGCCCCGAGGTATCCTCCGAGCGTTTACGTATATGGTCGGCCATTACCCACTCAACCTAGCACACTGGAGGACCGACGC
>JAYTFN010000120.1:0-1222 GCA_043734325.1 Candidatus Adlerbacteria bacterium
AATTCGGAAAGTACCTCCGAAGCAATTGTTACGATTTCAACAGGCGTCACCGACGCTTTGTTTAAAAATTTTTTCACCCCCAGTTTCTTCCCCCAAGCGATATCTGCCTCTTGGCTAAAGTTCGAGACGATTATAACCGGTATCTGTGCCACGGCTTGGAAAGCAGAAATGCGTTTGAGTAATTCGAAACCGTCTATGTCAGGGAGGGATATGTCGAGTAAGATGAGGTCTACTTTTTTTGGTGCAGTCACGATGCCGGACACTGCGTCTACTCCGTTGGCGTACCGAATAGGGTTCATGTGTTCAAGCGTCAGTCTTTGTACGAGAAAACTCGCTAGGATATCATCATCCTCAACAACAACCACCTGTGGCCTTTCGTTCATATAGATTTTAAGTATGGCATATTAAAAAAAACTCTGCTCACGAGTTAAATTTTTCCATGGTCCACGTATGTCTCCGTTTGTTTAAAAGTGAAAGTGCGTGAAATAGTGCGGAGTAAATGCTAAAGAACGATATAGTGGATGTATGCGCAGACACACTCTTGGAATTTTGGTTACGCTACTCCTTTTACTCAGTAGTGCGGTATACACTACAGTATATCCACATCTTCAAAATCCTTTTGACCGGTATGAGATACATTCACAGCCTGAAATAGTAGCCAATGCTAGGGAAGCAGGGGTAGGGGTAGAGGGTGTGTACAAAGTGGTGCGCGTAGTAGATGGCGATACGGTAGTGCTCAATATGCATGGACAGAATGTAACCGTCCGGCTCGTAGGACTTAATACACCCGAGGTTATTGCGCCTCACCAGTCTGTGCAGTGTTTTGGTCCCGAAGCTTCCAAAATAGCGCACACACTACTTGATGATACCTCTGTCCGCTTCGAACCTGACCCATCACAAGGAGTTTTTGATAAGTATTACCGTACTCTTGGATATATTTTCTTACAAGACGGGACAAACTTTAATCAATATATGATTGAGCGTGGGTACGGAAAGGAATATACTTTTAAATCAACATATAAGTACCAGAAGGATTATAAAGCGGCTCAAGCTCAAGCACAAAGTCAAAAACGGGGACTTTGGAGTGTGTGCACAGTCTCTGCTTAAATTATCTCGACCGTAAACACTCACGCTGACGGTATATATAGTTAATTCCTATTGACCGAGCTGTTTGGCGGATTCGCACATTTCGCTTATTTCCATTCCATTCTTTAGAATTGCA
>JAYTFN010000121.1:0-4026 GCA_043734325.1 Candidatus Adlerbacteria bacterium
GTATAAACCGTGTGCAGAAGAAAAATTACCGGAGCTAGGACCTGAAGAACGTACCGATATACCATACACTTGCGCTTGGCGAACAGACAATGCTATCGAGTATGCCAGCGAGCGCATAATCGTCGACGAATCAAATTTACTCTGACGGTTAAGGAACACTAATGTGATAAGCGACATGATAACAATTACCACTAGCAACTCTATGAGAGTGAATCCTGAAGATTTTTTTTGAAAAGAATAGCGCATATTAACAGCCGGTTGTGCCGACACGAGTATTCATATAAATATTATTTCCATTTGGAATAGTACATGAACCAGTAGACGAAATTGAACCGCAGCGGCCGAAGTCTATCTGGCTGGGTTTAAAATTTTTCATATTTTTTGGCGTGCGATGGATCAATATGCAATAGTCTTTGCCGTCATCTGAGCGATACAAGTACCCAGCATCAGCTATTGTTATGGGGCTTGGGTCCTTAAGAGGAACGGGTATATATGAAATAAGCTCATTCGCTAAAGTATTAATTCCTATACCTCCAACTGTCGAGCAAATAGTTTTAGTACTCCATGAGCCCTGATACCCGGTATACGAAAAACCCATAGAACAGTTCGTAATGGGATAATGCCCGTTATCTCGGTAGTACTGCTCGACTGCGCCGGAAATTGTTTCCATGTCCTTGAGACGTTTTGCGTCTTGATATTTATACTTCATGTATGTAACTGAGGTAAGCAAAACTGCACTAAGTACTCCCATAATTGCTATGACCGTGAGCAGTTCAATAAGAGTAAACCCTCGATTGGGTTTTTTAGAAGAACGAAACTGTGGAAAAAAAATCAACATGGAAGAAAAATACGAGCGCAGCCCCAAGAGCCAAAAACGGCGCAAAGGGAATCTCACTATGTATTGTAAACCCCTCCCCCTTTACGCGCGAATGTTTGGTGGGGGTAAGCCGTGCAATAAGAATGAGTGCGATGCCCACTAAAGCCCCGCTCCATACCCCAAGCAACAGCGCGGTTATTCCGGGGGTGAGCCCCAGAAGCATACCGAGCGATAACTCGAGGCCGCTATCTCCCCACCCCATCCATCGCCCGTTAGACACAAGTGACAACAGTAAAAAAGGCAATGCTAAAAGCGGACCGGCAAAAAGATTCCAAAGTGAACTAGGCGGGACTAGCAGTAAGTGAAGTGCCGCCAAAACAAACAGAAGAATTGAACTTGACCAGGGTATCACCATATGTCGAACGTCATACACTACAATAAATAAAATAGTAAGCCATATACCAAGCAAGAGCGCAAAGTGGAGGACGTCTGGGGCGGTGAGAAAAAATATTTTAACCGACAAGACTCCCGCTACCGCTTCCACAAGCGGGTATTGCAGCGAAATTTTGGCTGAGCAGTAACGACAACGACCGCCTAAAAAAAGATAGGATGCGATTGGCACAAGGTCGAGCGCCACCAAACTATGGTTGCAGCGCATGCAGCGAGACCGCCCACCCATACCCTTTCCTGTGTTAAATCGAAACAAGAGCGCGTTTAAAAAACTACCCAAAATGACCCCAAGTCCTGCCGCGCCCAGGGCAAAAATCCAAAAAACATTTTCAATCATATTACTGACTCCTTACATCGTAGCAATTTTCAAGACTTAGTGCCGCTCCATTGGCACCATTGCCACCAGTAGTAAGACAGCTCATTGAGAGACCCTGAAAGTCTGGAGCACTACCTGAACAATTACCAGCATTTAGAGGAGTATCGGCGTCTTGAGAAAAATTACCCGTACCGTCATTCGCTGGAACCTCCAAAACTGCACCGAGGTGATATATTGTTGCGGGACTTGCTGTGCAATTGGAAGTTCCACCAGAGTTGAAGGCGCTATAACTGTAACCGACACCCGTGGTAGGGTCAGTTGGAACAGTAGGAACATAGGTAGGCGCTATGGAAGTAAGGGTTAGCGGGTATTTAAGATTGTCGTTGTAATACGTTTCTAGTGCAAGCTGAATACTTTTAATATCTGCAATGCGCCTGGCATCGCGACCTTTTTTTCGAGCCCCGTCGAGAGAAACCAAAACAATAGAAGCGAGGATGCCGATGATTGCTATAACTACTAAAAGTTCTATGAGTGTAAAGCCGCGCTTATGCATACACTACAGTATACCCCGCAAATAGAAAATCCCCAGCCCACGGATATCCGGGACTGGGGATTTCAAAGCACACCGTTGAATGAAGATTAGTTGCAGCCGGCAACAATTGAACCGCCTGAGTTAGAGTCTACACGCACTGCACCGTAGGTTGCAGCAGTGCCGCCGTACGCAAGGTTACCGGTCTCTAGTACGGAGCATATTTCGAATGATTGTGTAGTAGCTGCGGCTGTGGCGAGAGTTAATTTGCCAACTGAATACTGACAAGGAGCAGTACCTGCAACAGAAGAAAGCTGTGCAACACATGCTGTACCTGCGGTACCGACTGATGGGTCACCGTAGCCAGCAAAGCTAATTGGTACTGGGCCGCTGCATGTGTTTGCCTTAGCACCTGCAAGTACACAAGTTGCAAGAGCAACAGGCAACTCAGTATCAGCGACTGCAATTGCCTTACCCATTTCTTGAAGCGAGGCTACGCGGTTTGCGTCACGGCTTTTTGTACGAGCGCTATTAAGGGACACAAGCACGATGGAGGCCAAGATACCGATGATTGCGATAACTACCAAGAGCTCAATGAGAGTAAATCCTTTTGTAAACGTTTTGCGCATAGAAATTCTATTTATTGCTAATCTGCTTTAATAATTAATAAAGCTGCAGATACCTCATAGTATAGCCGCAGACGAGCACATTTAAAACCCCCTATGTGGATAAGTTGAATACTAGTAGAGATTGGCACTGCTAAATACTCGTTGTGGAGTTGTAAATAGGGAGAAGCACCGAGGCCAACAGAAAGCCTACTCCGACAGCAAGCATAACAATAAGAGCAGGTTCAATAAGAGAGACAAGCGTATCCACTGCCGAGTTTACTTCGCGATTATAGAACTTCGCCATACGTTCAAGAATGGTGCTCGTCTCGCCTGTTTCTTCCCCAATTTGAAGCATTTGCATCAAAATAACGGGAATTTCTTGAGGATAGTTACTGAGCATTTGCGATAGTGTTTTTCCGGCCTTCACTCCCTCGAGCGCTTCAAGCATAATTTGGGAATACACTTCGTTTTCAATAACGCTTGCGGTAATTTCCAGCGCGCGCACCGCTGAAATGCCCGAGGAAAGCATTACGTGCATATTGTCTGAGAACCGAGCAAGATACAGTTTTTGAAAGAGTGTTCCTACGTACGGCACGGAAAGTTTTAACCGGCTCAAACCAATTTTCCCTTGAGGCGAAGCGGCGTACTGAGCCGTAAAATAGCCACCAACAATAATAGCAATAAGCATGAAGATTCCGTAGTGGATCAATATATTACTGAGCCCAAGTACAACTTTGGTATATATCGGGAGTTCTTGGCCGCTGCTCGCTAGAATAGCGCCGATATTGGGAATAACTACCGTAAGCATGAGCACCATCACGCCCACAAAGGTTGCCATGATAAACGCAGGATATATAAGTGCGTTTCGTGCTTTAGAAGTTAGCTCGTATGATCGGTCTATGTAGTCGGCAAGGTACAGGAACGTTTGGTCAATTTTGCCGGACTCTTCCCCAGCCCTAACCATGTTGATATAAAAGTTAGAGAAAACACTGGGATGATTACTCAACGACTCGGATATACTTGACCCTGCCTGAAGGGTGTCACTGATGTCGGTTAACACCTCTTGCAATTTTTTCTTTTCTGACTGTTCAGACAAAAGACGAAACACACGCAAAGCTGAAACCTGCGCTTCAAAGAGTGTGGAGATCTGTCGAGAAAGAATAACGATGTCCCTGTTTGAAACGCCTCCCAAAAAAGGCAGACTCGACATTATCGATTGCACAATACTTTGCTTTGGAGCTGCTATAGACGTTATGGTGTACCCCCGACGCTGCAGCGACTCGATAGCCGCATCCTGACTCACCGC
>JAYTFN010000122.1:0-2077 GCA_043734325.1 Candidatus Adlerbacteria bacterium
GCTAACTGTGCAAACGAAAATTTAATTTCAGCTTTTTTAAATTCTTTATCCTTGAGCGCTCCGCTCACTTCAAATCCTTTAAATTCCAACACATGGCATGTGGCCGTAAGTACCGTACACGTTGCTACTGCCAGAGCTGATAGTGCTGGAGTAGGCGCTGGCTTAGGGTCTATAATCCTTGGACTACTGGCTGGAATTTGTGTGTTTACTGGAGTTGTTGATGATACATTTGAATCCGCTCCAGTTGTCGTCGCAAGCACTTTAGGAAACAGTAAAGAAAATATCGTTGATCCAAATGCCCGAAAGCCATCTGCGACAGTGGGGACTCCTTCAGACTGCCGACTTGTAGATGAGGCACCGGCAGTACTAGGCACGGGAAGCGGGGCAATCGGTTGCGGTGTTGTAGAAATTGGAAAATTAATAGTCGGAACTTCCAGGAGTAGCGGAGTCTCAGCGGACTCTATGTGAACAGCACTCGGCGTCGATACCGTCGAGGTTGCTGTGGGTATTGAAGGAGCGCTACTCGTCGCTATAGGAATACCGGCGCCCTGAAGAACGTTTTCAGGAAAAGGGAGTACGGTACCGGTACCACCGCTTGCGGGAGAACTCTGAGCTGGTGTTGAAGAAGCAATAAGTACATATGTTGAATTATTTTGAGAGAAACTTGCGTATGGTGCTTGCGCTGAGAGCTCCTGAGTAAACGCACTTTCGCCATTACTCCACCCATTAGCCGTAACCTGCGTTGGGAAAATATATACATGTTTATTTTGCAAAAACGCCGACACAAAGCCGCTTGTCACCCATAGCACATACACAACACCGACTACGGCCAAAAGCCCAAGAACAACGTCTTTCCATCCTTTTTTTCGCTTAAGTCGTAGAGGCAGATGCATGTACATTAAACGCGCGCAATATGCCGTACGCAAAGGCGCCGTTTACGCTTTCATTCTATCATCATAATTACCTTAAAATTTCTACTCGTGTGAGTAAATGTAGGGTGCAAACAAAAGGGAAACGAGCAAATGATGCCTACTTTTCTTACACCTGGTTTCGCACCATCTTTTTAAGGTCTTCAATACTGGTGTCGACCAACTCTTCTGAAATATCAAGAACCTCTTTAATATTCTCCAAAAGGTCTCGTTCTTCCGGGGTTAATTGAGGTTTTTCATCAAAATTATTTACCAATTGTTCAAATTCTTCTCGCATGGCCGAGAAAATCCGGTCATTTTTATCTCTCACCTCAAGCACTGCCTGAAGTAATTTTTCCTTTTCTCGCTGAGTTCCTTTTCCAGTATAGATTTTACCGGTAATAAGCGCACCGATAATGAGGGCACACAACACAAGCAAGTATCCTTCTACACCAAAACCTGAGGACACGACCACGGGTGCTTCTTCTGCCTTAACGACAGGCTTGGGCTTTGTAACAACGGGCAGAGTCAAATCCTTAGTTACTTCAGTTTTATTTCCCGCTTTATCTATGGCCCGCACCGTGACATGTTGTAGACCACCCCCTTGAGGAGGAACCGGAAACGTACCATCGGTAATATCTTTAGCCACTATTGAAATTGCTGAAGAAGTCCCTATAACCAGCTCAAATCTCTCCATACCGGACAGCAGGTCATCGGTTTTAAAGGCAAGCTTTGAGGGGCCTCCTGCAGTTCCCGGCTCTTGCAGCGTAATATCAAATAAGAGAGGCGGTACGGTATCGACTTGTATTTTAAATTTACCTACTTCACCCCAACCAAAATCATTTTTTCCCTGTACATAAAAATATGAAACACCGTCTTTAGCGCCATGTATTAATTGCGTCGTCGTAGCCCCGCCTTTTAAGGCAACTTTAGGATTTTGATTGTCTTTATCAGACAAAAGCGTCCGCACTTCAGTTACGTCTGAAGTTAGAACCCATGAAAACAGTATGGTGGTAGTGCCGGACCAGGCATCAAGTTTTGCAAACAGGGGCGACGTTATAATCGGCGCAATAGGCGTTGCCCCATCACTTACCGCACTCTGTGAGCTTTGCGTATCTACGACCACGGGAGCAGGTTCAGGAGCAGGCGCGGGTTTGGGTGCTGCAGCA
>JAYTFN010000123.1:0-5736 GCA_043734325.1 Candidatus Adlerbacteria bacterium
AACTTGAAAGCGTTGAAATAACAAAAAACCGCTTCGAAGGGCGGTTTTTTGTAAAAATGATAGTGGATTTATTTACCTGATGTTTCAGACGAAGCGTGAGAGCCATCTCCCACTCCCGCAGATGCTTTACATGCGGTCGCAGCGGTTCGGTACTTCTTCCAAGCACTATCTCTGGATCCTTGCCAAACTTTGCGGGCAGATTTCATTGATGAGTCAAAAGTTGACCACGATGCTTTAACGCCAGCTTTAACTGAACTTAAAGTTGTTTGGTTATACGCATCTGCAAGTGCTGTTGCTCGAGCAGTATATGCGCTTGCTGTGGAAGTAGTAAAAGTTGCATATGCTGAACCTAGTGTCTGCTCGCGCGTTGTTACAGCGGAGCCAACGCACAAAATTTTGCTTGTACTGTTCGTTGTGGTACTTGTAGAAGTGTCGGGCTGTGTCGCTGTGGTTGAACCAGTTTGTGCTAAAGCAGGGACCGCAAACACAAGTGCAAGCACTGTAAAAGCAATTCCTATATTTTTTGTATTCATAAAACTTTTATTAATTAAGAGTAAGTTGGTGAAAGTATACTCCTATTATCGAGTATTACTAAATGCCGTATATACTAGAAGTATGAGCCACGAACCAAAAACGCTACAGGAACTGCGCAGTACCCGAAAGCCGATTTTAAATACTAACCAAATAGTGCGAGAGAAGTTAACCCCAGTCGAGAGACTTGCTATGTGGATTACCAAGCGAGTAGGGACCATGGGTTTCTTTTTTATAATCTTGGGCTGGACACTGCTGTGGCTTGGGTGGAATACGCTTGGCCCCGATATGGGACGATTCGATCCGTTTCCCGGATTTGTCATGTGGCTCTTTATATCAAATATGATTCAAATTTTTCTTATGCCGCTCATTATGGTGGGTCAAAACCTTCAAAGTAGGCACTCCGAGGCTCGCGTTGAGGCTGACTTTGAAGTAAACACTCGCGCCGAACAGGAAATTGAAGCAATTCTCACACATCTAGAAAATCAAAACGAACTTATTTTAAAAATTTTACACAAGATAGAAGGGTAAATAGAAGAGTAAATATTTTTTGGAAATACTTTTCCATGTTTGTGAAGTGTACGGTATACGCAAAACTCATATAAATATCAGGTTTTTAGTATATGTTTAAGTAACTTAACTATCGAGCACACCGGTCGAGTCGTGCCATGAGTCAAGTAGCAACAGGGAACACGGTAACTCTCTTAGTAATTATTTATTCCATACAGTATGCATAAACAAATAGTAAGTACTCTTATACTTCCAGTGCTCATGTTCGGATCTTTCGCAGGGCTCGCATCTGCACAAACCACTACCCCGCAGGTAGCTCAGTTCTCGACCAATTTAATGATGGGTTCACGTGGTCCTGATGTAGAGGAGCTACAGGCATATCTCGTGGCATATGACATCCTTGTCTTGCCGGAGGGAGTAGCGATGGGTTACTTTGGAGCTTTAACTCGCGGAGCAATTATGGAATATCAAAATTCTGTAGGTCTTCCTATGACTGGATTTGTTGGTCCACTGACTCGCGCAAAATTAAACGAAGCTCGTGTGTCAGGAGTGTCCACTCAAACCCCTTCTCAATCAACGGTATCGACAGTGCCGTCAACAGATACGAAAGCTGCAGGACTTCGTGTGCTTCTTAATGTGTTGGAGCGTCAGCACGTTAACTTGGCCGCAGAAGCAACGCGCGCAGGTTTTGACGGTAGTCCTGCGTTCGCCGCTGCCGGCCAAGCGCTTGACGACAATTCTGTTGCCATCTCTCAAGCTGTGGGCTCAGTATATGGTGACGTAGCCGCTGCAAAATTTCTCGCTATCTGGCGCAGTCATATAACGTTCTTCGTAAACTACACGGTAGCCGCGAAGAAAAATGATAAGGTTGGAATGGACAAAGCGGTCGCTGACCTTGGTGGATATACAGATGCGGTTGCCGACTTCTTCTCCGGCGCTAATCCTTACTTGCCACGCGAAGCGGTGCACCAACTCGTCTCTACGCATGTTGGCCTTCTTAAGGCTGCGGTAGACACCTATGGGGCAGGTGATTACAAAGGTTCTTATAAAAACCAGGTTGATGCAGATGCTCAAATTGGTAAAATAGCTGATGCTCAGTCAGGTGCAATTGTTAAGCAATATCCTGAAAAATTCTAATAGTCTAATAACGTATAGCTATTGAGTCGCAACCCGTGAGAAGGTATTCATTTTCTCGCGGGACTCGACTTCGTAGCATAAAAAATTTTATATTATGAATAATAAACTCGTTTTTCTCATAGCTATAGGAGTACTCGTGCTCGGGGGCAGTATTCTTATTTTTATTACAACCACGCCAGCACCCGGCTCCCCCGGCGTAACTCATGTGGACGTGCCGGTATCACCTACTCCAACTCAGGCGCCACAGCCCGAAGTGTCGCGGACACCTACATCAACAGCATCTTCGACTAAGCCAGGAGTTATGCCCGTCATGAAACCAACTCCAAGCAAGTCGCCTGTTCCCGGTACGCCTATAATTGTGAAGCCTGTTCCAGAAGCGCCTCAAACTACATCAATTATTATTAAAGATTACGCTTATTCTCCCGCAACACTCACTATTAAAAAAGGTACGACAATAACGTGGACGAACCAAGATATCGCAAAGCACACTGTCACCGGCGACTCCGGCGGTCCGTTAAGTGAGTTCTTTGGCAAAGGTCACAGTTACAGCTATACGTTTACGAAAGCAGGTTCGTACCCCTACCACTGCGAGCCGCATCCGTACATGACCGCAACTGTTGTTGTTACGGAATAATCCTATGAGTACTATTGGTAAAATAATACTTGCTTTGTCTGTGGTCGTGAGTATAGGTGGCGGGATGATATATATGCAAACTCAAGCGAAAAGTGCTTCAGTCGCTGTGATAGCACATAGTACGATTCCAAAACAGCCGATTATTCACCACGTAGCACTTACTGAAAAAGGCGCGGACCCTGCAGACCTTCTCATTGAAGTAGGTGAATATGTTCAATTTGATAGTAAAGATGGACGTATCCATGATATAGCAAGCGGCGCAGGTGATGGATATGACGAGCATCATGACCATACGGCGACCGGCTTAGAGTCCGGAGATTTTAAACCTGATGAAGGCTACCTCGTTCAGTTTAAAAAAATAGGCAGTTACTACTTCCACGACCATCTGCACCCCACACTGACTATTTCCGTCGCGGTATACCAGCCGAGCGCCTCAAGTGCCAGGCGTTAAGTAAAAAATATAGCCTACAGCACCGTCGACAACTTCTTCATCATGAATGTGGGTGTCAAAATAAGTCGCCCTATAGTAATACTTCTGTAGGTAAGAAAATATCTAAGTGCCGCATTTGTTAAAGGGTGGGGCACTTTAGTAAAATGAAAGTACCACTAGCGATACATTAGGATTCCTATGACTATAGTAAAATCGAGTAAAGCGACAAGCGAGTTGGAAATAATGATTGGAGATTCGCGGTGGTATACCCCATAGAGAAACCAAATACTGTTCATAGAGCCGAGAACAATCCAAGTAAATAAAGACAGGGAGCCTGCGCTATGCGTAGAAAACAGTTGGAATACTTGGGGAAGTAATGCGAGAGGTGATGTAATTGCAACGACAAAAATAAGGGAATCAAGCATTTTCCCAAATTTTTTGTTTCCACGTTTGTTTTTATTTTTCTGCACATGCTGGAGGCCTACATTCATGAATCAAAGTGTAACATGACAGAAAAACTAATATATCAAACGCTACTATTTCCATTTAGATAAAAGGTCATTTCTGATATAATTGTAACATTATGAAATCACCAATCCTGTTGGCGGTGCTCGGGCTTATTATTGTGGGCGGCCTGTTTATGGGGTCGATATATAACGGCTTAGTTAAAAGTAATGAAGGTGTTGATGCGCAATGGGCTCAGGTTGAGAGTCAATACCAGCGCCGCTTTGACCTTATCCCAAACCTCGTCAGTTCGGTGCAAGGCGTAATGAAGCAGGAGCAAACTATTTTTACTGCAATAGCTGAAGCGCGCACTAGGTATGGTAATGCTAAAACTTCAGACGAAAAGGCTGCGGCAGCATCCAGTCTCGAAGGCTCACTGAGTCGACTCCTTGTGGTGATGGAAAATTATCCGCAATTGCGCTCAGTCGAAGCGGTCCAGTCTTTAATGGTCGAGCTTGCGGGTACCGAGAATAGAATTTCTGTCGAGCGTATGCGCTACAACGAAACAGTTCGCGACTATAATGTGAAGGTAAAAACGTTTCCCGCTTCCGCGCTTGCAGGCATGTTTGGTTTCCATGCGCGCACGATGTTCGATGCGGTACCAGGCGCAGAGGTGGTTCCAAAGGTACAACTCTAACGTATGAAGCGAGCGCTACTCGCATGTTCTCTACTCCTTGCGACATTATTTAGTGGCGCGACTTTTGTGCGTGCCGCGACACCTATCCCTCAGCCAACTGGGTATGTAAATGACTTCGCGCATGTTATGAGTGAAGCGGCAAAGGCAACACTTGAGGCTGAGCTGAGTCAGTTTAATGCCTCAACCACCAATGAAGTGTCGGTAGTAACGGTCAAAAGTATGAATGGAGACTATATTGAACATTACGCAGTACAGCTTTTTAAGCAATGGGGTATAGGTACCGCTAAAAACGATAATGGGGTTCTTTTACTCCTGGCTCAGACTGAGCGCGAACTCCGTATAGAAGTGGGGTATGGCTTGGAAGGTGCTCTGCCGGATACCACGGCCGCGTCAATTATTAAAGACATGACGCCGTACTTAAAAAGTGGAGACTACGATGGGGGGATAACGCTAGGCGTGCACAAAATAATGCAAGCAACAAAAGGCGAGTATACCGCACAAAGCGGAGGCAATGGTACAAAAAATTCGCTATGGAGCCTACTCAATACGAACTCTCTATTTGGCATAATCATAGTGGCCATAACTCTACTGCAGTGGCTCGCCTCAATGCTTGCTCGAAGTAAAAGTTTCTGGGCCGGTGGTGCGCTCGGTGCCTTGGCTGGGGGAGCACTTAGTACATACTTTGGCTGGTGGATAGTCACCGGTTTTAGTGCGACTGTAATCCTTTTTATTATCGGATTACTCCTCGACCTCGTCGTTTCTCGCGGCTACAATCGTGCCCAGTCTGGGGGCATGAGTCCCCCTTGGTGGTCAGGCGGCGGCGGAAATAGCAGCGGCGGATTCGGCGGTTTTGGCGGCGGCTCCTCCGGCGGCGGCGGCTCCTCCGGCCGATGGTAAAAAACCAAACATTATTCAGAGCCTTATGGTGACAAGGCACATTTTATTTTAAATGTTTATACATGAGCATATTACTATGCCCACTTCTGCTTTTCAAAGCATAGTCCTATGGAAAGATGATGTTTTGGACGCGATGACTGTGTAGGGATTGGATGTAATCCGATCTTTTCTACTTTTCGTACCCATTTTACTATTGCTGTGTGATGAAACCCAAGATGTCGACCAACCTTGCGTGCGCTCCATCCTTTTCTCACTAGTGTAGCGGCTTCGCGACGTACCCGAGGTAGCTGGGGATTCTTTGAATATGCCATGTACAAATTGTAGACCCTGGGTGGTGCTAAGCTATTGAACCATTACGCTTGAATTAGCACTCTAATTGCAACACTCACTTCTTCAGAAATACAGTACGTGGTGATTTGAATTTCAAGCGCTTGCGCGGTCGGTCATTGAGCTTCT
>JAYTFN010000124.1:0-2036 GCA_043734325.1 Candidatus Adlerbacteria bacterium
GGCCGCCCTTTGGAACCGGAGCCGCTTTTTGTGTTTGACACATCTTTGTCACTTCTTTCATTACGCACCGCCGCTCAAACACTTATAGATGGATTTCCAACAACTTTAAAGCTCCCCAAGGTCGCAATTAAAAAAATAATATCCCTTGAAGAGATGATAGAGAGGCTCGCGCATCGCGTGTCGGGCGCTATTCAACTTTCCTTTAAAGATTTTAGCGGATTACGCAGCACACAGGACCAGACTTCGATGCAAGAAATGAAACACACCGTTATTGTAAGTTTTTTAGCGCTTCTTGAATTAGTGAAGCAAGGTATAATACATGCACAACAACTGAACCATTTTGAAGATATACATCTCCATTCTGATGAAGTGGCTGTGCCTACATATGAATGACGAATCGCTAGCAATACATATTGAAGGATTGCTTTTCGCATTAGGTAAACCACTCTCAAGGCAAGATATATCCACATTGACCGGCGCTGACGACGCACAGATAGCATCCGCAGTACGCGTACTCGCAACCCAACAGGGCAGAGGAGTGGTTGTTGTAGATGACGGGAAAATGCTCGAGCTTCGAGTAGCACCGGCCGTTTTTGAACTTGTGCAGAAAGTTCGACGCGACGAGAATTCTCGAGACATCGGACGCGCCGGCCTTGAAGTCGTAGCAGCAATACTCTATCGAGGCCCGTTAACCCGCGCCGAAATTGACTTCATCCGTGGTGTTAATTCCTCTCAGATACTTCGCACGCTCACTATGCGCGGACTTGTACGCCGAATAACGAACCCTAAAGACGCAGTTCAGTCTAGCGGGAGACAAAGTTCTTTTCTGTACGAAGCCACGACTGAGCTCTTGTCCACCATGGGCGCAACTCATCCACGTGACTTACCTGATTTCGACCTGGTCCGACAAAAAATAGCACAGCTCGAGGCATCGTATCGCAATACGCACGCGAATGAATCACCGGACATATGAAGATTCCTCAGTTTAAAAAGACAGTTATAGCACTTCTTGGATGCATTTCACTTTTTGTATTTTTCTTTTTAGGTGGAGTGTCACTAATGATGGCAAGACAGGGTAGCTTTACTTCTAATCGTGAGGAATTGGTCATTTTATTTCCATCTATTGGAGCTACCACACCGCAGATAGTAGCGAAAGCAGCGGTCGTATTTGATCCAAGTAACGGCCGTATACTGTACGCGAAACATGCCTACGAACAGTTGCCACTTGCGTCTATTACAAAACTCATGACCGCCCAAATTGTTTTATCCGAAGTAAAGCCAGAAACACTCGTACGTATTACACCCAGCTCTCTGGAACCCCAAGGGGACTGGGGTTTTAAAGTCGACGATGTACTTCCGCTGTATGACCTTGTAAAAATAGGACTCGTTGCCTCCTCTAATGATGCGATGCAAGCTGCTGCTCAAAGCTTAGGCACCAACTATATCGAGCGCATGAACCAAGTTGCAAGAAACTTAGGGTTAACTGCGACCTACTTTTTAAATCCCACAGGCCTGGACGTTACCACAACAACATCGGGCTCATATGGCTCCGCATACGACGTTGCCCGACTTACAGCGCTTTTTTATAAACAGTATCCTTTATTTTTTGAAATGACCCAGCAGTCAAACGTTTCAATACAAGTACAAGGGCGCGTTCTTACTTCGCACGCAACTGCAGAGCCACTACTTTCTATACCCGGTTTTGTTGGCGCTAAAACGGGGTATACTGACTTAGCTGGCGGTAATCTCGTTGCAGTGTTTGATGTAGAAATTGGACATCCTCTCGTTGCGGTGGTTTTAGCCTCGACAAAAGAAGGTCGGTTCAGTGATATTCGCACGCTAATTTCCGCCGTTCGAAATCACTAATTCACTCCATTCATTATGACACTCACCGCACTTGATACTATGCGCATCTTTATTCCCGCTACGATGACATTTCTCATCGGCATAGGAATTACTCCTTTTGTGACGTACTTTTTGTATAAGCATAAAATGTGGAAGCCTATATCGGGCAAAATGGCTATAGATGGTACACC
>JAYTFN010000125.1:0-10000 GCA_043734325.1 Candidatus Adlerbacteria bacterium
CGAGGTATCTCTGAGCGTTTGCGTATGTGGTCGGCCATTACCCATTCAACCTAGCACACTGGAGGACCGACGCAGAGCGTCGAGGTATGGGGAATAAATTTAAATCGAATGTCTTTGGGAAGTTTTTTGAATTTCTTAACAAATAGCCTATGCAGCTCGATTTCCATATTACTTGCTAGAGCGACTTCAGGTAGTCATCCATCTCCTTCGCACTTTTAAAAGAAAAAAGATTTTTACCCTCCTTAACATCTTTCAAAGCAGCACGAAGCTCTTTAGCGGTCTTCGCGTTTGGTATTTCATCCCGAACGATAGCCATACGACTCTTCCCTTCGGCAAAGTCCTCTGCCGCCTGCCGCAGATACGACGCGAGAGGAATACCCTCGGCTTTCGCCCGCTTCATCGCTTTTGCTTTAATCCTTGGGTCGATATTGAACACAATTTGTGTAGTCATACATATAGTATATATATAGCTTAAATATATGTCAACAGTATATTGATTTACTACAAACCGCGCAGCCCGGGAGGACTGCGCGGCTTTTATTTTTAAATTTTAGGAGGAATTATTTCCTGCTCGCAACGATAGTGTCGGAGACGCTTCTTGGCACTACTTCGTAGTGGTCAAACTCCATCGTGAAGCCGGCCCGGCCTTTGGTCATGGAGCGCAGGTCGGTAGTGTAGCCGAACATTTCTTTTAGTGGTACGCGTGCTTTGATAGCAGTGTTGAGTCCTCGGTCTTCGGTACCGTCGATACTTCCGCGCTTACCTGAAATTGAACCGGATACGTCGCCTTGATACTCGGAAGGGGTCACTACTTCAACGCGCATGATTGGCTCAAGGATAACGGGACGAGCGGCGCGCGCAGCATCTTGGAAGGCCATCGAGGCGGCAATTTTGTAGGCGATTTCGGATGAGTCGACATCGTGGTAGGAGCCGTCGTAGAGTTCGCACGACACATCAACCATCTTAAAGCCGGCGACAATACCGCGCTCCATTGCCTCTCGCACACCCTTTTCAACCGCGGGGATAAATTCCTGCGGGATAGCACCACCCTTGATGGAGTTTATGAACTCGAAGTGGTCGTAGCGACTGATATTTTTTAAGACTTTCGCACCCTCGACCACTGGCTGGAGTGGTTTGATGCGTATCTTCACGTGGCCATACTGACCTTTACCGCCTGTTTGTTTGATGTATTTGTTTTCAACCTCTGCTTCGCCTTGGATAGTCTCGCGGTAGGCTACTTGCGGAGCGCCGACGTTTGCCTCGACGTTGAATTCGCGTTTCATGCGGTCGACGATAATTTCTAGGTGCAGCTCGCCCATGCCCGAAATAAGGGTCTCACCAGTTTCAGAGTCAGACGTAATGCGGAGCGTTGGGTCTTCGTCGGAAAGCTCTTTGAGCGCAATACCCATCTTCTCTTGGTCGGCCTTTGTTTTTGGCTCAATACGAAGCGAAATGACCGGTTCAGGGAATTTGATTTGCTCGAGAATAATTGGGTTTGCCTCGTCGCACAGCGTGTGGGAAGTGCGGATTTCTTTTAGACCTACCATGGCGGCTATTTCGCCGGCATACACTTTTTTCACTTCTTCGCGCTTGTCAGCCTGGAGGCGCACAATTCGGCCGACCCGCTCTTTTTGACCCGTAGATGAGTTTAATATATACGAACCTGCTTCAACGGAGCCAGAATACACGCGGAAAAAAGCGAGTTTGCCAACGAACTTGTCAGCTTGGAGTTTAAAGGCAAGCGCAGAGAAAGGCTCTTCATCGGACGCGTGTCGGATAACATCCTCGCCTGTCCTGGGGTTGATACCGTGCACAGGAGGCATATCCAGAGGCGACGGGAGGTAGTCGACGACAGCATCGAGCACCAACTGTACCCCTCGGTTTTTGAGAGCCGAACCAACACAGACAGGAAATATTTCGTTGTTGATAACACCTTTGCGGAGCATTTTCTTTAGATCTTCAAAGGATGGCTCCTTGCCGTCGAGATAGTCGCTCATCATTTGCTCGTCTTGTTCGACTATTTTCTCGATGAGTTCAGCGCGGTACTTTGCGACATCTGCCTTCATGTTTTCAGGAACATCATATGAAATAACCTCATCCCCCATAGCACCTTCAAAGCGGTATGCCTTTTGCTCGAGAAGGTCGATGACACCGTCAAAATTTTCTTCGGCGCCTATTGGTAGCTGGAGTCGAATTGCTTTTTTGGTAAGTCGGTCGAGGATAGAAGCATATGACTTTTCAAACGAGGCGCCCATACGATCCATTTTGTTGATGAAACACACACGCGGCACATTAGCCTCGTCGGCATAGCGCCAGTTTGTCTCTGACTGTGGCTCTACTCCGGCAACTCCATCGAACACGACGATTGCACCGTCGAGCACACGCATAGAGCGCTTTACTTCGACAGTAAAGTCGATGTGGCCTGGGGTGTCTATAATATTGAAGCGATATTTTTTACTCGCATCTTTTTTGTCCGGCTCGCTGGTTGGGGTCCAAAACGATGTGATAGCAGCCGCAGTGATAGTGATACCGCGTTCGCGCTCCTGCTCCATCCAGTCGGTGGTTGTCTCGCCTTCGTGCACTTCACCTATTTTGTGCTGAGAGCCCGTGTAGTACAAAATACGCTCTGACGTAGTCGTCTTACCGGCGTCGATGTGGGCGATAATACCGAAGTTGCGCACCTTATGTAGTGGATAGTCTCGTGTTGGCATAGTAAATGAATAGTTAAATTAAAATCCGCCGGGCTGGCGGAGCTAAGGCGTATGGATAGAATAACGAAAATTCGACAAAACGCAAGAAATATTCTCTTTAGGATTTCAACTTTAAGGTAACGTACACTTTTGAAAATTATTTTTGAATACACGCTTTGAATACAAAAAACCGCCAGTTTTGATGCTGACGGTTTCTTGTGTGAAGTTTTAAATCTTTTACCAGGCGAAGTGAGCGAAGGCTTTGTTACTTTCTGCCATGCGATGCGTATCTTCTCGCTTTTTGACCGCTGGTCCTTCGTTGTTTGCGGCTGCCATCAACTCGGCGGCAAGGCGCTGGTGCATAGGCATTCCCTTTCGGGCGCGCGCTGCGGTCAAAATCCAGCGGTAGGCTAGCGCTTGCTTACGCTCCGGGCGAACTTCGCGTGGCACCTGGTAGTTAGCTCCTCCAACTCGGCGAGAGCGGATTTCCATCATAGGTCCCACGTTACGGAGAGCTGTTTCAAAGACTTCAACTGGATTTTCGGTCTTTGTCTTTTCGACAATAAGGTCGAATGCATCATATACGACCTTGCGGGCGGTCGACTTTTTACCGTCCCACATGACGGAGTTTATGAACTTTTCCACACGAACAGAGTTGAACTTCAAGTCCGGTCCGGCGATATTACGATTTTTTACTGGGCGTCGCATAATAATTTAAATTTTTCTATTTCTTCTTTCGTTTAACTCCGTAACGGCTGCGGGAAACATTACGCTTTTCAACACCTCCTGCATCGAGTCGGCCACGGACTACTTGGTAGCGGACGTTAATGTCTTTCACTCGGCCTGCGCGTACCATAACGACTGAGTGTTCTTGTAGGTTGTGTCCTTCTCCAGGGATGTACGCAGTGATTTCTTGGCCATTGGTCAAGCGGACGCGAGCGATTTTGCGGATGGCGGAGTTCGGTTTACGTGGCGTCATGGTAGTAACTTTCGTACACACACCGCGCTTAAAAGGCGACGGATAGAAGATAGGTCGATTTTGAAGCAGGTTGAAACCGCGCTGGAGTGCCGGCGCTTTAGATTTTCGGATTTGTTTGGTGCGTCCTTTACGGACTAGTTGTGATATTCGAGACATGAGTCGTATTGAATTTCTTGACCTGTGGCCATAGAAAAACGCCCAGAAGACGTCCGAACCAATGTACTACAGTTAGCCAGATACTGCAAATTTTACACCAACGTTACCTCTAACTATCCCGTAAGCCCCGTCAAAATGCTAAACACATATACAACAAACCCGTAAAAATATGGTTGGAATAGAAAGAGCAGTACGATCAAAACTAGTGTGCCGGACAGTACTCCAAGCCTCTCAAAATTTGCGCGGAAGTGGTCGTATATTTGACCCGCTCGTCCCGGTAAAAGCCCCGAGAGAACTTTTGAACCATCAAGCGGAGGTATAGGGATTAAATTAAAGAGCGCCAATATAAGGTTAATGAAGACAATTGAAGCGAACGCACTGAGAAGTGCCGGACTCATCGTTACTCCCCCAAAACGTATAGCGAGTCCAAAAATAAGAGCTAAAGCGACATTGGTCGCAGGACCCGCTCCCGCTACAAGCACTTCATCATATTTCCCCGAGAGGTAGTGTGGGTTATACGGCACTGGTTTGGCGTAGCCCATCATAATTGGCGAGTGAGCCAGAGCCAAAAGAGCAGGTAGTAAGACAGAGCCAACCGGGTCTATATGGCTTATAGGGTTGAGTGTGAGCCGCCCCTGGAGGCGCGCTGTCGGGTCGCCTAGGTAGTTGGCCATGTAGCCGTGCGCTACTTCGTGGAGTATGACGGACACTATAAGTATGAGGATAGAGAAGATGACGTCGATTTGCATATTAGTATTTTCATGATACCATAGCTGGGCTTTTGTAAGTATTTATATGGCTAAAATTTGTCCAATCACTAAAAAAGGTTCGAAAGTCGCTGGCGGGTATTCCAACCGTATTCGTGCTACGAAATTTAACCCTACGGGCAAGGTCCGTAAGCAGCCAAACCTCCAGAAGAAGCGGATCTTTGTCCCAGAGATAAACAAGACCATTACCCTTACAATCTCCACGCAAGCTATTAAAACAATAGCAAAAAACGGCGCCTACAAGACCCTTAGAGATGCTGGGCTTATCTAAGAATTTCAAAATTTACATATGAAAAAGCGCACCTTGTGGGGTGCGTTTTGTTTTATACGTAGTTAGTCAGTTGATTTCGGAATTTGAGCCACTTTGAGAGAAAGCGCCCCATAGACCGCTTGCTTCCAAGCGTCACCGTGTAAACGTTCGATAGAAAAGCAAATTTCGAAGTCATACGCGCCGCGCCTGTCAGGATAACACGCAGTAACTTTGGTTTTAGCTCTAATATTGGAGCCAGCATGAACAGGCCTTTTGATAAGCGTATTTCCAAGTTTAAAAGGGATAATACTTAAGTTAGCCTCACACAGTGAACTGTAGATACACGACAAGTGCGGCAACAGTCCAAGAATGAAAAACCCGTGTGCGATGGTGCTCGGAAAGCCAGCTAGTCGAGCCGTTTCAGAGCTTAGATGGATATCCTGAAAATCTTCAGTCATATAAGCAAAATCAGAGATTTGCCTCTGGCTTATCGTTACAATAGGTCCCGAGGCGGACCACAAACCGTTTTCCGTAGATATTCGGACTACTTTCGGGATCCAATGTGGCAAGGAAGATGCTTTCGTCATGGACGCAGATTGCATGTCTTTTCCCCAATCTATAAAACTAGCCCAAACGTACTAGTCTAGTTTGTACTGTAAAATAAAATAATGTTCATGTCCAGTTATTTAACTCGCCAAAATTGTATACCGTCTGACTCAAACTCCACGGTTCCGTCTTGGTCGGTTCTGAAAACTTCCGCTCCTACACTTGCGAGCCTACCAAGCGCTTCTTGAGTTGGATGGTGATATTTATTTTTTGCACCGACGGAAATGATAGCTTCTTTTGGATGCACGGCGGCAAGAAAAGCTGCGCTCGATGAGGTTTTAGAGCCATGGTGTCCCACTTTAAGCATGTCGCTCTTGAGTGTGGTTGAGCTCATTTCAAGGAGTCGCGCTTCCACGTCATCGGGCGCGTCACCCATAAGCAACATTGACGTGTGTCCATACTCGAGCCTAGCTACAATGTTTCCCTCATGCACTTTGCGCTCGGGTAGATACGTTACGTCGCTGTCCGGGTACAAGACGGTGAGTAATGCACCTCCGCCGAGGTCGAGCACCATGCCGCGCCGCGCTATGTACCGTGGTATATGTTCGTCCAAAATTTCTTTTTCGAATGTCGCAACTTCTGACCCAGGATACACAACACCAGGCTCTATAATTGCGCCGACTTTATACCGCCGTAGCAAGTCAACAAATCCCGCCACATGGTCCAAGTGCGGGTGTGACTCTAGAATAGCGTCAATCGAGTGGTCAAATAGCGGCATTACCTTTGGTAACTCACGTAAAATCGAATTATCGGGGCCGCCGTCTATTATGAGCTGTACCCCTGTTGGGGATTCTATATAAATTGAGTCCCCTTGCCCTACGTCCATGACCACGACCTTAAGTAGTCCGTCAGGCGACTGCGCATACACAAGCGCCCACACACCAACCGAGAAGGCAGCGAGTGCTCCAAGTACCATATAGGGGATATACCGCACGTACGGTTTGAGAAATTCCACAGCGGGACTATACAAGAAAAATAAAAGCTCCGCGAGTAAGGCGGAGCTACGAGACGGCAACTTTTAAACAGCTGGAATAGAAGGGGGTGCGACACACATAGTTCACAGAACACCACGAAGATACGCTTCCGCATTATTCGCAACCTGTCTCAGTTTACCCGCGTCACGCTCGAACGGGGTGATTAATACCTTACTGTCACTCCCCGAAACGATTGCAACCCTGCACTCTTTCTGTGAAAGCGCGGATTTAATCTGACATGAAACTTCTTCGTCCCAGGTTGTTTCTCCGGGGACAGGTATAGGATAATTCATCAGCACGAGCAGGTGCGTGAGCTCATACAGCCCTATGATTTCTTTAATCGGGAGACTTGGGCGCGCATCGCCATAGCGCACCCCGTCAATAATTACTTCTCCCTGGGTCCACCTCGGAATCGCAATACCGGC
Source organism: Candidatus Adlerbacteria bacterium (assembly GCA_043734325.1). GTDB lineage: Bacteria > Patescibacteriota > Minisyncoccia > Phycocordibacterales > SBAW01 > GWA1-54-10. The sequence continues at coordinate 6,848 of JAYTFN010000125.1, forward strand.
GCGCATAGCGTCTATCATAAACTGCGGCTGTTTCTTCATATCGAAGAGAACATTTGCACCTGTGTCGAGGTTTCTGAGGTACGCCAAATAGTGTGGGCGCGATCTCAGCACGGCTGCTTGGTCAAGCTTTTTCTGAAAGACACGACTCAAGTAGTCGATGTCCATCGGATACTTTCTACGCCGAACATTTAGAAAATCAGCTGTTGCACACTCCTCGCAATAAACATCCGCACCCACTTTAGCCTGGTGAGCGAGAGAAAAACCAAGCATGGGGATAGATGTCGACACACCCACCACCACCTCGAACGCCTGCATGAGCCCCTCGTCCTGAAGCGCGCACAGGCATCCTGCACCGTTCACGCCTAGAAGTAGACCATCACCTCCAAGAATGCCTACACGTATATTCTCGTGCTCTGGATCTCCCCTTAGGAGAAGCAGTCTCTTACGAACGAGAGCGCGCAAAACATCAAGACTTCCCACTATTCTACGCACCCGCTTTTTCCCTTCGTTTTCTATTTACACCTCGACGCACGATACCACACAACTTAAAACTTAGAAATATAACAAAAAACGAGCTTGTTTCAATAAAGGAGTTTTTATTTTTTGTAGTTGTACGCTAAGGAAGAAATTCCTGCAACAGTGATAAGCGCACTTACACTAAGTATCATAAAGTTCATGGCCGTATCGCCGCCTGCGCCGGTGTCAGGAGTTCCGGGAGCATCTTCCGTTGAATCACCAAGCACTTCGCCTGGTTGTAGGGTGCCGCTTCCTGGAGTTGCTGCAGGAGTGCCCGTTGGAGCGCCTCCCCCAGAACTAGTTGACGCGCTACCGCTTCCAGTTGGGAGAGGGCTTGAGATTGTGCCACCGCCACCGCTTACAATTCCTGGGAGTGGGCTGGTACTTCCGCTTCCGCCGCCGCTCACAATAGGAGAAGCTATAGGGACTGGGATAATTGGCGTTGCAGTAGCGCCGCCAGTTGAGCCAGCCGTTACAGGAGTTGACGTCGCAGGTGTACTGCTTGCAGATCCGCGGTCCTCGCCCCCGCCCACACCACCTTCTTCCGGTTCATGTGCACACGTGACGCTGACCGCATCAATAAAGGTGCCAACGCCATTAGGGCGACCCGCATCTGCGAAATTCACCCTTGTGTTGGAAGATGTGGCGACTAGGTTGTAGGTGTGCACGCTCCAGGTCGTCATAGTAGGGTTTACACTTGTGGCCATAATGGTGTCCACAATTTTTCCGCCCCAAGACACAACGACCCCATTGTCTGTTACGTCCAAGTCGTCCGGTCGTGGAGAAAAGGCAAATGAAAGTTTGTATGTATTTCCTGGGATAGTAGGTATTGTTTGATATAGATTAATTGAAGATGGGTATGGCTTAGATGGCGCGCTTGGTCCTGGCCAGTCAGTATCAAGTTCAGCATACTGCTTAGCTCCGAATGGATAGCCCCAGCCGTTGTGAACCGCTGATTGTAATTCTAAATTAGCTACAGCCGGTCGGGTTTCGCCGTCAAATGTCGCAGTAGAGGATTTCCAAGCAGCTTCCCATCCGCCGAGTTGCGGACCCGAAGAAAAGATGTCCCATGTAGCAGGATTGTTTACCACCGGTGTCTCAAAAGAACCATTTTTTATAAGTTCTACCGAAAGAGGGCATAGTGCCGTGTCAAACCATGCGTGAGTTGCGTGAAGGGGCAGAAGAATGCCCATCACCATAAACAGGGTTGCTGCATAAGCACCTATTCCCCTTTTTGTTTGCATATACATAGTGATTCTTTATTATTAGATTCAGGACACATACATAACACACTTTCAAATTTTGTGCAAGTGCCTTAGTTGCGCAATCAGCATCATAAAGGAAACACTCAAAAATGCTATGGTAAAAACAATTAACAAATAATTTTTAAAGACTATGCAATACGAAGAAAAAAAATTTACTATACCTGACCTCGAGGGACTATCCCCCGTCTCAATAGAACAGCACTTAGCGCTTTACGCCGGATATGTAAAAAATTTTAACTCCATGACAACGCTCGTGGGTGACCTTATGAAGGATTCTGAGAAGAACGCACATGCTATTTCTGAGATACTGCGCCGCCGTCCGTTTGAGTTCGATGGAATGAGACTCCACGAGTACTATTTCGAGCAGTTTGAAAACGCGGCAAAAACCTTAAACGCAGAAAGCGAGCTTGGTGCAGCAATTACAGCGCAATATGGCGGCAACTCCGACTCTTGCATTATGGAAATTACACAAGTAGCTATGATGCGCGGACCCGGCTGGTCCATCCTCTACTTCGACCCCCAGGCAAAGCAATTTCTAGTCGGTTTTAGCGAGCAGCAGCATCAAGGTCATTTTATCTCCCTTCCCGTTATCTTAGCGTTAGACGTCTGGGAGCACACCTATATCCTCGACTACGGAGCTTCGGGTAAAGCAAAATATGTCGACGCCTTCTTCAAAAACATAAATTGGAGCGTGGCTGAGGAGCGATTTGCTAAAATTTCCTAGTTATTGAACCATTATGAGCAGTTGACACTTGGATTACTTTGATGTAAAAAACATTAGAAGCACTAGATCGTTCTGTGCTTCAACGGCAACAGGGGAATACAGACTATGTCAATTCTCACCTTTCTCGGCGGAATGCCTGTAGCATTCATTGCGGCCACATTACTCGCGGTTGTTATCCTTCACGCAATGAACAATAGGACTCGTTCATTGCTGTTTGAACTTTATGTGCAAATCCTATACTGCACAGCGGCTATGCTGGTGTTCGCAGCACTTCCCTTCAGTCTTACTTTCACTTCGCTTACTTTGCCCAAGGGCGACGTAGGAGCTTTCGTAATAATGACTGCCTTTGCGTACGGGGGTTTGAGCATAACGGCGCTCTGCTTCGCCATCACCATCTTGGAGAAACTGCTCCAGAAATCGAAATCCTAAACCAACCCTGCATCCTTTCGTCCAGTGAAGCAAGTTTGCGCCGCCAGCCAATTTAATTGGGTCGGCGGCTTTTTATATTCTTCGAAATTTTCTACATATGTTTATATTTTGAAACGGCGAACCAGGTCAATGGGACATAGGCTATCACAAGGAACCATGGGGAGAATTCGCTCACTACGACCGAGCCGAATGGAATTGATGCAGTTACATTTGCTACAA
>JAYTFN010000126.1:0-1345 GCA_043734325.1 Candidatus Adlerbacteria bacterium
AGTGGTTTTAATGCTCATAAAAAGCGTTCTCCTACGCATTTACACATTACTCAACTTAAATTCGATAAAAAATTTTATCCAAGACCCGCTGATTTGTACCCGACTTTATTAAAATCATAAATTTATAAAAAAACAATGGGTTATGTTACGCAGCCTCGTGTAGTATTTAGAAAAATATGGTTCAAAACATTAAGATGTGTCCTTCCAAAAGATCTATTGGTGCAATTCGTGTACACTAATTACCAAGATAAAGAAGGGCTTTCTAAACTCATTTATTAGAGACGGCATCACTTACACTAAGTCTTCCCGTCGCTTCGTAAGGACCCTTAACTCTTCTTTCACCACTACCTCAGCGCGGTGTCTTTGAGCTTGGCCGCGTCGGCGTAAATGAAGGAGTCGGCCAACTGGGCCACTTACACGGCTAGTCCTTTTTCGGGGGGTAGTGACGCTGTCTTCTACTTCCTGTAGCTCCATGGCAACCTTTTTGGCGTCGTTGATACGGTGGTACGTAGTCACCTATTTGGTTTGCTCGATAGGGGCCGGCTTGGGCTCCTAGAGTCGGGGCCCAATTGTAGCTTAGTCAGTTGCTGGGGCCGTGGCAAAGACTATGGCGGGAAGCCCGTTGGGTGAGAGCACGGGGATGCAAGATGTGTACCTTGCTCGTAAGAGAGGACGCAACAAAGTAATCCTAAATTGGCAACCTCGGCCAAGGCCCCGAAATGCAGGAGTTGAAAGGCGGCGTCGCATTAGCCAAATTCTCGCTGACTACTGCCCGAACATGCCGCGGTAAAAGTGGTCAGTTCTAAACCCCATCCACTGCGCTACTCCTACGATAAGCAGTTATTGGAGCCTGGCACCGATATTCGCAGCATTCAAGACGGGCGCTGGCGCAGTTGCATCAAAAGTGTCGAAACCTATATCACTCGTGGTCCAGCTTACTCGCGTTGTATTCTCCCTTGCCGGTCGCTACTCATGTTGCCTGATTCTTTACCATCGCTTTTTTGACTTTTAGTATCAGCTTAAGATAAAGCATTACTGCCATGAACAAAAACATCCTTCATATGAGCTTATGCGTTTTGGCAGCATTTAGCTCGTGTTCCACAAAATTAGCTTTAGTAGTTAATAAAACCGATGAACAAATAAAAACAACTTATAAAGTAATGAAGGACATTCCCTATGGTGCTGATAAAGAGCAGATCATGGATATTTACATTTCAGAAAATGCGAAAAAACTAAAGAATAAAAACTTTACTATCGTTTTTTTACACGGTGGCGGGTATTATGTAAGTGACAAATCCAGTGAGGAAAGATACATACAGCCTTATTTAAAAAAAGGGCTAAATGT
>JAYTFN010000127.1:0-2421 GCA_043734325.1 Candidatus Adlerbacteria bacterium
AATTTCTGCAATCGCTGCATCCTCGGGTGTTTGACCTACTTCAACACCCCCCATGATAGCGGTGGTTATGCCCTCTAAAGATCCATGCCAGTCTAAAAGCGCGTATTTCCCTGTCGCTTTATTGTGCACATGTACAATGACCGTGTTTCTTTTAACTTCCTCAAAACCAAGCTGGGGAGGATTTTTTGCATCAGTGCTGCAAGGAACTATAACTTGACGTATTGGTATATTAAACTTACGCGCAAACTCAAAGTCTCGCTCGTCATGCGCTGGAACCGCCATAATGGCACCCGTGCCGTAGCCGGCAAGGACATAATCGGCAACGTAAATTGGTATCTCTTCCCCATTTGCCGGGTTGATAGCTGTAACACCCTTAAGTTCGACTCCTGTTTTTTCTTTATTTTCAGCGCGCTCTATGTCTGTCTTCCGAGCAGCCGCTTTGATATACCCGAGTACTTCCTCTTTGTTTTCCAGGACATCGTGCGCTTCGTCGGTGGCGAGCGTAATCCACACATGTTCAGGCGCAAGCACCAGATAGGTAGCGCCAAAAAGCGTGTCGGGACGTGTCGTAAAAACAGTCAGTGAAGTTTTTTCGTCGTTAGAGCCACTATTGCTATTTGCCTCGGGTTTAAAGATAAACTTTACTGCAAAGTCTATCTCTACTCCTTCGCTTTTGCCTATCCAATTCCTTTGTGCGGTCTTTATGTGTTCAGGCCAATCGAGGGTGTCAAGGTCTTTGAGCATACGGTCGGCATAATCAGTAATCTTGAGCACCCACTGTGGCAAGCGCTTCTTGACCACATCAGTGCCACAGCGCTCGCAGGCAGTACCGTCAAGGTCTTCATTAGCAAGTCCGGTCATGCACGAGGGGCACCAATTGATTGGCTCGTTGGACTGGTACGCCAAACCTTTTTTGTAGAGCTGCAGGAATATCCACTGCGTCCATTTGTAGTACTCAGGGTCGGTCGTGTTTATTTCGCGTTCCCAATCATAGTCAAAACCGATGCCGGCCAATTGCGCCTTAAAGTTTGCAATGTTTTTTTCAACTGCAACACGCGGATGAATTTTATTTTTGATAGCATAATTTTCCGCCGGCAAGCCAAATGCATCCCACCCCATCGGGTGGAGCACATTGTGCCCTTGCATACGCTTGTAGCGCGAGTAGATGTCGGTCGCAATGTAGCCCTTCGGATGTCCGACATGTAGCCCTTCGCCCGAAGGGTATGGAAACATGTCTAAAACGTACGTTTTGGGCTTGGATGCATCTACCCCCGTTCGGTAAAGCTTTGACTCGCGCCACTTTTCCTGCCACTTTTTTTCTATCTTTTTATGGTTGTATTTTTCCATGCGTATGTACAAAGGATAGTCCTTTGCAAATTTATGACCACGAAACTGTACAAAGGACAGTCCTTTGTACTATATTCCTTTCATTTGGGGTGTGGTTGGAGGATATCTTTGTGGGTCAATCGTTCGATCGAAGCATACAGCGCCTGCTGTGTGCTGCCAATTGTCCTGACCTTTTATGCCTGCTGAGCCAATATAGGCAGGTGTTGGCATTCGTGAATATTCTCCGCGGTTGGTATACATGCCCGCGCGCGAAGCCTTGTTGAAATCGGCACACAATTTAAACGACAAGGGGCCTGTCGCTTGAAAAACGTATGACTTTCCATTTTGTGAATCTGTCGGCTGTTGTCCGTTTGAAAGCGAATCGTTCAGATCTTCTAGGTTTGTTGGAAGGTTTTGCTTTTGCTGGTAGTAGCTAACTATCTGGTATTGCAAATTCTGTAGATCCTGCACCTTTTGGTCGTCAAAGCGGTACAGACGGGCTTGTTGTGGCGTACCTAAGATAAAGAACCCTGCAATTACAGATGAGAAAGCAAGTACTGCAACACTTATGAATACACTATTGCGGCGCGATGGGAAGTTGCTCCAGTATCCCCAAAAGTCTGCGATAAAGTGCATGAATACGCCCGCAGCAACGAGTAGCACCAATAGTACCTTAAGGATAAATGCTCCTGTAACTGCGTCTCCACTGAGGAATGTGGTCAGTAAAATGATTAGGTCAACAGCTACAGTTACTCCGGCAACAAACAAGGTAAAGATTATTGCCCAGCGACGAACCCATATGTCAGCGCGCGTCGCATCCTTGTTGATGTCGCGACGGATTAACCACGCAAGTGTCAAGTATATTGGAAACAGCACGATAATAGATGCCATGTAGTACGGGATACTGCTTTGGTATGGGTCCGAAGGATAGGACGCGAGCGGGTTCGGGAACGTGTAATTAATGTATTCGAAAATTAAGAAAATAAATGCGACAACACTCCAGTACAGCGAAACCATTGCCCCTGCCCATAAAAAGAAATCTTTTGGCGTTGTTTTTGACATGCTTTTCAGTTATTCAATAAACGAACCTTTATG
>JAYTFN010000128.1:0-6380 GCA_043734325.1 Candidatus Adlerbacteria bacterium
CGAAGAGGTTTTTCTTGGTCACCATATTCATGGCGACACGGTACCCTAATTACTATCTACCCGAGAGGTTTTGGTGCCTTTTATTACTAGCTACAAGGAGGTATTTGCATTTCTTTGTATGTTTGATATAGTTTTTTAATGTTAAATAGGTTGAAGTTATACACTACTATATTTTGCCCGAATATTATTTAAAACCGCGAAAGCGGTTTTTTTTGTACCACACTATGAAAAATCATAAAGAACAACTATTGCAGCGCCTTCGGGACCATATTCTCTTTATTCGAAAGAAAATTGAAGCTGATATGAAAAAGGTTGAAGTGCACGCACATAAAAGCACTCGTGATATTGCGCGATTGCGTCCTGAGGAACAATCAGTTGCCATGCAGCTTAAAGGTCATGCAATTCAGCGCATGGAAGAATTAGAACATCTGCATCAAGCGCCGTATTTTATTAAGTGCGAAGTTGTTGAGCAAGATACTAGCGAAACAAAAACCTACTTTTTTGCAAAACATCAACTTAGTGATGAGTCTGTATACTCATGGGTTGCCCCCATTGCATCAATCCGTTTTGAAAACCCGGGTGACGTTTCTTATACAGTGCAAGGGGGAGGAAAAAAGAAATTGCTTCTTAACACCAAAGAGCAATATTTGATTGTCGATGGTGAAGTTTTGTTTTTTGCACGCGAAGATGGCAATACTCCACGAGAGCTTATCTTTCAGGCACATTTTACTAAACAAAAATCAGAATTTATTTTGCCAGAAATTGTGGCTCAAATGGAAAAGGCGCAAGATCAAGTTATTCGCGCACACTATCGCGGACCGCTTATTATTTCTGGCCCTGCTGGTTCGGGTAAAACAACGCTAGCCTTGCATCGGGTCGCCTATTTGACCCAAGCTCCTGACACCGCGACACTATACCCTGCAAAATTAATCATTGTGTTTGTGCAGGATAATGGGACGAAAGAATACTTCTCTCATTTATTGCCAGGGTTGGGTATACATAATGTCATTATCACAACCTTTTCTGAGTGGGCACTGGACATGCTTGCTCTGCAGGGATTCTCATATATAAGCCGGTACGGAACAACAGAGGAAGAAAAAGATTCATATGAATACCAGAAGATAAAAGCTCTACGGAGCGAAAAGATTCCCCAATACAGTAAAAACACGTTCACATTCCTTGCTGAGACATATACTGACCTGTCCGTAGATGGTAAAAAATTGCTTGACCAACAAAAGAAACAGAAGACGTTGGACCGCTTTGACCTCACTATTCTCCTTAATGCTTATTGGGAAACGTACCAAAAATTTGAAAAGAGGCGATCGTTCACATCTGTCGTCAACGGTGTGATGAAAAATAGAACAGCAAAAACCCCTATTGAATATTCTCTTATTGTTGTCGACGAATTCCAAAACTATTTGCCCGAACAATTAAAAATATTTAATATTTGCCTAAATCAACAAACAAAATCATGTATCTATGTAGGTGACATTGCTCAGCAGGTGTACCTAGGTACTATCAAAAATTGGGATCAAATTGGGGAAACAATAGAAGCAGAGCGCAATATTAAGCTTGATAAAGTATATCGTAATACAAAAAGTATACTGGCGTTTATTCAAAACCTAGGCTATCCCATTAGCCTTCCCGAAGGGCTTAAGGAGGGTCCACCGGTAACTGAAAAGATCTGCAGTACTGTGAAGGAGGAAATTGAACATATTAAAGGAGTTATTGGGGCGTACGCGAAAGGTAGTGTTGGAATATTAGCAAAAAATGATACGTACCTCACTCCGTTTAAAGCAGAATTTAGTGAAATGAAAAATATACACGTTCTCACCATGAATGAATCGCAAGGTGTTGAATTTGATTTGGTCTGCATTGTAGGGATAGATGAGCGTACTTTTGTGGTTAACCATCACGCGGACGCTTTATCTGAACATATTGAGGAACGAAAAAGGATGCAGAAAGACTTGCTCTACGTTGCTCTGACGCGACCTATAAACGAACTGCATATCTTAGGGAAAATTTTATTACCCCGCCAATTAACTAGGTAGCTCTAAAGTGACTATCATCAATTACCCTCACTCGTATTAGGCCTAATTCGTAGCCATGAGACCATTTGCCTGGCACGGCAAATGAGGGTGAAAAAATGGTAACCTATCTTCTTTTTTGAGTTTTTGTGATTTGGTCATTTCATTTATAAACCAAAAGTGCCGCGCATACCGAGAAACACTTTTTTTGAGCATTTTACATACAGTCATTCTTAACGTAGTTCATTAGCGGGTCTCGAGCACGATGACCCAGCTCTATTCACGTACCTTACTTAGTCCCACGCAAAAAGCGCCTTTCGACGCTTTGCTTGCGGGCCCACGAGGATTCGAACCTCGGTCAACGGTTTTGGAGACCGCTATTCTACCACTGAACTATAGGCCCGAGAGAGGGAGTGCTGAAAGCTAGCTTTCGAACGAGGGTCTATATCGAGGCTTTGCGAAAATATAGGCCCGTCGTTCGAGGCGAGTATAGCATTTTGCGCTGTTGCGTGCGAGTTAAAGTATCATTTTTTGTATTTATAGCTGCGTGGATATACAATGCACATATGTCGCAAAGAAAAATTATTTTTTTAACATTGTTTGTGTGTACGCTGGGGTTAGGGTTAGTCGTTTGGCGCGAGATGGATGCGGGCTTGATCAAAAAACAGGTACTTGTGCATGCAAGTGTAAGCGTGATTGCATCGTCCAGTCCAAATTCTACTATACAGTCAAGTGCTAGTGTTGCATCGGTTCGGGTGCCTATTTTTATATATCACAGTGTATACCCAGACTTTGGGGGTGAAACACGTGTACAAAAAGGCTTTAGTGTAACCCCTGAAATATTTGAGAAACAACTCGCTTATTTAGCCAACAACGGATATACGGCAATTTCACTGGATGATCTTGAACGATATATAAAACTAGGAACCACGACAGTAGCTCGGCCGGTAATGCTTACGTTTGATGATGGGTGGAAGAATGAATATACGTATGCGTTTCCTCTTTTAAAAAAATACAATATGACGGCAACATTTTTTATTTATACCAATCCAATAGGTAAGGATAAGCGTTTTATGACGTGGGAGGACGTGCAGGAAATGGATGCGGCGGGTATGTCTATTCAGGGTCACAGTTTGTCTCATCCGTATTTAACTAAAATGCCGATTGATCAGGAAAGAAGAGAGGTGGTAGAAAGTAAAAAAAAGCTTGAAGAAAAGCTTGGTAAAAAAGTGACGCATTTCGCCTCGCCGTTTGGACAAACAGATGAGCGCCTCGTATCGCTTTTAAAAGAGGCGGGATATAGTACTGGTCGAACTACAGTTTGGGGTGCAACGCACTCTGAGCGCGACCTTATGAGTTTGTCGGGATTTTTAGTTGAAAGAGATATGAGGCAGTTTATCTGGGTGTTGGAAAAGGCAAAATAGCTATGCTAAAAAATCTTTACAAAGACGTAGCGCCTCCGTATTATTTTTAATCCAATGTATGTCTGTGTTGCGTTTAAACCATCTCCGTTGTCGCTTTGCATACTGACGAATTGCAACCTCTAGTTGAGCCACGAACTCCTCTTTTGTAATCTTTTTTTGGAGTAAGTAGGAGAGTGATCGGTATTCCAGTCCCAGCGTCTCCATCCGTTTGTAGGATACTCCTTGTGCGTGGAGCCGCACCGCTTCGTCAACCATGCCTTCTTGGATGCGCGACAACAGACGAGTATGGATATTGTGGTGTAGTTTTTTATCCGTTGGGTTAATGCCCAGCCACAACACCTCGTACGCACCGGAGTTGTGCAACATAGGGCCGCCCACAGGCGATTTGCCAATCGCGTCAGCTATCTCGAGAGCTCGGATAATGCGCCTTTTGTTGCCGCGTTCAATGGTAGCTGCCCGTTCGGGATCTTTTAGGGTAAGGAGGGTATATAATTCTTCTAGAGTTTTATTTTCAAGAGTGGCCCGCAGTTCGTCGTTTGGTTTGACGTCGGGAAACACCATACGACCTAAAAGCGTATCTGTATAAAACCCCGTACCCCCAACGATAACCGGAACTCTTCCTTTTAAACAAATTGAACGCACCGCTTTGTGAGCGCCCAGTGCATAGTCGCTTGCGTTGTATACTTTTTTTGGAGAGGCAACGTCTAGCATGTGATGCGGGACTCCGGCCATGTCAAGCGCCGTAACTTTGCCGGTACCAATGTCGAGCCCTCGATAGACCTGACGTGAATCAGCTGAAATCACCTCACCGTTAATTTTACCGGCCAAAAATATACTCAAAGAAGTTTTTCCTGAGGCTGTAGGGCCTACAATAGCAATTACTTTAGGCTTTATATCTGAAGGTACAACGTGTGTTCCCATATCGGTAATGTATAACACTTTATTAATCTGGTATATTTAGTTTTGACACAGAGGAGCGTACCTATGCCTATGGATGATACAATCATCTTTTTAGTGAGCCACGATCTGCGGGCGCATGTTACTCCACACAGTATAATCCTTGAAGTTCAAGGACATCAATTGATCATATCTTTAGAAAATTGGAAAAAGCTTCTAAAAAAACTATCCCTGATCGCGCCGACCCATACCAACTGATCCACGAAAGTGGGTCTTTTTTTTGCCAAAAATAAAACGCCCTTAGTTGGGCATCATGTTTAAAAGTATCGCCTTTGCTTGTTGAGTCAGTTCAGACAATGCTTCCTTTCGAGTCACCCGCGTACTGTGCAGTAGTACAGTACTCTCCACACAAAAAACAACCAAGACATGCTTGGCTGTTTTTTGTGCCGGAGGGGAGACTCGAACTCCCATCCCTTGCGAGACGCGATTTTGAGTCGCGCGCGTATACCATTCCGCCACTCCGGCATTCTGTCTCAGTATATTCTATATAAATGAAAGCGTCAGTTGTGTTAGTATAGTCGCATGTCGCAGTTTTACAATAACGCAATTTTTTGGGTGGAAGTGGACAAGATAAAGCCTAATCCTTTCCAGCCGCGTCGTGAATTCGACCAGGCTAAGCTCGAAGATTTATCACGCTCTATACGTCAGTATGGCGTTATACAGCCGCTCACCGTCACGCGCCGCGAGTTTGAAAAGCCCGATGGGGGCATTGGCACCGAATATGAGCTCATCGCCGGAGAGAGGCGTCTGCGGGCATCCAAGCTCGCCGGAGTGGCTACAGTGCCGGTCATTATACGTGCTGACTATGACGACGACAAAACGAAGTTAGAAGTTGCGATTATTGAAAATTTGCAGCGCGAAGACTTAAATCCTATTGATCGTGCGATTGCCTTTGCCCGCTTAGCATCTGAGTTTGGCTTTAAACATACGCAAATCGCAGAGAAGGTAGGGAAGAGTCGTGAATATGTTTCAAATACCATACGGCTTTTAAATTTACCGCAAGAAATGCAGCTTGCTTTAGGAGATGGAAAAATTTCCGAGGGTCATACACGTCCGCTCTTAATGCTTATCGATAGGCCTGCAGAGCAGCAAACGCTTTTTCGCGAGATTATGCTCAAGCGTTTGACTGTTCGTGATACGGAAGCGATTGCACGTAGAATTGCGTTTGATAAAGTTCGCAAGAAAGAATATCTGTACGCGCCTGAAATATTGGAGATGGAACGCGAACTTTCTTCGTCACTTGGAACGCGTGTGGCTATTGAACCAAAAGAAAATGGCGGCAAGCTGGTAATAGATTTTATGGGCGAAGAAGACCTTCGGGTGCTTTTTATTGCGCTCGCCGCAAAAGCAGTTACAGAGCCGGTAGCTGAAAATTCCGCAGAAGTATTGCAAAAACTCGAAGAGGCAACACCTCTTGTACAGACCCAAGACCCGGCGAGTATACTCGATGATCCCTCTATGCGTCTGCCGATGGTACTGTACGTTGACCCGCAAGGTATTGTGTCTGGTGTGCCGTTAACACAGGGTACGCGTCAGTTAGAGCCTGAAGCAACCTTGCTTGATGATAGGTCAAAGGACGAAAAAGAGGCAGACGAAAACGCATTCGACCCAAATAGTTTTTCTATTTAAATTTTTTTCTCCCGGTCCAGTGCGTTTCGTATATGTCTGCGCGCCATGGTCGTTTTTGCAAAGTCGAGCCATTTAGTTTTGGGCGACGCCGACTTTTTAGTAAGTATTTCTACTATATCCCCATTATGAAGGGTGGTGTCTAAAGAGACCATTTTGCCGTTTACTTTGGAACCAAACACATGGTCGCCTATGTCTGAGTGTATGGCATAGGCAAAGTCGACCGGACTGGAGGATAGAGGTAAATCAACAACGTCACCGTTTGGAGTAAAGACAAACACTCGATGGGAGAAAATATCGGTCTTAAGTGTCGTTTCAAATTCCGGATTATCCATCTCACCTTCTA
>JAYTFN010000129.1:0-2989 GCA_043734325.1 Candidatus Adlerbacteria bacterium
TGATTTCGACAAAATCACATGACACAAAACGATTTACGCGAAGCTATGAAGGACGCGATGCGCAGCAAGGACGCGGTGCGACTTTCGGTTATTCGCGGCATTATGACCGGCGCTACTAATGAGCTTATTTCAAAGGGTGGAAAGCCTACAGATGTTTTGCCTGAAGAAGACGTTATGGCTATCATACGCCGCGCAAGCAAACAGCGAAAAGACTCCATTGCACAATTTGAGCAAGGCGGTCGCAGAGACCTGGCCGAGACTGAAAAAGTAGAGCTAGCAATAATTGAATCAATGCTACCTGCACTTATGACCGAGGAAGAGGTGCGGTTGATAGCTATCGAAAAAGCAGCAGAGCTTGGTATAACAGATAAATCTCAAGTTAATCAGCTCATGGGTGCTCTCATGAAAGACCTCAAAGGCAAAGCTGACGGCACTGTTGTAAAAACAGTCGCTGACAGTATGTTTGAATAAACACGTACTTTGAGCAAAAGAAATATACCGCAGTGTCTTGTGGCACCACGGTATTTATTATTTACGTACGGTAAAATTATTAATAGCGACGGAACCAAAATCATCAACCGCATATGCAAAATCTGCGATATAGGAAGAGTGTCCATCCTCATAAGAAACAGTGCCTTTTCCGCCACGTGCGTCAACTTTTGTAACGTAAAACGTACCGCCTAGTGTCGCTTTAACCGGTGCAAATCTAGCTATGTGTTTTTTAATATAACTTTCAACCCCAACCGCGTGAGTGATGTCCGAAGAAGGAACCCGATTTGCTTGACTTGGTGCCGGAGTAACCGGCTTAACTGAACCGGGCTGTAGGTTCGGCTTAGTAGTATTGGTAGCGGCAGGAGCCACAGGATTCGAGTAAAAATTCGTATAAGCAAAAACACCAACACCTATGACTACTAATAGTATGGCCAGAGTAAGTACTGATTTTTGATTCATACCGTAAAGTATAGCAAAAGAAAAAAACTACACGCTGTTGCAGCGCAACTTTGCCACCTCTTCCCTTTTCTGATACTATGTGTCGGTGTATAGACGGCCCTATCGTCTAACGGTTAGGACGGAGCCTTCTCAAGGCTTAAATCGGGGTTCGATTCCCCGTAGGGTCAGCGTTTGAAAAAGTGTCCACCTTTTAGGGTGGGCCTTTTCCTTTGCTGACACTACGAGTAAGACGCCTGCGCGTCTTACGAGGGAATCGAACCGCCGGAACATGTCGCCTAGGCGACGGTGAGGCGTGTCCCGCAGCACTTAGTATTTTGTCTGCTTAAGTACAAAATACTTTAGTGACTGTCAGGATCATTCCCCGTAGGGTCACCACTTTCTGTTCACGCAGTACGCCGTGTTTTCAGATGCTAGGTAAAACAAGCACGATATATACATATTGCAATTGCAACACAACTTTGAACATTAACTGATCTATCCCTATTGGACTTAGTGTTTTTTTGTACAAAATTAAGTGCTATAGTTTTGGAATGAATACCCTAAAGGGCTTTATTTCATTAAAATTTTTATTAGCAATTCTTTTTGTCTTAGTGGTGATCGAAGGCGCAATATATTACGTAACGCAACAGAAAATCACTTCTACAACCCTACGGGCACCTGCTTACCAACACCAGACAATCACTCCTTTTCCTAGAGCAACAATTAGCCCATACTCGCTTGTTTCAAGATTGGGCCACCCCACTTTAACCGGAAGTGCAGAAAACACCACGAGCGTTACTATTAGTATAAGTAATATCAATTTGAAATGCGGCGCTCTTGAGAATTACGATACCGGAATCAAGGTACCTGTTGTAAATGGACTATGGTCTTTGCATTACACTCAACACTATTTGCGTCCCTGTAGTGATTATCGGGTAACGCTTTCTATAAGTTCACGCGATCCTCTTCATCCTGTTTTCCTTACTAAAGAAGTTCTGACTGTAAGAGGAGTCGAAAACGGCGGGTAAGACCGCATTGCCCTAGGCGGTTGCACTAAATAAATTAATTGCGATATTTAGCTAGATTTCCCGCATTATTTGCAGGTGTCTGACAAACGAAATTTCCTAGCAAGCGTGACCACGGTTCGCGTGAGACTTGAATGCACGCCACTCATAACATACGAAGGGCTCGATTGATTATACCGGTCTTTATATTGAGAATAAATCTATTAACTCAATTCGGAAGTTTATTGTAAATGATCGTACAAATCATTCGATGACGAAAACGAAAACGGGGACAGGCACCGTTTTCACTACGTCCCCGTTCACTGGAGTTTTTATGCTCTGCAGCTAAAAAATGGAATGGAAAACCGTCGTGCCGAAACCGATAAGACGGTTTCTACACGACGGTTCAGTAACCCTTCTGCGGTTCAGAGTGCTCGGGTTTCCTTCACTATGTCCAGCATCGTCGTGAGAACGACGAGTGTTGCAAGGCTCACAGTGATGTCCTTTCCTGCGTAGTCCCAGCCCAAATCTCGTGAAAGCCCTTCGTTCGCGACCGTATATCGAACGGACGCTGCGGACAGTGTCCAGGCGTCCCTTGCCGGCCAGAGATCACCGAGCTCTGCGCGAAGAGTGCCAGGCTGTCCTAGCAAGGTAGCCACGACGATGTCGTGCCAATTCAAACAAAGCTTGCTGGGCACTTGATCGAGAGGTGTCTCATCGTAGGCTGAAGGATCGAAACCCAGCCGCCCGAACAGGCCAACCAGATACCACCTGAGATGATCAGGATGAATCAGGCTGCCAGGGAGATTAGCAAGGGCGAGAAGTCTATCAAAGTGTCTCATTAGGTCAGTCCTTTCAGGTGCGGAGTGAAACTGCAAACGACCTTATCCGTATTGTTTATATCACATATTAAAATATATGTCAAACTTTGCTCCGCGAACTGGACTGTGTTAGGGATATGGGGACAGTGAACCGTACCCTTTAATATAGACACTATACAGAAATGGGGACAAGCGGATTGGTGCCAAGTAAGTACTCCCTGTAATCGACCGGAG
>JAYTFN010000130.1:0-1641 GCA_043734325.1 Candidatus Adlerbacteria bacterium
ACCTATGCTGCGCAAATTCTTAAAAATGCAAAAGCTATGGAAGTGGTGTTTAAAGCCCATAATGTACGCATGCTCGGCGGTGGTACCAGTAATCACCTTATTCTTGCAGACGTTTTTGGTTCCCTCGGCATTCCGGGAAAGGAAGCAGAAAAAGTGCTCGATACAGTTGGCATTACACTTAATAAAAATGTAATAGCCGACGACCCAAGGAGTCCTATGGACCCGTCCGGTATTCGCTTTGGTACTCCAGCCATGACCACACGCGGCTTTAAAGAAGGAGAAAGTGCCCGCGTTGCCGAACTTATGCTCCTGGCGCTCAAAGGTAAAGACGACCAACGTACACTTGATGCGGTTCATCAGGAAATAAAAAACGTGTGTGCGAAATTTCCTATACCCGATACATTTTTTTAAGCACAAGTCGGAGTACAATAGAGGAATGAGATCGCTTCGCAATAAACTTCTTTTGTTGTGGAAGAAATATGAACGCCATATAAATGTAGGCGCACTTGTCCTGGGCTTTGCGTTCGACCTTTGGCTCGCAAAGCGTCCTGACAGCATTACAGACAACCTGCTGCTTTTGGCGTACCTCAGTATCGCGGGCACTGTTATTGTGCTGCTCAATATTAAAGTGCGAAGGCGCCAGATGGAGCGCGAACATCCGACTGAACCGCTCCTTCTGTTATTTGTCTTGCAGTTTTGTTTTGGAGGATTGGCCAGTAATTTGCTTATCCTGTATGGAAAAAGCGGAACGGTGGGTGGAAGTTTGTTATTTATCGGTTTACTCGCAGCCTTTGCGCTTGGAAACGAATTTTTAAAAGGCTCATATGAACAGCTGCGTTTTAACGTTGCGGTCTATTATTTTTTACTTCTAACCTACTGTGTAATCGCCGTGCCCACATTTCTACTCCACTCCATCGGGGCTAGTGTATTTCTGCTTAGTTGTCTTCTGAGTGTCATATGTATTGCATTTTTCTTGTCTATTTTATTTTTTAAGGTTTTTAAAAAGAAGGAACAAAGGCAAATGGTCGAAGTGTCCGGAATTTTAATTGCAATACTCGTTATATTTAACGGTCTTTATTTTTTAAACATTATTCCTCCGGTACCGGTGTCCCTTAAGCAGGGTGGTATCTACCACTCGTTGAATACAAACGGTGTCGGCGGGTACCACGCGACTCTAGAAGCTCCCGCATGGTATATTTTTTGGCGAGATACCGACTCGCAGTATCACTACACGCACGATGCGCAGGCGTATTGCTTTAGTGCTATATTTGCGCCCGGTAAACTCTCGGCGCCGGTCGTACATACGTGGCAGAAATATAGCGAACAAAGACAGAAGTGGAATATAGAGTCGAGCGTCTCTTTCCCCATTAACGGCGGGCGCGACGAAGGGTATCGTGGCTGGAGCGTGCACACACTAACACCGGGGAAATGGCGCTGCGACATCCACACAACCAGAGGTCAGCTTATTGGCCGCATCTCCTTTACGGCTATAGAAGGTCAAGAGCCCAACCTCTCGACAATGACCCTGTAAAAGAATACTGTAAACCGTAATGCAACAGTTTTTTTATGATGCGATAGAGAGGGCGCTCGAGGAACTCGGAATGACCGACACGGCTTTTGTGGTGGAACGTCCAAGCGACT